>JAGWBM010000128.1:7930-8320 GCA_021295895.1 Pseudomonadales bacterium
AGCACCGACATCACCTACTGGCCGCACGCGGTGCGGGCCGGCGTTGAAGTTCGAACACGCTGCCGCGTTCGGGAGATCACCACCAACGGCGACGGCATGGCGTCGGGCGTCGTGTATTTCGATCGCGACGGCGTCGAGCAATTCCAGCCTGCGGAGGTCGTCATCGTCGCCTGCAACGGTGTCGGCACCCCGAGGTTGCTTCTGAACTCCGCCTCGGGCCGTTTCCCGAACGGCATCGCCAATTCGAGCGGCCTCGTCGGTAAGAACCTGATGTTCCATCCCTATGCGTCGATCCAGGGCATCTTCGACGAGCCCCTGGACGGCTACCGAGGGCCGGGGGTCTGCATCTGGAGCCAGGAGTTCTACGAGACCGACCCCGAGCGCGGTTTC
>JAGWBM010000128.1:8358-9803 GCA_021295895.1 Pseudomonadales bacterium
GGGATGTTCAGCGGACGGATACCCTTCGGCGAGGGCCACCACGACGCCTATCGACAGCTATTCAGCCGCATCGCCGGCATGGTGGGCATCTGCGAGGACCTGCCCGAAGAGCACAACACCGTGACGCTCGATCCAGCGCTCACGGACGGCCACGGGATACCCGCCCCGAAGATCGACTACACGCTCTCGGAGAACAGCCGACGCATGCTCGACCATGCCGTGGCCCGGGCAACCGAAGTGCTTACCGCGGCGGGGGCACAGGATGTCATCACCGAAGCCCCCATCGGCGTCGGCGGCTGGCACCTGATGGGCACGGCGCGCATGGGCACCGACCCGGAACGGTCGGTGGTCAACGAATGGGGCCGCGCCCACGACGTCAGGAACCTGTTCATCGTCGATGGCAGCATCTTCGTGACCTCCGCGGGCGTGAACCCCACCCGCACCATCCAGGCATTGGCGTTATACATCGCCGACTCCATGAAGAAGCGCCTGGCCAACCTGTTCGACTGAGCGGCCATGCCCGAGACCATCGCAACCGACACTCCTTTCACCCGGGACGAGCAACGAACGCTTCTCGCCCTCGTCGGTGCGGTCATTCCCGCCAGCCCGGAACTCGATGTACCGGGCGCCGACGATGCCGGCATCGCCGCCGACATCCTCGCCACCGCCCGTCCCTACCACGCCACGGTCGCCAACGCCTTGAAGCACCTCGAGTCCAAAGCCGCCGAGCGCCATGACACGGCGTACGCCGACCTCGATGCCGCGTCGCGTGCGGAACTCGCCGGCGAGCTGAGCCGTTCCCGATTCGCCGGCGTGGGAACGCTGGTCACGATCACGGTCCAGTGCTACTACCGGGACGACCGCGTGATGCAATCGCTCGGCATGGCGCCCCGCCCGCCCCACCCCGACGGGTTCGACATCCCCCAAGGCGACTGGTCGCTGCTCGACCCGGTCAGGCGACGCGGCAAGATCTACAAGGACGTGTAGGGGCGATGCTTGTCATCGCCCGAAAGTGAACCCTACGATCGCACCGGCACTGACAGCAGCCAACTCTTTCTTGGTGTAATCTCAACCATTCGGAATGCGTCCGACTGGGGAGGGGTTGATGCAAAACCGATTCGCGATGCCGTCGCATGTGGCGGCAACGGTGGCCGTGTTGTTCGCGGCCTCCACCTTGTCCGTATCATGTCAAACGATACAGAACAGCGCCGAATCCACCTACCAGGTGCCCAAGACGCCCGACGGTGTTCCCGACTACAACGGCATCTGGCAAGCCATGGGATCGGCGCACTGGGATCTCGAGGACCACAATGCACGCCAAGGCGCGGCCCCGATCCTGGGTGCCCTCGGTGCCATTCCGGCGGGACGCAGCGTGGTGGAAGGCGGCACGATCCCCTACCAGGACTGGGCGCTGGCGCAGCGCGAAGAAAACCGCGCCAACTGGG
>JAGWBM010000027.1:0-13146 GCA_021295895.1 Pseudomonadales bacterium
CCCGGGAACTTCGCGATCGTGTCTGCCGGGGGCGACCTCATCCCGGGCAACAAGAAGCCTTGGAGGGTCTCCAGCGATGAAGACTGCGGGGACGGCCAACTGACGTTGGGCGTTGCCGGCGGCGACATCGAGGTCCACGAGGACGATCCGGACGGTCGCAGCGGCCACTTGGCCGCGGGTGATCCCACCCCGGCCGGTGTTGCCTCGGCCAACCGGGCGTCAGGTACCGCGGGTTTCTCGGTGGGCAATGGCTACTTCTGCGTCCTTGCCACGGGTAACGACAACGCGATTCCGGAAGTCGGCGATCCGACGACCATGGACGCCTATAGCCTGATGGTCCATCCGCAGTTGGCCAACGCTGACGACAAGGCGTTCAAGCCGGGCGCCGTCGGGCCCAAGGCGGCCGGTGCGATCGACCGCGATGGCACGACCGTTCACCTGACCTATCTCAGCACACACGAGGCGTACAACCAGCGTCTGGTTATCGTCAACCGGGGCACCGATGCGGCACAGTTCTGGGTAGACGACGACAGCTTCAATCTTGAAGACGGCGTCACGCTGATAAGCAACACCCTGCAGGGCATGGTCCCGGGCAATGGTCGGCTGGTACTGCGGGTTCAGGACGAAGTTACGCTGGACGGGCGGCAACGATCAACGTTGCATCCCCGACTCGTGACATCGACGTGATGACGATCCAGGTCCATCCGGGCACGGGTCAGATCGATACCACGGTCTATCAGCACGCCGACGATAGGGATAATAGGTGACCGAAGTCCAGGTTGCCGCCCTGTTGGGGCGGCAACCTGGGAAGAAAAATCACCTCGCACGTATGAGGCGAGTCGCTTCCTAACACAGAGCGGCAGGACCTCAAGGACCGAGGTCTCAGCCAACTCCATAAAGGAGGGCGAAAGCCCTCCTTCTTTTTTTCTAGTGCAAGATCCTGGGCTAGCGGATTTCGGATGTCTTCCGGATTCGGTACGATGTCCGGATTCGCGATCACCACGCCCCGGCACATACGCGCTTGGCGGCGCCGAGGAAGCGGTCGTGGCAACGCGACGCCCACCTCGAGGCGTGGCATCGCGCCGTGTTACCCGAAGCTGAACTCGGACTCATCGTGTCCTTGCTCGGTCGTGCCTTGGGCGTTGGCGCTGACGTCTGCCGATGGGTTTGTTGGCGCGTTGCCAACCTGACAGGAAGGTAAAGAGCCCGCCAGCGCGTGACAGCCGTTGGCTAGGCCGTACGGATTCGAGACCTCGAAGCGAACCCGCGAGGGATTGGTCCGGCCCAGGTCAGGATCACTCGGCCAGGAGTGGTCGAAACCCGGCCGAACCAGAGAACGCCACTAGCCCCGCGGTTAGGTTCCTATTGATCGAGGTTTTCTTCGATCTCGGCGGCGAGTAGCGTCACGAACCGCTCCATGTTGCGGAAATCATCCGTGTCGGATTCGATCTGCGGGCCACCGCCGTGTCCTAGATTGCCCTGGATCTTTTCGAGGATCCTGGTCGCCTGGTTGTTGGCATATTCCTCGTTACCTAGCTCTTCTTCCGGGGGTGTCAGGTAATCGCTAAACACCTTGAAGTTCTTGATCCGGTAATCCTCCACGGACGAAAGCACGAACACCAGTGGCGTGTGGGCGGACTGGCCACCGTGAATGTGGCAATGGATGCACTTTGACTGAACGATAGGGCGGGAGATCAACGCGTTGTAGACATCGCGGGCGAACGTGAGGATTTCACGGTCCGCCGCCGCGGAGAGATTGGTGATGTGCCCAGTCCGGGCGTTTCGGATCAGGCTCAACACCGTGACCGGTTCGTGGGCAGTGACGTTGAGTCGCCACTTGCCCGTGCCGTCACCGAGCAAGCCCTCCAGGTCGCCGCCGCCTTGTTCCAATTCCTGGGCGGAGAGCATGAGAACCTCGCCTGCGGGTACGGTCGCTTCAACCGGCGTTTCGGGCGAATTCCCCGCATCATCGATTCCGACGATTTCGAGATCCGCGTCCTCCGTGCCGTCGTTGATGACCCGGAGCACGCTAACCTGGTTTGTGTTGCTGCCCGGATTGAATACCGCCACGCGGTGGCGGAGGCCTTCGGCGGGGACCGTGTCGAACATGGAAGTTAGGAACCCGTCCGTGGTGCGGATGTAGGCGAGCACTTCGATGTCCAGGTCGCTGGTCAACTCGAGCCGCCAATCGCCGCCTTGGCCCATTCCGGTCCCGTCCGAGAGTCCCTTGTCGCTATTGCCGAGCTCGAGATCCTCGGAGTTGAAGTGGATCGTCTCCCGGCTATCGATGGAGAGCGTGACCTCGTCGGCTCGGTAACCGGTGTCGTCGATCGCCTGGATCGTGACGTCGCCAGCGTCGTACTGATGGTTGATCACGCGCACGAACCCCTGCCGCTGCGAGTCCGAGTTCGCCGGGAACAAGGCGACGCGGTGCACATCGTGGTCGTCCGCAGCCGATACCCAGGCGACAGTCGTCGCGGTGAGCAAGATCAGTGCCTGCCAAGCCCGGTGGCCAGTTGTTTGAAGGTTCTTGGTCATGTTCCTCTCGTCCTCTGGTGTCACCGATCAGCCGCGGCGACTTCAACCCCCAATCTACAAAGACTCACGGTCCCTGACTAGCGAATTTGCACGGAAATGCAGTTTTGCGCTGCTAGGCTGACAGGTTGTTGTCGACTCTTTCGGGTCTCGGACACACGCGAATCCGTCTGGCGGGTCTCGGACACACGCGAATCCGGTCTCACACGGGTGTCGTGATCGCGCACATCGGATAGCAACCCGTTGGCATTGATCCCGGATTTGCGCGAGTCCGGCGTCATCAGACGGCGAAAGCGTCTTAGTCAGACCTCGCCGCGAACCGACTCCTTGGGGACGTGCTATCGTCAGGCGTTCACCCCTACTCCAAATGCGCGCACGGTGAACCGAACCGGTTACAGCCTCCTCTCCGTCGTCATCCCATCATTCAACGAGGAACTCGTCATTCGAGAGACGCACCAGCGTCTGATCTCGGCGCTAAAGAGGATTCCCAAGGTCGGTCTCGAGCTGGTCTATGTCGACGATGGAAGCGAAGACACGACACTCGACATCCTCCGAGGCATACAAGGTGCCGATGATCGGGTCCGGATCGTCGCCCTATCGCGGAACTTCGGTCACCAGGTCGCGTTGACGGCGGGGCTGGAACACGCCAGCGGTGACATCGTCGCGGTCATCGACGCGGATCTCCAGGATCCGCCCGAGGCGATCATGGAGATGGTCAACCGGTGGCGCGCCGGTGCGGATGTCGCCTACGGCGTACGCTCCTTGCGTCAGGGCGAGGGGGCGTCGAAACGCGCATTCAGCCACGCGTTCTATCGCTTGATGAACCGCCTGTCAGAGGTGCCCGTTCCATTGGATACGGGCGACTTCCGGCTGATGGACCGTATGGTCGTCGACGCCCTGCTGGCGATGCCCGAACAAAGCCGCTACGTTCGGGGAATGGTCGCCTGGACCGGCTTCCGCCAGGAACCGGTCCACTTCGAGCGTGCGCCGCGGCTCGCGGGCGGATCCAAGTACTCCTTCGGGAAGATGGTTCGTCTGGCAGCCGACGGAATCCTCTCCTTCTCCGTGATTCCACTCCGACTCGCGAGTTACCTGGGATTCGCAGCCTCCGTGCTCGCCTTGGCCGGAATCGTCTACGCGCTTGTGCTACGGCTCTTGACGGACGTCTGGGTCACCGGTTGGACGTTGCTGTTCATCGCGATGTTGTTCCTGGGTGGCGTGCAGCTTTTGGTGCTCGGCGTCATCGGGGAGTATCTCGGCCGGGCCTACGGAGAACTCAAACGGCGACCCCTCTACTTCGTCAAGGAGACGATCGGCTTCCCGCCTCGCGGAACGACGGATGGGCGAGACGGCGAAGCAACGTCGTAGCCGAGTACGATGGCCCCGGTCTACCCGGAGGATCGTGGCACGAACTACGCCATCCGATTGGGCCGAGAAGTCGCCTTGCAAGTGGCATCGAGACTTGGCGACCCACGGGCAAGCCAATGCTGAACGAACGCGAAGCGAACGGGTACTGGAAGTCGGGGGGTCCGTTTCCGACCGAAAGGGCCGCCCCTATGGCGCGTTCTTCGGCGTCAGCAACAGCATTTCCCGCTTCCCTGCCTTCAATTCCAACCTGTCCTCGACCGTAAATCGCCTTTCTACCTCCGAGAGAAAGTTCTCCGAAGTGTAGTCGGCAAAGTCGTCTCGCTTGCTTTCGGCCAGCTTGGCGAACATCTCGTCGTCGCGGCCGACGAACTCCACGATGACCATGGCATCCAGGCTCCGCAGCCACTCGGTGACGAGCGAGACTGGTACGTTCGCCGAGACTCGCAAATGGTGGATGAGCGCGAGGCAGAGTGCCATGTCGGGACTTTGCCTCCCGACGAACGGGGCACGCTCCCTCCCCGCCCAGCCCTGACCGGGCGACGGGTTTGCCAAGTCCATGAGGAGCGGAATGATATTTTGCTCACCGCCCTTGCGCGCCTCGCGGTAGAGAACATCCACCGCTTCATGATCGCCGTCCACCGCGACGACTAGCTCCGAGTGCCGTGCCGCGATGCGGGAGAAGGTCCCGGTGTTCGCGCCGAGATCCCAAAGTAGGCGCGGGCGGCGCGTGGAGGTGTGATTTTCCACGAAGGTCATCTTCCGCTCGAAATCACCCTCGCCATAGGAGTGCGTGTCCGAGTAACGCGGCCAGTCCGACATAGACGGCCGATAGGACAACCCTTTCACGAGACGGGCTAGGCCATCCAACAAGGCCAGGAGCGCCGTCTCGGGCTGCTTGCGCCCAGAATCCGATGGTCGTGTCGCCCCGCCTCGACGCCGCATCCATCCCTCGACCTTTGCCGGAAACCAGACGTGGGAGGGCACGCCCTTCTTGAATCGCCGCAGCCCATAGAAATACCTCACCGCTTCTTCAGGTGGGATGCCCTCCAACCTTGAGCGCAAGAGCGGCTGATACGGTATGCCCAGATGCGCCGTGAGCATTAGCGGGATTAGGAACATCGAGCAGAACTGTCGGTAGCCCTGCCAGTATTCACCGTCCTCCCGCGGAACGAATGAGGGAATGTCGATGAAAACCGGCCGGGTACCCATCCATTGAATGTTGAACGGGGTGGCATCCTTGAGCACCCATCCGGAGCGCACGCTCGTTCCCAGCAGATGCAGTTGCAGGAGCGCCGCGTCCTTGAGCATCGAGAAGGGCCACTCATAGGGCCAAGTCAGAAAATCGACCGACTTGTGCTCTACGGCTGACGCCCAGCCCATGTCCTTAACTGCGGCGGCGATGGGTTCTTCTGCGCACAGAAAATGCGTTTCCACCACATTGCCGCCAGCGAGCAGCCGCCTGAAGAAAGGCTCTTCGAGTAGCTTCTCGACCGAAGCTGCGGCCGGGGTGGTCAGTCCTCGGACCACGCGCCGTCCACCGGCCCCGTCTCCGAAGCGGTAGACACGCCCAGACGGGTCTTTGAAGGACCCGCCGACCGCGCTCAACAATTCGCCTCCTCGCCGTCGGCATCGCCATCCGCGGGGCCCCCGCCGTCCGCATGGTCAGCCGCGCAGTCCTCTCCGCGTCCGAACAGCCGCTGCTTCACCCGGCCGATGTATGACCGTGCCCAGTATCCAATGGATGAGATGAACCCCAGCACCGTGACGATGACGAAGCCCGCCACCCCGGGGTCGATGTACGCCCGCAGGACATTGACGTTCCCCGCCGAGGTGGACGCAAATTCGGCACCTTCGGACGCTAAGGCAGCCAGCGACCACGCGCAGGCTTTGCCAAACGCCAAGATCAACACTATCGGCGGGTCTCTACTCATATAGGAACTCCTCGTAGTCATACGAATGACCCTCAGCGAGATCGCGGGTCAAGAACCTGTCGCGCCTCGGCTTGAGCAGAGGACTCTGTCCGTCCGACAGACATTGGACGATGGCGTGCAACACGTCCAGAGATGTCACGTAACCCTTGTCTTCGGCCTCGTCCAACTCGGGTACGCACCTGTCGCGTGGGTACACCCCGCCTAGGATTCCGAACCGGTCTTGCAGGAAGAACGCCGGATCGTCTTCGACGTCGAATCCTCGAGACAGCCACGCCCCGTGGTCACCAAAGACGAACAGGATCGAGTCGGGGTCATTAGCTCTAAGGTGTTCGATGATCTGTTCCAGGGGGGCCGCCGCCCTGTTGAAATCTCCCTCGAATCTTGACAGGAATCGTTCCAGATCTTCCTTGTCTTCGTAGTCGAATATCTTCGGCGTGTGGCCTGGCAAGTTTAGATGCGCAATCACGAACTGGGGGCGTTCCGTGTCAACGCCGGACAGATGCTGAACCAGGAAGTCGGCAGCAGGGACGCGTTCTGGCACCCACCTCCAGCAGTAGCCCCAGAATGCCAACGCTTCAACGCCTTCGTCCAACAGAGAACAGAGCGCACTCTTACTTTGGACCACGTAGTTGTCTATACCCGGTCCCCGCGCGTGACCGAAGTAGGTGTTCTGGTAGATTGAAGTGGTTTCGTACCCGTTCTGCCTAAGAAGCCAGACCAGCGGACTGAGGTCGTGGCCGGCGAAATAGCTCGGCAAGCCAGCGGCCTCTCTGTTCTCAAGGTAGATATCTTGGTCGAGCGCCATCATCGTGTTTATCGAGTACTTGGTGGGAACGGCGTTGGCGAACAGGTTCCTAAATCGTCGCATCTCCCTTTCCATCAACTGGTGGAAATCGGTGGTCTCGATTCCCATGTGCTTGACCATGATGGCCTCAGGGGTGATTGAGTCGAAGCCAAGGAAATAGAGGTTGGGTGTCTCCTTGAATGCCACCGATCGCATGTTCGGATGATCTTCCCATCCATCCGCGTAGTAGCCGCTACCGCCCTCGCCGAACTTGAGCCCAAGCGCGAGGAACAACCCGACAAGGAACGAGCAGGCAGCCAGCAAGGCGAGCCCTCCCCAACGGAAAGCCCACACCTTGAACAACACGTATAGCGCCAGCGCCGAGCCGGCGCACACAAGCGCCAGCACGGTCCACGTTGCGGGACTGCCTACGTACAGCAGGCCCCCGGGTGTGCGCATGCCCGCCTGTAGCTTCGGCACGGTTTCCGGCCACGCAGAAGCGGCGACAGCCAAGGCTGCAGCAACCGTGAGCGCGAACCCACCCCAGCGGCGCTCGTCGATGACCCGAAACGCCGTGAAGAGGGCGAACAAACAGGCGGCCAGCACCATGGTCATCCAGACCCTGTTCGAGGGCTGGAACAGCTCCGTGTGGACCAGGTACACGGTGAACACGCCTACTACGGTCGCCAACGCCAACGCGGCGTTGGAGACGCCTTTGACCCATGGAAGCGCGAGGGCCACGACAAACAGCAGGCCGTTGATCAACGTCACGCGAAGCAGAACGGCGCGCAACTCGGATTGGGGGAAGTTGGTATCGGGTGCCGTGTAGCTGAACCCCAGTGCAGCCACGACCAGCAGCATCGCGACGGTGAGCTTGAACGCTCCCTCTGATCCGCTCGCGAGTCGGGACCTGACATGGCGCAGCAGCTTTAAGTCCACCACTTTACGCTACCTGGTCGCCGCCGGTCCCGGTTGGTCGCCCATCACTAGAAAGGTACCACAGATATCCTGGGGTGGTGCCGAGGGCGGCAATACGGTGCTCAAACAGAGTGATTTCACAGCATAGGTACTAAGGATGCTTGCAACACAGTTGGCCGAACGCCTAGGCTGTCTCCTACGATTCGCGTCTTGGAGGTTTTCCCGGATGGAACACGCGACTCGATCCGGGCCAGCTCGAATCCTTTTGGTGTCCCCTCTGTCGCCGCCACTGGGCGGGATGCAGACGTGGACGGAAACGTTGCTGCGGCGCGGGCTCCCCGAGCCGTTCGCAGTCGACCTTGTGAACACCCGACAAACCGTCAAGCGTCACAAACCCGGGCCGCGGCTGACCTACGGCGAGGCGGCACGGTTCGTCAGGATTCTGTGGCGCGTCCACTCTTCGCTCCGCACGGGCCGTTATGCGCTCGTGCACTTGAACGGTTCCTTCACCCCGACGGCTACGCTTGTGAACCTTAGCGTGATGTGGATTGCCCGCCGTGCTCACGTCCCTTGCGTCCTCTATCTACACGGAACGTTCCTCGTGCCGGACGGTACCCGTCCGGCATCTCGATGGTATCGAAGTGCGTATCGCCGCATATTCGACAGCGCCGCCTGGATACTGATTTTGGGCAAAGCCAGCCAGCGCTCGGTTCGCACACTTGGAGGCTACGACGACAAGACGACCGTGGTTCCAAACTTCATCGACTGCCGCACTGTGCCGCAGCGAAGCAGGACCGGGACGCGTGGCGACGGCCCGATGAAGGTGGTCTACACCGGAAGGATTTGGCATCCGAAGGGAGTCTCCACCATCGCCTCGGTCGCGGAGCGCTTACCGGACACCACCTTCCAACTCGTGGGCGGTGGGCCCAAGGAATCCCGCGAGGCGTTCATCTGCGACCTGGAATCGCGTGGCCTGCTCGGTCGCGTTGCCGTCCTTGAACCGCGGCCCAACAAAGGCGTGCTCTCATTGCTCGCCGAAGCCGACGTTTTTCTCTTCCCATCGTTGCGTGAAGGGTTGCCGACCAGCGTTTTGGAAGCAATGGCCGTGGGTTTGCCCGTGGTCGCGTCCAACGTCGGTGCCATCCCCGAGATAATCGACGTACCTTATGGCGGGATTTTGCTCGACCCCGAGGACATAGACGGCTTCGCTTGCGCCATCGACCATCTCCGCACACACCCGGAATTGCGGATTGAAATGGGCCGGTACAACCGGTTGAAGGCACAACAGAACTACGACTACGACGTGGTCGTGAAGCGGTTATGCAGCGTCTACGAAGACCTACTCGTCGACCGTGCTTAATGAGACGTGACGCTTCGACTCCGGTCGTCACCGGTTGAGGGCAGCGACAATGGCATCCTCGTAGCCGCTGATCGACGCCTCGGCCGAGAAGTCGCTCGCTCGGCCTATCAACTCGCTAGGTGCCATCGGGTTGTCCATCGCCTCCGAGATTGCCGTCGCAAGCGCGGCGTGATCGCCCACCGGCGTCAGCGCGCCCCATGCACCGTGCCCCAGTATCTCCCTGACGCCGGGACAGTCCGTACCTACCACCGTCGTGCCACAGGCCATGGCCTGAACGAGTACGTTCGGGGCTGCTTCGGAGATGGACGACATGACGAACACCCGTGCCCTAGCCATCCAGGCGAAAGGGTTGTGCTGGAAGCCCGGCAATTCGACCCTGCTCGCGATACCCAATTCGCGTGACAACGCCAAGAGGCGATCCCGCTCGGCGCCGTCGCCGATAATGACGAGTCGAGCGGTTCGCTCGCCCGCAACCAAGGCGAACGCCCTGAGCAGGGTCGCATGATCCTTGACCGGACGAAGCCCGCCGGCGGCGAGCAAGACCGGCACTTCGTCGTCGCACATCCAAGGGTGGTCCACGCGCTCGGCCGCCCGAGCGGGAAGACCCGGCCAGACGACGGGATTGCGGATCACGCGCACGCGGGGCGAGATCCCGGGAGCGATGCGCTTCAAGTCGACCGCTACGGCGCACGAGTTTGTCACCACGGCATCCGCGAACCGCCACAGTGTCCGTTCCACAGCCATAGCGATCCGTGCCTGGCGAGTGCGGGTTTTGTAATCCATGGAGAAATGGGACGCTAGCCGCACGATGACCGCGAGGTGCCGTCGGAGCTGGAGACCGGCCAGCAGAGCCGCCACGTTGCAGGTGGTCAGGGTCGATAGCAGCACGCTCGGCCGCCGGCGACGCAGGTAGTTCACCAACGCGGGAAGTGTCGCCAGTAGTCCGCGCCTGTTCAGATCGACCACACGTACGGAATCAGGCACATCCTCTAGATAGGGCCCGGTAGCCCGCACCAATACAAGGTCGACGACGAAACCACGCTCCGCGAGCCCCCGGCCGATGTCCAACATCGCACGCTCCGCGCCGCCACCTTCCAAGCTTCCTACGAAGAGCGCGATTTTCCCCTTCACGCCGAAACCCCGTTGGCGTTCTCTAGCGAGGTTCCGTAGGGGCGACCCTACATAAGCGCTTGCTTGTTTCATTCGCCATTCCGAAGTTACTGTTCAATTTTGCGGGATCCTCTTCCGCGGTGGCTCCGACAGGTCCCGCGTCCGGTTGTGACCGGTTGAGGACCACGGCAATGGCATCCTCGTAGCCGCTGATCGACGACTCCGCCGAGAAGTCGCTCGCCCGGCGAACTAACTCGTCTGGCGCCATCGGGTTGTCCATCGCTTCGGAGATTGCCGCCGCAAGTGCGGCGTGATCGCCGACCGGCGTCAACGCGCCCCATGCACCGTCGCCGAGTATCTCCCTAGCCCCGCCGGGGCAGTCCGTACTCACCACCGTTGTGCCACAGGCCATGGCCTGAACGAGGACGTTCGGGGCGCCTTCGACGATGGACGACAGGACGAACACGCGCGCCCGGGCCATCCAGGGGAAGGGATTGCGCTGGAAGCCCGGCAATTCGACCTTGCCGGCGATTCCCAACTCGCGCGAGCGTGCCAAGAGCCGATCCCGCTCCATGCCCTCGCCGATGATCACGAGCCGGGCGGTGCGCTCGCCCGCGACCAACGCGAACGCCTCAAGCAGAGTCCCATGGTCCTTATTCGGATGTAGCCTCCCGGCGGCGAGCACGACCGGCACCTCGTCGTCGCGCAACCAAGCGTGGTCCACGGGCTCGGTCGCCCGCGCAGGGAGACCCGGCCAGACGACGGGATTGTAGATCACGCGCACGCGGGGCGAGATTCCGGGAGCGATGCGCTTCAAGTCGGCCGCCACGGCGCACGAGTTCGTCACCACGACATCCGCGAACCGCCACAGTTGCCGTTCGATGGCCAGCCAGAGTCGTCCCCGCCAGGGGCGGGTAGCGTAAGACCTGGAGAAATGGACCGCTTGCCGCACGATGACCGGTAGCTGCCGTCGAAGCTGGACACCGGCCAGCAGAGCCGCGACATTGCAGGTGTTCAGGGTCGACAAAAGCACCCTCGGCCGGCGGCGACGCAGGTAGTTCAACAACGCGGGCAGCGTAGCCGCTATCCCGTGCGTGTTCAGAGCGAACACTTGCACGGAATCGGGCACGTCCTCGAGGTAGGCGCCCGTGGGACGCATCAGCACCAGGTCGACGGCGAAACCCCGCTGGGCGAGTCCGCGACCGATGTCCAACATCGCCCGCTCGGCGCCTCCCCCTTGCAAGCTCCCCACGAAGAGTGCGATTTTCTCCTTCACGCCGGACCCGCTAGATTGCTTGAGCGGCGCCGATGTTTACACGCAGGTTGCATTTCGAACAACGCTTGGAATTGCTCTTGGACGGCTCGCGTACTCGCGAGACGCGCTGGATTGCTTGAGCGGCGCTGATGTTTACACGCAGGTTGCATTTCGAACAACGCTTGGAATCGCTCTTGGACGGCTCGCGTACTCGTTCCTTGAGCGGCGCTGATGTTCACACGCAGGTTGCATTTCGAACAACGCTTGGAATCGCTCTTGGACGGCTCGCGTACTCGCGAGACGCGCTAGCGTTCTCTCGCGAAGTCTCGTAGGGACCTGCACATGCTTGTCGTCACCAGACCAAGGCGGTGGATCAGTATAGTCAGGTGGTCGGCGTATCGTATGATGGTGTGGAGTTGGAAGCCGGGGAACACCGTCCGCGCTGTTACGGCGACCACCCTGGCTTGGGCAAGCGAACGCGACCTGCCGCACCGGGAGCATCTGGCGAGACACAGTCATCGAAGGGACTTCTCGTGCAACCGGACACTGCTGAACACGTTCCGGGCGACAACGGACCAAGGGTGGCTCGACTTCATCGGGCGGCATCGCCCCTTTTCATGGACTGTCGAGGCCGTCGCGGTCTCTGACCTACGAAGTCCAACGCGCGCGCCGCTGCCTACGCCGAGTACCTCTCCCACAGCTCCAGGGTTCTTGCCATGGCGTGGTGATTTTTCGCGTCGCTGTGCCAAGGCTTCATCCGACCCTTCCAGTGAACAATCTTCGCCGGTTCCGCATCGGTACGGAAGTACGTCCTGTAGTCCACATTCCATGCTTGCGGGAGTTCCGCGTAGTCCCCGCCCGCATAGCAGTTGAGCAGCGTCTGGTCATCGTAGCCGAACGCCTCGAAGTTTTTCTCGGCCTGTGCGGTGAACCCGTCCCGTCGCATGGCTTCCAGCGACATCAGCAGTACGCCAGCATTGAACGCGGGACCTTGAAGCGGTCCCGCAACGCTGGCCGCAGCTCGCAGGTGCCGCAACTGTTCGGCACGTTCTCTCCCAAGCGAGCTCAAGCGCGCGGAGCCTTCCAGCCAAACCCCGAGGCGGAATGCGGTCACTGCCGCGAGCGATTTGTCGCCCAACGGCCATGCGTAGAGTTCGCCGACATCCCCCAATACGATCAAGTCGACATCTAGATAGACAATCCTGTCGATCTGCGGCAGCAAGTTGGGCAATGCGCAGCGATCCATCGTCGAAACGGTGGTGTGCTCTACCAACCCGCCTCGACCGGCTTTGCTGAGCCAATAGTCCATCGTGTGCCATTGGATGGCGGCATCCGGGCATGCGTTCTGTACGGCGTCCATGTCGGCGCTCGTTAGACCGCGGGTTAGCAGATGGTAGGTCATCCCGTGCGAGGTATTGGCTTCGATGGAGCGGACGACATTGGGAATGAATCCGACCAGGTTCCGATCGAACGCGAAGGAAATCTGGACACGGTCCGCCCGCCGGGCTCTCGGTTCGCGGGCCGGATTCGGCGCTTTCATGAACAGCCTCGGGTACCCCCGGCGCTCGATCTCGTCGCGCGCAACCAAGGGTAGTGTCGCCTGTCGCCACGTTCGATAGACGGTCTCGGCGTCGGCACCGGCCAGAATCCTCCCGAACACCTTCGCCATCAACTCGGTCAATCCGGTTCTCATCGCCTGGAATTCGTCGTCGCCAATGCCGACCAGGCCATCGAACCGCTCGTCCGACGGGTCTTTCGGATTGAATGCAACCGGCGTACCCATCGCTCTGCAGGGAAGATAGCAATGTAGCTGGGAGGTGCTGACGCCACGGGCCCGCTTGTAGACCCGTAGCGCTTCCAAGGTGTCGACCATGCACTGCGCGAA
>JAGWBM010000027.1:13217-44935 GCA_021295895.1 Pseudomonadales bacterium
CGGCGCTGGCCCTCCGGCATCGTCGGGCAACGCAAGCGTGCTCGTGATGCAGCCGCTGAGGAACGCCTTGACCCCCGCGCTGGCAAGGCGGTCCCGCGTGGTGCGGTCGCGGCAGCCGATGGGTTCGTACTGCTTGAGATGGTCACAAAGACCGGGCGTGAGCGCGCGGATGTCGTGCAGATGGAACGAGAAGAATAGCGGCCGCACATGCGCAGGCATGGGAAAGGTAAGCGGAATCTCGCCGATCCGGTTCGGATTCGAATAGCAGCAGCCGAAGTACGGCAGCCACAGTTCGCCCCGCCAACGCACGCAGTCTCGGTCCACGACGACTATGTCGACCTCGGCCCGCTCGCCCGCCCGCATTCGCTCGTCGGCTGTCCACGACCGGGCGAGATCACCGAACACTGTTTCTAGCCGTTCATCGCACCGGAAGGTCCCCGGTTCATAGAACCTCGAGAGATGCCTCGCAAACGCAAGCGTCTGGACATAGTCGCCGAGATTCTTGGAATACGGTCGATCGACAGGCGTCCCGTAGTCGAGCAGCCCCAAGGCAACGCCGTTCCCACGTCCTCCGCCGGCGGGACGGCGATCGGCGAGAGCAGCCTCGGTCACCGTAGTCCCGGTACCGTACAGGATTGCCACGTACTGCCGAAGCCAAGAGCTCCTGGACCGGTCGCTGAACTCGACCGCGGCGTCGGAATCGTCGAGGCCAATCGCCAACAGTGCGATCTCGGTGTGGACTCTCGCGGAGGCGTTCCTATTCCTCGCCAACGAGCAGGTCTTTTCGAACGGGCGCCGGCATGCGTCGATGCGTCCCTCCGCCATCAGACTTCGTGGACAAGCTGATCGGTTTCGATCAATGGCGCCAGCAACTTCGGCACCTCGATGGTGGCGCGGTGGCGGGACACGGCATGTGCGCGGCAAATGTCCCGCAACACGGGATCCCCTGCGGCCAGTTCGGCGGCGCGCTCCACCGTGGTTCGCCCGAAACGGAGGATGTGCCGGCGAGCCGCAGGGATGCGCGCCGAGAAAGCCAGCACATCGACGACCTTGCGCTGACACCACCGGGGAAGCCGCCTGTAGAGCGTTCCGGCAATGGCTCCTAGCATGACGCGCGAGACCGCAAGCCGTCAAACGACAGCCGACTCCGTGACAGTGCGACGGCCGGCCTGTCCGTCTCCATGGTGCGCCGCCATTGGCGGCAACGACAACTCCGGGACCGTGACAGTGCGACGGCCGGCCTGTCTGTCTCCATGGGGATTGTGCCCAACATTCGGTCATGGATCCTAGCCATGGGATTGCCGACTAAAATACTCCGGCGGCGTCCAACCGCAGGTGTTGATCGTCCATTGGGCTGCGACATGCCAAGCGGGCGGCTCGCTCGCACCATAGCACGAGCGTCGTGACGTGAAAGGCATCTTCCGCTACCGGCAACCCGATAGCTGATTTTTCTCGCGCCTGGTCGACGATGGGCGGGGCAGATTGCCTTGGACCGCTCGGACGACACGTCGGTGGCACGCTTTCGAACCGGTGACGCGGGGTGCGTCGCCCCACTACAATGCCAACGTGCGTGACGTCTGTGCACGACGGTCGGGACGGGAATCTGTGACCGAGGGCGCGGTCGGCGTAACGGCCGGCTCGCGGCGAGCGCGAAGAGCTTTGCGGCGGAGAAGCAGAGCGGGTGTACGCGAACAAGGGAAACCGGCTGAAGCAGCTGCGGGCATTCTGCCAGGTTGCACGACTCGGCTCGGTGACCGAGGCTGGCAGGTATATTGCCTCGAGTCAGCCGGCGGTGTCGCAGCAGGTGCGCAAGCTGGAGGGAGCGCTTGGCGCGACTCTCTTTCAGCGTAAGGGTCCGCACCTGACCCTTACGCCCGCGGGACACCAGCTCTACGAGATGGCTATGCCATTGGTGGCCCGCATGGACCGCCTGGCCGGCGTGTTCGCGGATCAACACCGCGGCCACGCGACCGGCGAGTTGGACATCGCGGTCGGCCCCACCACGGCGGAGAGCGTACTACCGGGCTACCTGCACCGATTGCACGAGCGGCAGCGGGACATGGTCGTCAACGTGGCGGTCGTCGGTAACCGCGAAAGGGTTCGGCGCCTTCGCGAGTTCGAGGCGGACATCGCCTTTTCCGCTGCGGACCTGCCTCAGCTCGATCTCGACTTCCAACCGGTGTTCTCCTCCAAGATGGTCTTGATCGCACCTCCGGGCCATCCCCTCGGCGGACGGAGTTCGGTGTCCATTTCGGAAGCCGCGATGTACCCCGCGGTCACGCCTCGTCTCGCGGACTCGGTCTGTCACAGGGGCGAACAGTACGGCCGAATGCCGAATCGGGTTGCCGAAGTCGACGGATGGAGCGAGATCAAACGGTTTGTCGAGGAGGGGATCGGCATCGCGTTTGTACCCGAGATCTGCGTTACCGATCTCGATCGCGTCTGCAAGATTCCGGTTGCGGAATACGCTAGGCCGCTCGTCTACGGCATGTTGACGCGCCGCAATTGCCCTCCCTCGCTAGCTGCCGAGTCGTTTGTGCAGATCGTCAAGGAGAGCGCGACCGGGGACTGAGCATGGTTGGCGATCCGATCCGGCATAAGCGTGACCAACTGAAGCAGTTCCGCGCCTTCTGCACCGCTGCGCGTTTCGAGAACATGACCAAGGCCGCCGACGAGCTTTCCGTCTCGCAACGCGCGATCGCCCTTCAGGTGCGAAGCCTGGAGGACGAACTCGAAACCGAATTGTTCGAGCGCAACGGACCTCGCCTCGCCCTAACACTAGCCGGCAAGCGCCTGTATCAGCTCGCTCAGCCGTTGGTGGAAGAGTTGGACTCCCTGGCGGATGCATTCGCCGAGAAGCGCAGCGAGCTCGTATCCGCGAATATCGAACTAGCGGTCGCGCCGGTGGCATCCGTCGTATTGCCGGTGTCCGTTGGCCGGTTCATGGAAGAGCATCCGCGGGCCCATATCCGCGTGACCCACTGCGCGGTGCGGGACGGTCTTCGGCATCTTGCGGACGGCCGCGTGGATCTCGTCGTCGGCCCCAGGGTGACCGGTACGGAATTCGTCTACCGTCCTCTCTATTCCTATGAACTGCTTGTAGTGGTGTCCGAAGAGCATCCCCTCGCCGGGGAGCAGTCCGCGGGAGCGGAGCAAGCCCGACGATACCCTGCGGTCCTACCGGCGGTCGGAGCCTACGGCCCGGGATTCGAAGACGCGGTTGCCGCACGATTGTCGGTCGCTGCGAGGGTGGCAGTGGAGTCGAGTGGCTGGGGCGTGATGAAGTCCTTCGTCCGGGCCGGCAACGGCATTGCCGTGATGCCGAGCTGTTGCATTGCCCGTAGGGACCGGTTGCGCGCAGTCAGGATCGATGGCTACTCGTATCGACATGACAGCGGCGTATTCACGCCGCGGCACCAACTGTCGCTGTCCGTCGTGGACTTCGTTGAGCATCTTGGACATGCGAGCGCTGCGGCGGTGCTCGTCCCGGGCATGTCCCCGCCCGCACCGACGTTGGGTGGCTCCCGCGACACGGGACGGGACAAGCCCGTCCCCTACGGTCCGGGAGCGCATTGAGCATTCGGCAAGGCCCCAGCGTGACGGGGCGACGACGAGCGACGCCCTACGGGTTTGCTCCGTGCAATGGATGCCACACGCCATGGCAAGAAAAACAAATGATGGGCATTGAACCCCGAGATAATCCAATAGTGTGATCAATCTTCTTGTAGTTGTAGCTCGATATTTGGGTAGGGATTCTACGTATGTCGTAGGTGTGCATCAGCAGGCCTTCAAGCCTTAGGAGAACTTGTGGCAGAAGGCCAGTAGAGACCGTTGCCATGTGATGCGCAGACGGGGTAATGCTGGCATCGACGAGCAGTACCACCCGTTGGGTTGGAGTCGGTGCCGGCATTCTTCTTTCGCCTTGCGTCCAGTCGGGGGTCTCCTGACGACTGCAGCGCGCCCAGGGAGGATTTGGTCCAACCTGGTCCTCGGCGGACGTTTCAGCGAGGTTGGCGAATCTCCCCGGCACGGATACGCGAGATCTTGACCAGCCAGCCGAGCAGGGCGACTGCGGCCACCGACAGTCCGACCACCAACCCCCACCACAGCCCGTAAACGCCCATCGGCGCGTCGAAGGCGTTCGCCAACAGCCCGTTCAGAGGCGGAATGCTCCTGACCCCGAAGCACAGTGCCGCCCCGACGGGCAGACCCACCAGCCAGTAGGCGACCACGGCGATCCACATGGGCGCCACGGTCGCCTTGTAGCCACGCAGGGCCCCCATCGTTGTCGCCTGGGCGGAGTCGAAGACTTGGAACAACGCGCCGATCGCCAGTAGCGCCGCAGCCAGATTGATCACCTCGGCGTTGTTGGTGTACAGACCGACGATCGGGAAGCGTGCGGTCAGCATGACCGTCGCAACGCTAACCCCCCAGACGAGCGTGGTCGCTACCGCCACCCAGGCGGACAGTCGGGCGGCGGCTCTGTTGCCGGCACCGACGTTGAAGCCGACGCGAATCGTCGCCGCCATGCCGAGTGCCAGGGGCACCATGAACGCGATGCTGGCAACGTTGAAGGCAATCTGATGCGAGGCAACCGCTTCGACGCCCAGTCGGCCGATCAGAAGGCCAGCGACGGAGAAGAAGCCGACTTCGACCAGCAGGGCAAGACCGATCGGGACGCCAACGACAAGCAGATCCCGGATGACACCGAACCTCGGCCACGAGAACGCCGCGAACAGGTTCGAGGCGCGCATCCTGGACCTCGACACCACGACGACCATCGCAAGGAACGTGTAGCACATGACCACGGCGGTCGACCAGCCGCAGCCCACACCCCCCATCGCGGGAATGCCGAGCGTCGGGGACCCGTACATGAACAGCCAGTTGAGCAGGATCTTCAAGGGCAGGGCACTCAGGCTGATGCACATCGCGGGCGTGGTCCACGACATTCCCTCGGCCAGGCAGCGCAGCGCGGTGTAGGCGAGCAGTGGCACCAAACCGAGGCTCGCAGCGGAGAGATAGCCGACGGCGACGGGGATCGCCTGTTCGTCGACCCCGAAGAACCGGTAGGCGGGCTCGGCGTTGCGCAACAACAGCGTCAACACCAGACCGCCGGCGAGGGCAATCCACAGCGCTTGCCGAACCACCGCCCCGGCGTCGCCAAGGCGACCGGCACCGTTCAATTGCGATACAGACGGCGTCACGGCCATGATGGTGCCGGACATCAAGAGCATCGTCGGCCAGAAGAAGTTGCCGCCAAGCGTGACCCCGGCGAGGTCGGTGGCGCTCACCCGTCCCGCCATCACCGCGTCCGTCACGCCCATGCCCATCTGCGAGAGCTGGGCGATGATGATCGGCATCGCGAGGACGCCGAGCCGACGGAACTCCGTCAGCACGGATCGCGCATCCATGGATCGATACGGGTGGGCAAGGGCGGCGAATTGTACACGTCGTCACGATTGAGTCGCCGAAGAGGCCGCCCCAAGATTCTTGTTTTTTGCGCCAACTCTCAAGGTCGAGATTGCGGTAACGTGACCCCGACTCGGACACACGCGCCTTGATATCCCAACATGAGATCATCCTCGACACGGACACACACCAGCGTGCGTGAGATCGCGTTGATGTCACTGCCGCCCGTCCTCGACCCCTGTCGACCCGACTCGGAGACGACCCGACTCGGACATGCGGACTTGGTACCCGAACATGAGATCACCGTGACGTGAACCGTCGGCCAACATGTGGCTGCTAACGGGCATTCCGCGCTCAGGTAGCTCCTTGGCTTGTCGCCTGGCGGGCGAATTGCCGGATGTGGTCGCGTTGTCCGAACCCATGGCCCGCGCCGAATTTGCCGGGCTGAGGACACCTAGGGAGGCCTGCGCCCGCATCGAGCACTTCGCTGTCCGCACTCGTCGTCTCATTGGCCGAAGTCGACGGGCACCATCGCTGCAGGTGGACGGTCGTCTCGACGACAACGTCGTGGTAGACGATACAGATGGTGGTCTGCGACGTCGTCAGGCCGAACATGGCGAGATCGTCATCCAAAAGCCACTCTCCGATCGGTTCACGCTNNGCCGCACTGCTGCCGCAATTGGTCGCGTCCTTCGCCTGCGTCGCGTTAGTGCGCAATCCGTTAGTTACGCTGGCATCCTGGCAAACCGTGGCTCTACCGGTAAACCGGGGCCGCATTCCGGCGGGCGAACAGTTCGACGATGATTTGCATACCGAACTGCAGCACAAAAGCAGTGTGCTTGAGCGGCAGTTGATCGTACTGAATTGGTTCTTCTCCAATTACAGCGATCATTTGCCGGACGAGCGGATTCTTCGGTACGAGGACCTCATCGAGAGTGGTGGCGGCACCCTGTTCCGGGTGCTCGGGCATTTCGCCGCCCCGCGCCACACTTTGACAAGTCGCAACGACCATGGCGTGTATCGTGAAACCGGCCTCGCCAGACTTCTCGCGGCGCTGTTGGACGCGGGCGGCGCCTGGGCACGATTCTATAGTCCAGCGAGTTGCGAAGCGGCGGCGGAACGACTCGCGGTTCTCTAGGGTCAATGAGAGCGCCACTCGCATGCGCCCACATGTCGTACTTGTGTGGCCCCCGTCCGAGTAGGCCTTTAGAATCACTCGTTTGTGGTCTAACTCGACCCAAGGGAAATGAACACGGGCCATCGCGGGATGCGAGACCATGAAGCCTACCCCTAGGCGAGAAGGTCGCGACGAATAAAGGTGCATTTCGTGTATTCCGGCGCGCGGTACCAAGACAAGGAGCTGACACCCACGGCCATCCCCGAGGCGGAGATCGATCTGTTCACACAGCAGGTTGAGTCCGAACCCCGGTACGGCCACCCGATGCAAGTCGTGGAACTCTATCGGTCCTGCGGTCTAGACGTCCTCCCAGGCGCGTTCAATCAAGCTGTGATTGAGCCGATTGTTACGGCGGTCCAGCAACAAACCCCCTTGTCGGCCATACGTATCGGTGACGGTGAAGCCGCATTCCTTACGCACGGTGCCTACGAGGGCACTCCTTGCTTGGACCGGTTTGTAATCGCCAAAACGATGGGGATGATGAGCGACTCTTTCGTTCTGACGGATTCATCGGCGACCGTTCTTCGCGATCTGTTTGCCGATGCCGTCAATGAGGCGACCATCATTGGCGTGCGCGGAATGGGAATTGGTTGGCCATCTACGGCGAAGGCATCGGGCATAGACCACCTCATATCCCGCTTGCGCGGCGATCCGCGCGGGGCGGTTGGCGGTTGGCGCGCAATCGACTTCATGGTTCGCTTGGCGAGGCGAGGCAGCCTGACTCATAAGACCGTCGCAAGTGCACATCTCTATTTCGCCGTTCTGGAGAATCTGCCGATATTGTGCCAGCACGCAAACACGGTCATCTGCGTCACGGACAAACCCCAAGTCGTGACGATCCTGAAATCTCGCTTTTGCGACGTAGACTTCCAGTTGATCGACCTTCGCAAGTCGCGGGAAGCCAGAAGTCGTCGATCCGTGACGCCCGATTTTCTCCAAGAGGTCGGTGACACGCTATCCGAAGATCTCCGGGGTTGTCTGGTTCTGGTGGGCGCTGGGGTTTGGGCGGAGATCTATTGCACATGGATTAGGCGCCGGGGAGGTGTTGGCGTCGACATTGGTAGTGCTTTCGATCTGATGGCCGGGGAGATCTCAAGACCAGTGCATTCTTTGCTCCTTCGCCGTCTTCAGGAAGTTGGGGTGGACGTACAATCCGTTCTCCGAGATTGGAAAGGATCAGGCTTTCAACCGAGACGCCCATGACGATTCGGTTCCCCAGCGGCGTGTGCTGCGAACGGCAACCACTGAATGGGAGCGGTGTTCGGGTGTCAGAGAGCCCGGCTCTATGGGTCGGATTGCGTAGATACGGCCCATGTCAGTAGCGATTGGGACGTCGGGCTCGACAAGCGCCCCGAGGAGAATCTGGTTCCATCGAGACTATAGGCGTCTGACAGGTGGCCATCTCAAACACGCCCACTACTACGATCACGTGAACCGACTCCAGGCCTTTGAGCGGCGGATTGTGTTCGGCGGCACGCCGGTGAACAGTTCGATCGAAGCTGAGCGATCGCGTCTATGGCCAACCTCCAGGGCGGAACTGGTGCCTGAGTGGAACCCCGAGACCCGGGACGTGTTGTTTTTGGCAGGTATCGATTGGCGATATCTAACTGCGACTGGGCTTCTTGCATGCGAAGGGCCCCGGATCAACCTCATCCAGCACGTTAGACATGCCCACCCCGGCACGGAATTGCGTAGCTACCTCGGTAATCGAGCCATCCGCATTTGTGTGAGCGCAGAGGTCGCGGACGCGATCAGCGCAACGGGTCAGGTTCGAGGGCCCATCTACACCATACCCAACGGTACGGACTGTATGCCCTTCGAGCCGACCGAGGAAGCGGCAGCGATACAATTGCGGCCGGAGCGTGTAACCATAGTCGGCTACAAATGCCCCGAGCTGGCAACTGACATATCAGAGCAGTTGCATGAGGAACGGATTCCTCACCGTCTCTTGGACGGGTTCATTGACCGGGCCGCATTCTTGGACTGCCTCCGCAGAACTCGGATTGCCGTCTGCCTGCCCCGAGCCGAGGAGGGTTTCTACCTGCCAGCTCTTGAGGCGATGGCAGCTGGGTGCATAGTTGTGACCGTTGACTGTATCGGAAACCGCAGCTTTTGCCGCCACGAGGACAATTGCCTTGTTGCGCACCCAGATCCGCAGTCCTTGGTTCAAACCATCAAAACGACCGCGGACCGCTCGCCCACGGACTTCCGGCGGATGCTGTATCGCGCTAGGCATACCGTGCTGTCGCACTCCCTCGAATCGGAGAGAAAGCGGTTTCTCGGCATCCTGCACACCATTGACGAGCTCTGGAAGGATGCGCAATGAGCGTCGCGGAGGATGCCGACAAAGCGCTGATCGTCGGATTAGGGGCCGATAGACCGAGCGTCGACTTCGTGATCGTCGGTGCGCAGAAATGTGGGACCACGGCGTTGGCCCACTTCCTTGGTCAACATCCTGACATTGGCATGGCGTCTCCCTCTGAAGTTCACATGTTCGATGGTCCCGAATACTCGAGGCGTTGGACGCGGAGCCAAATCGATGCCCGTTATGCGCCCTACTTTCGACATTGCGACGACGAACTGTTGCGGGGGGAATCCACACCTATCTACATGTACCTGCCTGGAGTCGTACCCGAATTAAAGCGGTACAACCCGGATATGAAACTCATCGTGTTGCTTCGTGATCCGGTTGAACGGGCGATCTCGAACTACCACATGGAAAAGAACAGGGGGGTGGAGTATCGGTCGCTTTGGCTAGCCTTGCTCGCCGAGCCGTTTCGATTGAATCGTTGCAAGGACCCACGTCCATTCGACTCGGCGCTGCGTTGTCATTCCTATCGCAGGCGGGGACTCTACAGTCATCAGCTACGGAACGTATATCAGTATTTCGACCGCGACCGGGTGCTTGTGCTGCGCTCGAACGAATTGCGGAATTGCCATCGTGCAGTTCTGGAGCGCGTGTTCACATTCTTGGGCTTGTCGACGTGCGAAGTCGCGCCTGCCGTAGTTCGCAAGGGAAACAACGAGGGTGCCCCATGGGTTGTTCGATTCCTACTCAGGCTGTCGTTTGCTGCTGAGTTTGCGCGTTTACGTGCCCTCAAGCGACGTGTCCTCATAGGTTCGGTGGCGAGATCCTAGGTGTGTAAATCCCGGTACTTCTGCGCAAGCTTGTCGGCGTGAAATCGCGCAACGCATTCCTCGCGGGCGAGTGCAGATAGGCGGTCACGCAGGTACCGGTCACTGTCCAAGCTCTCGAGGCCGGCTAGCCAATCGGCCTGTGATCCAGCCAAAAAACCGTTCTCTCCGTTCCGGATGAGTTCCTTGTAGGTAACGTTGTCTTTTGCGATGGTAGGCGTCCCGACCAGTGCCGCCTCGAAGTACTTTAGTGGACTCTTGGCGTCGCAAAATTCACTCCCCGGCTGCAGGGGCACAAGATTCACATCGAATCTCGCCAGCTCGAAAGCGAGGTTTACGTGTTCGACGAGAGGGCGTGCCTCTAACTGGGACTTGGGCATGAGCCCGGAAAAGGATCGCATGCTGAGTTTGCCAACCACGCACAACCGCCAATTTGGGTTTGTCCGCAACGCCTTCGCCAACGGGTGGACAATCGTTGCGAAATCCGCGGCATGAGTGTTGGTTCCGCTTGCATAGCCGATGCGCAGCGTGGGACCGTGTACACGGCGATCCCGCCAGTGATCGGAGAGGGCGAGGGTGTCCGCACAGAATCCGTTTTCTATTACGTAGGTGTTTGGATTGGCTCGTGCGGCGTGCTTGGCTAGCGTTTGCGTTGGCACGATGCAAAAGTCAACTTCTCGCATCAAACGACGGTACGAAACGGCGTCCAACAGCCACTCGTCCCGGTCGGAAGACGAGAGCCTGGATATGAAGTCGATACCATTGTTTCGCATGAGGTCCGCGTCGAAGATCAAGTCGTCGATGTCAAATCCCACGGGCGTATTCCGACGACGGCAGGTCTCCAAGAGCTCCTCGATTGTGGCGTTCCAAGGGCATCGGTATGCAATCACGCCGCCTGCGTCGACGTTCGTCATTCCCTGTTCAGCAAGCATTTCCACCGATATCCAGCATGCTCGAATACCGAGCCGGTTCAATCCATCCACGGCGTTTCTCACGCGATAGAGATGCCCTCGGCTCGTCGGACTTGCAGAGATGAATAGGATTGATGGCGTGTTAAGTGACTGGGAACGACGCAACATCCGGCCCACGTTCGCAATGGCGGCGTTGCGGACACGCTTCTCGGCTATCGGCCGATACTCGCATCGGCTCGTAAAGTGGTTGAGACGTGCGCGGAGATACACCCTTGGATCCGTGTCCCTTTCGAGTACTTGGTGTTTGTCAGGCACAACGGTCTTCAGCGCTTCAAAGGCCTTGTCTATACGCGGTGCATCTTTCTCAAGCAGCGCCAGGTATAGGGTCTCGAAAACGCGTTCCTTGTCGGAGGCTGGGTTGGTCGCGGTTACCGTCGTCCGTAGACGGGCGTCGGGGATCTGCTCGGCGTTTCCCAGCAATTGATCGACTCGGCTCGTGAGTTGGCGGATGGCCGATTTCGGTCTGGCGACCATGCTCTCGTAGGCCACCACCAAATAGGGGAGTTGACGCGCATGCTGGGCGAGTTCCAAGTTGTAATGGAGCCAAAGCAGGTGAGCTTGCGAGGTAGAGGTAACCGCAGCCTTGACGGTATCGGATTGTTGGGCACGGCGTGCCAACGATTGATAGACAGCATCGACCCGGCGAAGAACATGCACGACGATGGGGTCCCCGAAGTTCCCCTTGAGTTCGGGTAGCCAAAGCGGCAGTAGGCGGCAGAATCGGGGGTCCTTTAGCAAAACCACCTCACCAACGGATCTCGTGTCCTCGAGAAATGCACGGATCTCCTCGCGACTACGCTTGGCGAGGGGTCCGTCGAAACAGTCGGGCTGCAGTGAGTCGGGCTGTTTCCACGACAGTCCGTGCGACGCAAGGAATGCGTTGTTTATGCGAAGGACTTCGCGGGACTCGAAGTAGCCTTGGGGATTGTCGACGGGATGCGGCGGAATCAAATCCGTTGGTGTGACGCCTGCATTTGCCAATATGGCGGAAACCCAGGAGGTCCCGGATCGGTGCATTCCCGCAACCACAATGCAGCCCGGCGATGCCATGGGGTCGGGTTGCTAACCTGGCAGGTAGATGCCGATACGTGCAGGACGATCATACTGTTCGCCCAAATCGGCCAAGAATGAATATCGCGGCCGCCGATAGTCCTCGCCCGTCACTTCGGCGTACTCGGTTGAGCTGGCGGCGAAGTAACCCGCCGAAGACGTTGCTGCACCGTTGTGGACTTGATGGAACGTGGCTTCGCCTAACAACAGGACGTTCAGCGAGTTCCTTCGAGTCACGTACCTTTTGAACAGCTCGAGATTGCAAAGGCCGCCGCCGGGTATGGCAAATCTCTCGTCGTAACCACCGATGCGCTGCCATGTCCGACGCGTCATCCCGAAGGCGTTGGTTTCGTTTTGGAGCAGTCGGTCCGCCCCGTCGTGTGCTCCTGCCCAGACGCTCGCCGGGTAGAGATTGTCGAGGTCCGCCTCCCAATTGGCGGCGCTCAGAAGCTCGTCTTCGGTCGCTTCATCGTAACCTTCTTTGGTCGACTGCATTTGCGGCTTGGGTCCCAAGTGGCGGCTAGCGACGAACGTGAAGGCGTCGGGGTGTCGCGTCAGGACGTCCGCAGTGCGTCGTACCAGATGCGAGCTAGCCAGGCGAGCGCCGTCAATGCATATGATGAGCAACTCGCCGGTCGCTACGTCGCGAACAGCCTCGTTGATGCATCGGACGGGCGAGGGTAGCGCGATACCGGCACTCACTCGCACGAGACGTACGTCCCGCGGGGTCGCTTTTGCGATGCCTAGCTGCAGCGGTTGGGGTGAGCCGTTGTCGACCACCACGATCTCGTAGTCCAAATCGTCGATCTGGCGTTGCAGCGGAGGCAAAAGCGACAGGATCGTCCGCGGCGCTTCGCGCTGCATGGAGTAGGCGGCGACTACGATGGACAACGTTGCCATTTGGTCGCGCGATTCTACGGGAAGGTCGTCTGCCCTGCTATTCTTGGGTCGTTGGGATCGCGACCAAGCAAAGGTAGCGCATCCAAGATGAAGGTTGGGTCGCCAGTTTCCGGCGATTGCCTATCCGGGAACGTGTCTGAGTTGACGGGAACTACCTACGACCTATGAACCAAACCGCTTGGCTCGTTGCTTTCGCTTTGATCTGTGTGGTCGCCGGCGCCAGTGTCACCCACGCCCTGAGCGCGCCGTTATGGCTGGGCGTCGTCGTTGGCGCGGCGTTGACCGTCCCGGCGTGGGCAGCGAGGTTCGCTGCGCGGGACTCGTCGGTGTTCAAGGGCTTCGATGTTGAGCGATGGGCTGAATTCACGGCACTGATCCTGCTCGTCCTGATTGCGGCGGCGATGGCGGTCACGGGGCTGTTCCCGGTGCTCGAGTTGGTGGACGTGCCATTGCGGATCGAATCGAACCTGTCGATGCTGCTGATGGCCCCGGTTCTCTACGGCACGTACATCGTGCTGAACGGACGGAATACCACCGAACGCGCGGTGACCGTGTCCGACCGCCTCGGCGGGGCGCTGTCCGGCCCGCCGCTGGTGCTGTCGCTGGTGATGGCCCTGGCGCTGGGCACCGGTGCGGTGCTCGCGATCCACTACGTCGGCCTCAGTGTGCCGTCCTGGGAGTTCCTGGCCGCGAAGTTCACGCAACGCGGGATCATTCCGCCGCTTACCCTGGTGCTGTTCTTCTGGGGGCTGCTCCTGCTTGGCAACAAGGCGTGGGCCGTGAACCGGGAGCGGCGTCTGCTGGTGGGTGAGCGCGGCGATTCCATGCTGGTGCGCGCGCATACGGATGCCGTCGAGCAAGCCCTGGAGATCGACGGATTCGTCGAGATGATGTGGCGCAAGTCGGCCGACTTCTACGTCGTGCCGCGCTATCTCAACTGGGCGCTTCCCATCCTCGGTTTCATCGGCACCGTGCTTGGCATCTCGCTGGCGGCCGACGGCATCCAGAACATCATCGGCTCGGGCAGGGGACTGGCCGACCTCTCCGGCGAACTCGGGGAAGCCATCGCGCCGCTGGGAATCGCCTTCGATACCACGCTGATCGCGCTGTCGCTGTCCGTCGTCCTGACGTTCCTGCAGATCGGCCTGCAACGCCGGGAGGACAACATCCTCGGCGACTTCGAGAACTGGGTACGCAACGGCACGGGCTCGAGCCGGAGACCGTCCCGAAGCGACGATCAGCCGGGGCCGCCGGGGCCATGATCGAAACGGCATCGGCGCGCGACCAGGAGTCGAACAGCGCGCCGATGGTGGAGATTTTCGGGGGGCTCTTCGCCCTTCTCCTGGTGCTCTTCCTGATCATGAACCTGCTCTCCCAGGCAGCGCTCGTCGAGCGCATCGAGGCGGCGGCCGACGAGGGCCTGTACCGGGTCGGCTGGGATGCGGGCGGCGCCGGTTTCGTGGTGCTCGCGTTCCCGGCCGAGGTGCGCATCGTGGAGACGGGCGAGGCCGCGGGCGGCGGCAGCATCTGTGCGCCGGACAGCCCCTTTGTCGACTACGTCCGGCGCGTCTACGGTGCCGAACGCCAGCAGATCGTGTTCGCGATCCTGGAGGGTGGCGTGGCGACCATGGCGGAAGCCCGCAACTGCATCCGCGCCATCCTGCCCGGGCGCGAACTCACCATCGGCTGGATCGTCGCCAACGACGAACTCCTGAAGTCCGTCTCCTTGAACGATATCCCGGCGTACGTGAAGGAGGCGGTGGACTAACGGGGTGACCCCGGTCCGAATGAGTGATGGCGACGATACGGCAGCAAGACCTGGCTCGAGTGGGCTCAGACCGACGAAGCCGTAGGGGCGACCCTAACGCGCCCGCTAGGGCGCGCGGTCCTAACGCGCCCGCTAGGGCGCGCGGTCCTAACGCGCCCGCTAGGGCGCGCGGTCGCCCGCCCGACCCATGTCCTCGCCCTTACCGACCGAACCGGACCCGTTCTTCGGACGAATACGGGCGAGGACAAGCCTCGCCCCTACGATGCCTTCGAACGTGCGACCCGTCCGTAGGCATCCCTCGAGGATTCTAGGTGGCTCGTCCGACGCGTTCCCTGTTCCCACCGTTCGCGGGTGTGGCGCTGGCGGACATCCTCGCCAACAGCGCGGCCATCGTCATCATCATGATCGTGGTCACCCTGATGGCCAGTCACGAGCAGGAGGAGGAGAAGCTGGAGCAGGCGGAGGATGTCGCCGTGCTCTTGAGCCGAGAGCTTGCCACGTCGTTCGTCATGAACGCGCTGCCCACCAGCCCGCCGGCGCGATTGCACGACTACGTCACCTGGGGTCCGGACCGCAATCCGCAGCACGCCCTGATGCCAATCCTCGAACTGCACGACGGCTTCGTCCGCGACTACTACACGGGAACGATGTTCCCGCGCGAGGAGCTTCTGCGGCACGACAACCCCCTGGACGTGTATCTCCATAGCCTGCGCGCGGAACAGCTAGCCGCGGTGCGCATCGACGTGTACAGCATCCGGGAGTTCTACATCACCATGTCGATCCTCAAGGCGCATGGGACGGCACCGCGGCATTGGCACTTCCTGTCCCTGGCGCCTGGCGATGCGAGCAGCGGCGCGGGGACTTTCCTCGCGGGCCGGCTTCGCCGGGATCGGTCGGCGCCGGGCCTGCTGGAAGGAGAGACGGGTGCCGGGTCGAACCCGACGCCGTCAACGCTGCCGGAGGACGTCGCGCTTGCCGGGACGGTGGACTCGCTGGAGCGCTATCCACTGGACGATCTGGGGCTCGCGGGTCGCTTTGGCGGCGCGCCGGCAAGCGAATATCTCGAGTTGCCGCGTACGGGCGCGACCCGTACGCCGCTACCGTCGGGAGACTCGCGGGGTACCGAGCCCTCGGGCGGCGCGTCAGTCATGTCCGGCAGCGGGACGACCCGGTTCCGGGTGGCGCGGGCACCCGGCCCGGAGACCCCCTCCGAGTTGACGTTCGACCTCACGACCGCGCTGCGTGGTCTGTTCGCGTTCATGAAGTCCGTCCAGGCGGATGCGGTCGCCGACCGACCGTCGCCGCTTCCCGACTTCGACTTCGAGCGGGACATCTTGGGCCGCGCCGACGAACCGCTCAGCGCCGCGGAGGAACGACTCCTCGGCGGTCTGGCCGACGAATTGTCGATGCCCGTCGAGGACCCTACGGGCACCATGACGGTGGTGTCGCGCACGGCACCCGACCTGCGCGGTCAAGCGATGGCGGTTCCCGTCAATCGGCCGCTCTATCTGGCGGTTTGGCTGCGCGGCCCGGAACAACCGCCGCGTACGGGTGAAGAGCAGACGTCGGTGACCCTGCGGCTTGGCCTGCACCCGGCGATTTACGAAGGCCTGCGCGTGCCCTTGGGTCAGGACGGCGTGATCCTGATGCCGCTGCCCGAATCTGCGGATCCCAAGCCGCGCTGGCGGGTGGTCACCCTGGTCAACGCGCGTATCGACGATTTCGTGACCGGTTTCGTGTACGCGGGATTGGACGACTCGGGGCGACTGCTGCTGCCGGTGGACGAGAACGCCGTCGAGATCGGTGGGATGAGCGCGGAGTCGCAATACCCCGTCGTGAAGTTCCGGGGCGAGTTCCTGCAGACGTTGTTCTACGGGTTGGTTGCCGCGCTGTTCGCCCTGGGCATCGTCTTGGTGGTGTGGAGGAGGGCGTGATCCTCCGACGCACCCTGATGGCGATGGCCGTGGCCTGCGTCGCGGCCGCGATCCTCAAGCTGCAACCGCTTGTGATGGACTTCGACACCGTGGGCGTTCGCTTCGACGCCGCTGCCCGACCCGACTCGCCGGGCAAGCGCCTCGACGAGGTGCTGCTTGGCCATCTCGACCACTTCGCCTATATCCGATCCTTCGATCACGTCTTCGCATCCGGGTCGCGCCAAGCCGGGATCCGGCGCCCGCTTTGGTTCGACCGCTGCGAAGTCCGCCAGGGCGATTTCTACCGGTTCCTGCAATGGCTGCCGTTCCAATCCGGACTCGAAGATCTGGCGCCGGGCCAACCGGACGACTGGCAATACGAGACGGACACACGCGACCACGTGGTCAGCGGTCGTCTCGACGCCCCCGCGAATGGACTGACGTTCTACGACGCCTGGGCGTACTGCGGCGCCGCCGGTGGGAGATTGCCGTCGGGTGACGAATGGATCGCCGCCGCGGTGGGTCGGGAGGGGAGGCGTTATCCCTGGGGGGACGACTTTACGTCGGAACCCTGGCCCTATCTCGACCCGCTTCTGAACGCGACCCGGCCGTGCGACGAGTACCCCGGGACCGACACGCCGCTCGGTATCGCGGAAATGGGCCACAACGTCTCCGAATGGGCGGTGGGAAGTGTCTCGACGCGCGCCGCCCTGGTCATGGGCGGCAACGGCTACAACGCGCCACGGGATCTCTACAGCCTGGGCGTGCTCAACCGCCGCGCGCCAGCGGACTACCGGTCGCCCTACCTGGGGTTCCGCTGCGTCTACGACTCGCGGCCTCGGGACACGCCTTGGCGTACGGTATCGGATACCGTCGTGCTGGCCGTCGGCGACTACGCCGTCGGCATCCCCGCCGACGCTCGCGTACCAAGCCTCCTGGCGTACGTTCCCCGCGACCGACTGTCGTTGATCGGGCGAATGTTCGCCGAAGCGGACCGGGCGGCGCCGCTGGAAGTCCACCTCACCGCTCGGGAGATCACCCGGCGCGAGTACGACTCCTTCCTGCGCGATCCGTTCGTGGGTCTCGGTCTACACGCGGAAACGAACCAGCCCCGCGGCCACCGGCATCGCCCGCCGGACTGGGACGCGCAGATGCGCCAGCCCGATCTGCCCGTGGTCAACGTGGACTGGTGGTCGGCCTATGCCTTCGCGTCCTGGGCGGGAGGCCGACTACCCACTGCCCAGGAGTGGGAAAGCGCCGCGTCCGGGCAGGGCCGGCGGGTCTATCCCTGGGGAAACGACTGGCGGGCGGCGGTCAACACCGCACCCTCGGACCAGGTGCAGCGACGCCTGCGGGTGGTGCAGCAGGACGACTTTGACGCGACCCCGGAGGGTCTGCTCGCCATGGGCGGCAACGTCTCGGAGTGGACGCGTAGCATATCGGGCGCCTCCGGCCGCTATTCGGTGGTCGTCAAGGGCGGCAACTACCTGTTGCCCATCGGCGAGACCGCGCGCATGGACTTCAGCAACCACCTCTCGCCGAATCATCGCTCGCCGACCCTGGGCTTCCGCGTAGCCTTCGACCGGCCGAGGTAGGGGACCGGCTTGTCCCGTCCCGCCGCGGCCGCCGACGCGTGAGGCATCGTAGGGCACGGCACGTCCCGTACTCCACTGCCGCTGGCGTCGCGTACACCCGCCCGCCTGGTGGCTGCCTCCTAAGGAAAGATCTGTCAAAGGCAGGCCGACCCGCGTGGGTTATTCTTCGCGCTCGACCTGTGGAGGCAGCATGTTCGACCTAACCGGAAAAGTAGCGCTCGTGACCGGCGGCAACGGCGGCATTGGATTGGGCTTCGCCGAGGGCTTGGCGGAGCACGGTGCCGGCGTGTGCATCTGGGGTACCAACGAGGACAAGAACGCGGCGGCGAAGGAGACGCTCGAACAGCACGGCGGCCGCGTGGCGGCGCTTCGCTGCGACGTCAGCGACGAGTCCCAGGTGGTCGATGCGTTCGCGGAGACCCTCGCCATCTTCGGCCACGTGGACTCGTGTTTTGCCAACGCCGGCGTCGGCGGCGGCGGGGCGCAGTTCGACGCCATGACGATCGAGGACTGGCACCGCGTATTCAAGGTGAACATGGACGGCGTCATGTTCACGTTCCGGGAGGCCGTCAAGCACATGCGCAAGTCAGGCCGCGGCGGCTCGTTGGTGGTGACCAGCAGCGGCACGGCACGCTTCGGCGCCGCAGGCAGCGAGCACTACTCGGCCACCAAAGCCGGCGTGATCGCGCTGATCCAGTCGCTGGCCGTCGGCCAGGCTCGTTACGGCATCCGCGCCAACGCGATCATCCCGGGCTGGATCGAGACCGCGATGACCGAACGGGCGTTCCAGACCGAGGCGTTCCAGACCAAGGTCATCAAGCGCATTCCCCAGCGGCGCTGGGGCCAACCGGAGGACTTCAAGGGCATCGCCGTCTACTTCGCCAGCGACGAAAGCAGCTACCACACCGGCGACACCATCGCCATCGACGGCGGCGTCTCGCACTTCTAACGTAGGGGAGGGGCTTGTCCCGTCCCGTTGGATCCGTCGGCATGCCTGCGGCCACGGCTACCACCGCGCCCTGCGCTCGATCGCCGACCGTCTGCTGCGCGTCGCCTGCGCGATGCTGCGCGACGGCACGCTGTACGACCCGCAGGCCGGACGAAATCACAAACCCCGCCGTCACCCCACGGCGGTGTGGCTCAATCACGTCCGGTATCGCCACCAATCGCGGCAATCTGACGCTTGCGGAAAGATGAAGAGTCCTACGGTTGTTTCATGGGAGCACCCTATGGCCGGCACGCATTCGAGTTCAAGGAAAATTGCCGTCCTCGCGGGGTAGAATGTCCGGTTGGTGCGGACGCTCCGGACAAGCCCTGTCCACGGGAGAAGGCCATGAATTCCAGACTCTGCGACGAACTCGGCATCGAGTTCCCGTTGTTCGCATTCAGCCACTGCCGCGATGTGATCGCGGCGGTCACCAACGCCGGCGGCTTCGGCGTACTCGGTGCCGCCGGACACTCGCCCGAGACCCTCGATATCGAACTCAACTGGATCGACGAGCAGGTCGGGGGCAAGTCCTACGGCGTCGATCTGCTGGTGCCGACCAGCATGGACAGCAAGGAGCACTCGCTCACGGCGGCGGAACTCGAGGACCGTATCCCCGAGGAGCACAAGCGCTACATCGCCCAACTACTCGCCCAGCACGACATCGACACCCGCGACCTGTGGGACAACTCCGTCCAGGAAGGCGTCGGCGACAACATGCGCGAGGTGGGTGCGGGCAAGATTCTCGATGCCGCGTTCTCCCACCCCGTGAAACTCGTCGTGAACGCCCTCGGCGTACCGCCGGACTTCATGTTCGAACGGGCGCGCGCCAAGGGCATCAAGGTGGGCGCCCTGGCCGGGGCCAGGGAACATGCCATCAAGCATGCCGAGGCCGGCGTCGATGTCATCATCGTCGCGGGTACCGAAGCGGGCGGCCACTGCGGCGAAGTCTCGACCATGGTGCTCTTGCCCGAGGTAATCGATGCGCTGGCGCCGTACGGTAATCGCAGCCACGTCGTGGCGGCCGGCGGCATCGTCACCGGACGGCAGATGGCGGCCTGCATGGCTATGGGCGCTGCCGGCGTCTGGACCGGCTCGGTGTGGCTGACCACGGCGGAGGCCGAAACATTACCCGTCGTGAAGGAGAAGATGCTCGCCGCCAACTCGCGTCAGACCGTGCGCTCGCGCAGCCGAACGGGCAAGTACACCCGGCAACTCAAGTCAGCCTGGACGGACGCCTGGACGGCGGAGGAAGCACCGGACCCGCTGCCCATGCCGCTGCAGGGCGTACTCGCCGGTGCCGCATTCCGGAAGATCAACAAGCTTGCCCAATCGGACCATCCCGGAGCGCGGCAACTGGTCAACTACTACGTCGGTCAAGGGGTCGGCCTCATGAACGAGACGGTCTCCGCCCGCACCGTGGTCTACAACTTCATGCAGGACTTCGCCGATGCCGCCGAACGGCTCGCGGATGCCCTCGGCGAGTAGCTTCGACTCCAGCCATGCAGAAAACCCTGACCATCGTGCACACCTCCGACGTGCACCTGGACAGCCGCGATACCGACAAGGCGACGGACGGCTTCCGGAGCCGCGCGGAACGCGCCTTCGCGGGCGTCGTCGATGCGACCCGGGAGGTCGACGCCGACCTATTCCTAATCGCCGGCGACCTGTTCGACAACAACCGCGTCGACGACTCCAACATCGACTTCGTCTACGATCAGTTCGCGCGGCTGGACTGCCCGGTGGTCATGCTGCCGGGCAACCACGACGTGCATGACGAAAGCTCCGTGTGGAACCGCTTCGACTTCGACCTCGCCGGCGATCACGTGCATGGCTTGATGGCCCATGACGGCGACTGCGTGACCCTCGACGAGATCGGCGCCCGGGTGTGGGGGAAAGCCATGGCCGAGCATGCACCCGAGAACTACCCGTTGACCGGCGCGCCGGAACGCCATGACCGTCATTGGAACATCGGCATGGCCCACGGTCAGGTCTGCGAGCGCCGCGTCGGGCAGGGATCGTCGCCGATCACCCGGGCGGAAATCCGCGCCTCGGGCTTCGACTACCTGGCCCTCGGACATATCCACGTCTGGGCGGAGCACAGCGAAGGCGACACCGTGGCGTACTACCCCGGTTCGCCGGTGGCGCACTTCGCCGGGGCCAACGGCGGGTACGTGGCGGTGGTGAATCTCTGCCCCGACGACGGAATCAACGTCCAGAGCCGTAAGGTCTCAAGCTGGGAACGGGCGATGGAGCGTTCCAACGGCGGGTTTCCGTTTTGATGCTTCCGTATTGAACGCCTAAAAGGAGAGCCTTGTATGGACTTCCGTCTCGAAGCGCGGGCATGGCTGGAATCCAACTGCCCGGACAGCATGCGCCGGGGCCTCGGCGGCTACACTGCGGGGGGCCGCAAGGCCGTCTACCCCAACCCGGATACCAAGCTGTGGCTCGACCGAATGGCCGAGCGGGGCTGGACCGCGCCCACCTGGCCGACGGAATACGGCGGCGGCGGCCTCACCAACGCCGAGAACATGATCCTCGACGAGGAGATGCGGCGCATCAACGCCCCCGCCGCGCTGACCGGCCACGGGCTCACGATGATCGGTCCCGCCATCATCGAATTCGGCAACGACGCCCAGTGCCGGGAACACCTGCCGCCCATCGCCCGGGGCGAGATCCGCTGGTGCCAGGGCTATAGCGAACCCGGCGCCGGCTCCGATCTCGCGGGTCTCATGATGCGCGCCGAGGAGGACGGCGACGACTACGTCGTCAACGGCTCGAAGATCTGGACCTCGGGTGCGGTGGGCGCGGACTGGATCTTCTGCCTGGTACGCACCGACTTCGAGGCGTCCAAGCACGAGGGCATCTCGTTCCTGGTGCTCGACATGGACACGCCCGGCGTCACCGTCACCCCCATCGAACTCATCAGCGGCGCCTCCGAGTTCTGCCAGACCTTCTTCGACGACGTGCGGGTTCCGAAACGCAACCTGATCGGCCAGCCCGGCCAGGGCTGGACCGTGGGCAAGCGCCTGCTGCAATACGAGCGCAGTTCCATCGGCGGCCGCGGCGGTACTCGCCAGAGGGCGAAGACCATCGACGAGTGGGCGAAGGAGTACGTCGGCGAGAGCAACGGCCGCATCGCCGATCCGGCCATCCGCGACGCCATCAGCGAACAGCGCATCGGCGACGAGGCCTACCAACTCACCATCCGCCGATCCTTCGAGGAGGCCACGAGTTCGCAGGCGCCGAGTTTCCTGTCTTCCATGTTCAAGCTCTACGGCACCGAGCAGAACATGCGTCGCAACGATCTCCTCATGGACATCCTCGGTACCCAGGGCCTCGGCTGGGCAGGCGAGGGCTTCACGGGTGCCGAACGCGGCTCGACCCGCGGCTGGCTGCGCTCCAAGGCCAACTCCATCGAGGGCGGCACGTCCGAGATCCAGCGCAACATCATCGCCAAGCGAGTGCTGGGCCTGCCGGACTGATCGAGGTCGAGCAGTAGCACACCGATGTCCCCGTCGGACACCAGCGATCCCGCGCCGGGAAGACCCAAGCGACGCTGGGCAGGGACCACGCAGGTCGTCGTAGTCGTCGCGCTCGTTCTGCTTGCGCTGCTGTACGCCCGGGCACCGGACAACGGCAATGCCGAGTTGCAGATCGGGGCCGGGGAGGATCCCAAGCCGCTCGTCAACGTTTTCCATCCCGTCGCCGGCGCCAACATGCTCACCGTCGTGGCGACCGGTTCGGTGGACGTGCGCAATCGCGTCGCGCTTACGCCCCAGGTGACGGGCCGGGTCGTCTCCATCTCGCCGTCGCTCAACGTCGGCGGCACCTTTGCGGCCGGCGAGGAACTGCTGGTCATCGATCCCCGGGACTTCCAACTGGCCGCCGAGGCGGCCGACGCCGATGTCGCCACCGCGGCATCCGACCTGCGCCTCGAGCAGGCGAAAAGCGATGCCGCACGGGCCAACTACGATCTCCTGCATCCGGACGCGGAAGTGCCCGCCCTGGTCGCCCGGGTGCCTCAGATCGCCCAGGCCGAGGCGCGGCTGGCGGCAGCCCGGGCTCGCAAGCGCGTGGCGGCGCTCGACCTGGAACGCACGGTGTTCTCGCTGCCCTTCGACGGCACCGTGACCCGGACGAGCGCGGAGGTTGGCCAACTACTGACCCGCGGCCAGTCCTTCGGGGAAGTCTTCGCCGACGACGCCATCGAAGTCGTGGCACCCATTTCCGCAGACAACCTGAAGCGCCTCAACCCGGTCGTCGGCCGGCGCGCCCGGATCAGCGACACGTACCGCACCTTCGATGCCGTCGTCGAAAAGGTATCCGCCGAACTCGACAGCCGTACACGATTCGCGACGCTCTATCTCAAGGCGACCGGCGAACCACCCGTACCGGGTACCTTCGTGGACGTCGAGATCGAGGGTCCGGTCTTCGCCGATACGTTCCTGCTTCCGGATGCGGCGGAGCAGGCCGACGATCGCGTCTGGACCGTCGCGAACGGGCAATTGCGAGCCGTTGAATCCCCCACCTACGGCCGCACCGCCGACGGCTGGATCACGGGCGTCTTCGACCCGGCGGACGGCGTCGTACTCGGCGCCGTACCGGGCGCCCAGGAGGGGCAGGCCGTCCAGATCGCCGACTCGAACCCCGGTGCTGGCGCACGTGCCGGAACGCCATGAGCGACGCAACCACGCCGCCACCGCTGCCCCCCACGCTCCCCGACCGGGGGTTCGTCCAGTACTTCGCCAACAACCCGGTTGCGGCCAATCTCATCATGACGCTCATGCTGGTGGGCGGCTTGCTTGCCGGCATGCGCCTGACCGCGCAGGTCTTCCCCACCGTTGCCCCGGGGATCGTCATCGTGACCGTGGCCTATCCGGGCGCGACCCCGACGGAAGTCGAGGAGGGCATCACCCGTCGCGTCGAAGAGGCCGTGTCCGGAATCGACGGTGTCGAGCGGGTTACTTCCAAGGCCAGCGAAAACGTCGGCACGGTCACCATCGAATTGAAGGACTTCGTCGACTCGAAAAAGGTCCGGGACGACGTCGAGGCGGCGGTCGACCGTCTGGCCGACTTTCCGCCCGAAGAAGCCGAGCAGGCCGAGGTCGTCGCCGCCGTGACGGTCAGCGACGTCATGACCCTGGTCGTATCCTCCGAACTGTCCGAGGCGGAACTGCGTCGGGGGGCCGAGGACCTCGAGGAGGCGCTCCTGGCGCTGCCCGCGGTCTCGCTGGTATCCCTGTCCGGCGCCCGGGACTACGAGATCGCCATCGAGGTCCGGGAGCAGGATCTCAGGCGCTTTGGGATGACCATCGATCACGTGGCCGCCGCCATTCGCCGCTCGTCGCTCAACCTGTCCTCCGGTGAACTGCGCACCGATGCCGGCGACGTCCTGCTACGCACCAACTTAAAGCGCGAGCGCGGCGAGGAATTCGAGGACATCGTCCTGCGCGCTCGACCCGATGGCACCATCCTCCGCCTCGGCGACGTCGCCACGGTACGCGACGGCTTCGCCGACGTGGATCTCGTGAACGAGTACAACGGCCGGCAGAGCGTCTTCATCCGGGTTCAGAAGTCCGAGGCCGAGGACGTCCTGATGATCGCCGATGCGATCAAGGACCTGCTCTCGACCTACCGACCGCCGCCGGGCATGGATGTCGCGATCTGGGAGGACCAGACGGACATCCTCGCGGCGCGTCTGAACCTCCTGGTGCGCAACGGCATCCTCGGATTCGCGCTGGTGTTCCTGTTCCTCGTCATCATGCTCGACCTGCGACTTGCCATGTGGGTCGCCATGGGCGTACCGATTTCCTTCCTCGGTGCATTCCTCCTGTTCGACTTCCTCGCCGTCAACATCAACATGGTGTCGCTGTTCGCGCTCATCATGGTGCTCGGCATCGTGGTCGACGACGCCGTGGTGGTCGGCGAGAACATCGTCGCCGAGCAGGAAGCCGGACACCTCGTGGGGCCCGCGGCGGCGATCGCCGGTGCGCACGGCGTCCAGGGGCCCGTGCTGATCGGCGTGCTGACGACCATGGCCGCGTTCGCGCCGCTGATGTTCGTCACCGGCGTGTTCGGGCAGATACTCAGCGAGGTCGCCGTCGTCGTGATCACCGTGCTGTCGATGTCGCTCATCGAGGTCTTCTACATCCTCCCCGCACACCTTTCCCACGGCAGTCCCTGGAGTCGCTGGCCGCTGGACACCTTCCAGGGTTGGGTCGCCCGGGGCGTGCGGCGTTTCCGCGACGACGACCGCCGCGGTTCGGCATCGCTATCTCACGTTGCTCGGTGGCCTGGCGCTGATCGCGGTGGCGGTGTCGTTGGTGGGTACCGGGATCGTGCGGTTCAACTTCATGCCGAACCTGGAACCGGACGACTTGACGGCCGATGTGCAGTTCCCCGTCGGTACGCCGTTCGAAGTCACCCGCGCCGCCGCCGATCACATCGAGCAAGCGGCCCACGCCACCAATGCCGAGGTCGACGGTTCGCCGTTCCGCGCGGTGAGCGTCACCGTGGGCGGGCGGGCCCGGGATTCCACCGGCCCCATGGCCACCGGCGGCATGGACATCGCGAGCAACTTCGCCATGGTGCAGGTTCAACTCAAGGTCGGACGAACCCAATCGGCGCAGGAACTCGAACGGGTCTGGCGGGCCAATGTGGGCGCGGTCGCCGGGGCCGAGCGGCTGTCGTTCTCGTCATCGTTCTTCTCCGACGAGGTGTCCATCGAGTACGAACTCGCGCACCCGGACGACGATGTTCTCCTCGAAGCCGTGGAGGAAATGAAGCGCGGCTACCGCGGCATTCCCGGCATGGTCGAGGTCGACGACACCGCCAACGAGGGCAAACGCCAGTACGACATCGAACTCACCGCCGCCGGCGAAGCCGCCGGTCTGACGCCGGCCGACGTCGCGCGCCAACTGCGCGGCGCTTTCTGGGGCATCGAAGTGCAGCGCATCCAGCGTGGCCGCCAGGAAATCAAGGTCATGGTCAAGAACCCGGAGGATCAGCGCAAGAGCACCCGGGACTTGTACAACGTCCGCATCCGCCTGGCCGACGGAACCGAGGCGCCGCTGTCGGCGGTGGCGGAGTTGGTGGAGTCCCGCGACGTCTCGTCCATCGACCGCGTCGACGGACTGCGGGTGGTCAAGGTGCGCGGTCGCGTGGACACGAACGTCATCACCACGACCCAAGCCGACGGCATCGTCCGCGAGGAGTTGATGCCGGCCCTGCGCGAGGGCTACCCGGGTATCGTCGTCATCCAATCGGGATTCGGGCGGGAACAGGCGCAGGACATGGCGGCACTCGGCGACCTCGCCATCGTCGCGCTGCTGGTGATCTTCGTCCTGCTCGCCTCCAAGCTCCGGAGCTACTCCGAGCCCTTGATCATTCTCGCCGGGGTGCCGCTCGGCGCATCGGGCGCCGTCATCGGCCACTTCATTCTCGGCTACGACCTGTCGTTCATCTCGATGTTCGGCATGGTCGCGTTGAGCGGCGTGGTGGTGAACGACTCGCTGGTGATGATCGACCGCTACAACAAGATCCGTATCGCGACGGGATCGCCGCCCGCCGAGGCCATCGTTGAAGCCGTCCGGCACCGCTTCCGCGCGATCTTCCTGACCACGGCCACCACGGCGCTCGGCCTGACGCCGATGCTGTTCGAGACCGACACCCAAGCGCAGTTCCTCATCCCGATGGCCGTCAGCCTTGCCACGGGCATCCTCTTCGCCAGCGTGATGATCCTGTTCGTGGTGCCGGCGTTGACGATGATCGTGGCCGGCCGTGAAGGGAAGCGTCGCGAGGAGGCGATCCGCCCCGCCGCGACGACCGAAATGTCGACCCCGTAGGGGCGACCCTAACGCGTCGCGTGGCGACGCGCGGTCGCCCGAGAGACGCACGGCGTGGCGCCGACGGCTCGGGCGGGGACAAGCCCCGCCCCTACGGTCGGGGCCCGGACGGGACGCGCGGTCGCGTCCTACGCCCGCTCCGGGGTGTGTTCCACAGGAGGACGGAGCAACGCGTCCAGGCGTCCGCGCATCTCGCCGCAGAACTCGGACAGTTCGCGAGCCAAGTTGTGGTGGTCCCGGGCCAATCCGTCGACCTTGACCTCCAACGAGTCGAATCGGCCTTCCAAGGAGCCCACCCGACCCTCAAGGCTGCCCACTCGGCCCTCAAGTGTGCCTACCCGACCTTCGATATTGCCGAGTCGTCCGTCGACCTGATCGAACCGAACGTCGACCTGATCGAATCGAGCGTCGACGGTGTCGAACCGCTTGCCAAACACGCGCCACAGGAAGATTCCCAAAGCCACGATGCCCACGATGTACGTGGCGCTGGGGGCGATTACTTCAATACCCATTTGCTGCTACTCCCGCATTGACCAAGGCTGGACCTCCCGTTTCCGGGCGCCGTCGCGGCTACCTGCCTTGATGCTTGGGCGGTTCGAAGTGCCCACCAACATACACCCGGCGACATGGCGACTCAATCGGCGACGCCGGATCACCTGTCGCTGGCGGCGTGCCGCGCCGGGAAATGTTGGCCGTTGGGCAAGATAGTTCGCCACGGCGATTGGTCTGCGGCGTCGTGAGAAATCGCTCCGGGTTGGTGTGAGACTTCCGCCAAACACTATACTGGTGCTTTCCAGCAGTGGATTCAGTGATGAGCGAACGGTCATCTGCCTCCGGCAAGCACGCCAACGACATCTACGGCGACCTCGACAAACCGGCCAAGGAGACGCGTCCCGCCACGCCGGCGGCGACCGTGGTGCTGTTGCGCGACACGGACGACGGCCCCGAAGTGCTGATGCTGCGCAAGAACTCGAAGATCGCCTTCGGGGGCATGTGGGTGTTCCCGGGCGGCCGCATCGATCCCGAGGACTATCCTGCCGATGGCGACAGGGACACCGCCGCGCGCAACGCCGCGGCGCGGGAGGCGGAGGAGGAAGCCGGCGTTACTCTGGATTCCACCGAGTTCATCTGGTTCGCGCATTGGACGCCTCCGGCGAGTACGCCCGTGCGCTTCGCGACCTGGTTCTTCGCCGCCCGCGCCAGCGACGAGGCCATCGACATCGACGGCGGCGAGATCGAGGATCACCGCTGGATCCGTCCGGCCGATGCGCTGGCCAAGCATGCGGGAGGCGAGATCGACCTGGTGCCGCCGACCTGGGTCACGCTTCACCACCTCTCGCTATATCAACCCGTTGACGCGCTACTCGCGGAGTTGGGATCGCACGATGCCCGCTTCTACGAGACCCGGGCCGTCAAGCGTGCCGATGGCGTACGCGTGGCGCTGTGGACGGGCGACGCCGGCTACGAGGACTGGGATGCCGACCGGGATGGATCCCGGCACCGGTTGGTGATGCCGGAACACGGCTTCACGTTCGAGAACGACGCCGTCGACTACTGATCCGTCGCTGTCCGCACCCGGCAGACCAGGTCCCGGACGTGGTGGTCTTCGCAACCGAGGTCGTCGAGGGCGGCGGCCAGTTCCAGGAGATAGTCGGCGTTGGTTCCGCTCGGACCCGACGACCGGGCGATGTGCCGGGCCATCTCGTCGACGTCCGCCGGCCCGAGAAACGCCTCGTTGCCCGGTGCCGCGATGTAGGTGACACCGTCCACGGTCTTCTTCGTCGTTTCTGAACAGCCTTCGCGGGCAAGTTGCATCGTCACCGACACCCGTTCGTAGCCGTTCTTCTCGCGGTGATCGAGATGCTCGAACACCGCCTCCTCCACGCGGTAGGCCGCGCCGATGCAGACGGCATCCGGCTCTCGGACCAGGGTCACCACGCGACCCGGTGCATGGGGTAGGCCCCGGTGGTCGTGGGAGCCTTGCCAGAAGCGGCGACACCAGCCCCGGACGGCGGCCCGGTGCCGTTCGTGGTAGGGGAAGTCGACCCGCCAGATCAGCGAGCCGTAGCCGAATACCCAGTGCTGCATGGTTCATTGCATTGGTGTCCGGCCACATACTACGACGCACGGGGGCACAAGGAACAACGTTGGTAGTGGAAGAGGTCGCAGGGGCGGGGCTTGTCCCGTCCGGCGTCGGCGCGGTGCCCTTTTTTTGGAAGGCGGGCGACCGCAAGGGTCGCCCCTACACATCGACCGTCGTTTTGGCAAGAATGGGTGCTCGGTCCGAGGGTTGAGAGATGTCGAACACCCAGGCTCTGTCCAAGCTCCGCACGGCGCTCCCGGCGTCGTCCGTACTCACCGGCGAACACGCGGTTCGCCCGTTCGAGACCGATGGCCTGACGGCGATCCGGGAGACGCCCTGGGTGGTCGTGCTCCCTGAAACCGTGGAGCAGGTTCGCGCCGTCCTCGCGACCTGTCGCGAACACCAGGTTCCGGTGGTGACCCGGGGCGCGGGGACCGGGCTCTCCGGCGGTGCGAGACCCTTGAAGGACGGCGTGCTGCTGACCCTGACCAAGATGAACCGCATCAAGGAGGTCGATCTCGATGCCTGCACGGCGACGCTGGAGCCGGGCGTCACCAATCTCGCCATCAGCGAGGCGGTTCGCGAGCACGGGCTCTACTACGCCCCGGACCCGTCGTCCCAGCTCGCCTGCAGCATCGGCGGCAACGTCGCGGAGAACTCCGGCGGCGTGCACTGTCTGAAATACGGTCTCACGGTTCACAACGTGATCGGCTTGCGGGTGCAGACCTTCGAGGGCGATGAACTCGTGCTCGGCGGCAAGACCCTGGAGTCGCCCGGCCTGGACCTTCTAGCGATCATGATGGGCTCGGAAGGCATGCTGGGCGTGGTAACGGAAGTCACCGTGAAGCTGCTGCCGCTGCCGGTTGCCAAGACCGTTCTGCTCGGGTCGTTCGGCGTGCTCGAAGACGCCGGCCGAGCGGTGGGTGCCGTCATCGCCGAGGGCATCATTCCGGCGGGGCTGGAGATGATGGACAACGCGTCGATCCGCGCCGCGGAGGACTTCGCCGGGGCGGGCTACCCCCGGGAAGCCGCGGCGATATTGCTCTGCGAGCTCGACGGGACCGCGGAAGAAGTGGCCGCCGACGTGCGCCGCGTCCAAGCGGTCCTCACGTCACACGGTGCCGATGTCCGGGTGGCGAAGGATGCCGCCGACCAGGAACGCCTCTGGAAGGGGCGCAAGGCCGCGTTTCCCGCCATGGGCCGCCTTTCGCCGGACTACTACTGCATGGACGGAACGATCCCCCGCGCCAAGCTCGCCGAGGTTCTGGGCGGGATCGGCAGGCTGTCGGAGGAGTTCGGCCTGCGCGTTGCCAACGTGTTCCACGCCGGCGACGGCAACCTGCACCCGCTGATCCTGTTCGACGCCAATATGCCCGGGCAGTTGGAACGGGCCGAGGACCTCGGCGAGAAGATCCTGCGGCTCTGCGTGGAGGCCGGCGGTACTGTCACCGGTGAACACGGCGTCGGTGTCGAAAAGCTGAACACCATGTGCGTGCAGTTCAACGACGAGGAACTCACCCAGTTTCATGCGCTGAAGGCCGCTTTCGATCCCGAGGGGCTCATGAATCCGGGCAAGGCCGTCCCCACCTTGGCGCGTTGCTCGGAACTCGGTGGCATGCGGGTCCACCAGGGGCGTGTCCCGCATCCCGAGTTGGAACGATTCTAGTGTCGAGTCCCGCCACGAGGGGCGTATGGGCGACCCCATCGCGCGCGACAGGACGCGGGGTCGCCCGCGACGCACTCCTCGGGTCGGTCGGCGGGACGGGACGAGCCCGTCCCCTGCGGCCATAGCCCGACCGGGGACGACGTATGGACGAAGCCGATCGCCTCCAACTCGCCGTCTCGGAGTGTCGGCGCTTGTCGTCGAGCGTCGCGATCGTCGGCCACGGCAGCAAGGCCTTGCTGGGGCCGCCGCTGTCGACGCAAAACCTATCGGGGATCATCGACTACCGGCCGGAGGAACTGGTCGTGACCGCCTGGGCCGGCACGTCCCTCGACGAACTGACGGGTGTCTTGGCGGACAAGAGCCAGATGCTGCCCTTCGATCCGCCCCGGTTCGACGGTGCCGGAACGCTCGGCGGGGCATTGGCGAGCGGCCTGTCGGGCACGGCGCGGCCTTGGCGAGGCAGTGTCCGGGACGCCGTGCTGGGGGTCGAGATCGTCAACGGCCGGGGCGAACGGTTGCGATTCGGCGGCAGCGTGATGAAGAACGTGGCGGGCTACGACGTGTCCCGGCTCATGGTCGGCGCCCGGGGCACCCTTGGCATCGTCCTCTCGGCGAGCGTGCGCGTGCTGCCCATGCCGGCGACCGAGGAAACCCTTGCCGTACCGTGCGACGCCGGGGAGGCCGGGCGGTTGGTTCGCGACTGGGCACGCCAACCGCTCCCCATCACCGGCACCTGCTACGTCGCGGACACGTTGCACCTGCGCCTGTCGGGCAGTGCGGCGAGCGTGGCGAGCGCACGCTCGGCGATGGGTCTGGGCGAATCCGGCGACCCGGGCTTGTGGCCCGCCGTGCGCGATCATGCGCATCCGTACTTTGCGGATACTGCCGGGGCGATCACCCGTCTGTCGCTGCCGCGGGGGTCGCGATTCGACGCGGAAGACGCCTTGATCGAGTGGGGCGGGTGTCAGGCCTGGTCTCGCAACGATTCGGTGGGGCTGCCGGAAGGGGCGTTCGCGACGACGTTTTCGCCCGGAGAGCAACCCGCGACGCGCCCGATGGCGGATGCGGCGACGGCCAAGGTGACGGCGCGGTTGAAGCGTGCCTTCGATCCGGACGGCATCTTCAACCCCGGCGTCGAGAGCTAGCGCGTCTCGCGAGTACGCGAGCCGTCCAAGAGCGATCCCAAGCGTTGTTCGAAATGCAACCTGCGTGTGCACAT
>JAGWBM010000027.1:44967-46410 GCA_021295895.1 Pseudomonadales bacterium
CCGTCCAAGAGCGATCCCAAGCGTTGTTCGAAATGCAACCTGCGTGTGCACATCAGCGCCGCTCAAGGAACCTAGCGAGGAGACCTCAGACCGACAAGTGGAGGGCACCCTGACGGCATCAAACATTGTGCGACTCTTAACGTTCCCCGACGGTCAGGAAGACTAGATGCGTACCGAGATTCCGGATGCGACGTTGGCCACGGATCGCGGGAACCGTGCCAACGCGATCCTGAGGACCTGCGTGCACTGCGGCATGTGCAACGCGACCTGTCCCACCTACCAGGTGCGCGGCGACGAACTGGACGGCCCGCGCGGTCGCATCTATCTGATCAAGGGATTGCTCGAATCCGGTGAGGCGAACGCCGTGGCGCGCACCCACCTCGACCGCTGCCTGACCTGCCGAGCCTGCGAGACGACCTGTCCTTCGGGGGTGCGCTACGGAGAACTCGCAGAGATCGGTCGCGAGGTTCTCGAAGAACAACGGCCCAGTCGGAGCCTGCTTCGCCTGCTGCTGCTCGGCATTGTCCCGAAACCGGGCCTCCTGGCACCCCTCGTCGCCATGGCACGGCCGTTTCGACGCCTGCTGCCACGCCGCCTGCGCCGCCTGCTCGAGCCGCCACCGCGTCATCGACCGTTGCCCGCGCGCGGCCGCGTGTTGCTCATGCAGGGTTGCGTGCAGCGCGTGGTAACGCCGGAAGTGAACGCTCACTTGGCCGGTCTCCTCCAAGCGCGCGACATGGCGCCGTTCGTCTCCGACGCCGAGGAATGCTGCGGCGGCTTGGCATTGCACGCGGGCAGGACGGCCGCCGCGCGATCGATCATGCGCCGCAACGTGGCCCAACTGCCCGTGGACGACGTCGATGTGATCATCTCCACGGCCAGCGGCTGTGGCGTGACCCTCAAGGACTACCGGCGGGTGCTTGGCGACGAGGCGGCGACGCGGTTCGCGGACAAGGTACGGGACGTCGCGGAGGCGCTTGCCGGGTTCGACTTCCAAAAGAACGCGGTCCATGGCCGGGAAGTCGGGACCGTGGCCTGGCACCCGCCCTGCACGCTACAACACGGCCAACGTGTCACGGGATTGGTCGAGAAGATTTTGACGTCCACGGGCTACCAACTCGTCCCGGTCGCCGATCAGCATCTCTGTTGCGGATCGGCAGGTTCCTACAGCCTGCTGCAACCGGACATGGCGACCGAACTCAAGGAACGCAAGACCGCTGCCCTGACCCGACACAACCCGGACGTGATCGCGACGGCGAACATCGGCTGCCAAACGCACTTGGCGGACGCGGTGGGCGTGCCCGTCGTGCACTGGCTGGAATTGCTGCGCTAGTTTGAACGGTCGCGTCGACCGAGGTGCCACATCGGGAAGAGATTCCCGGCTACAGGTTTCGCAGAAGTGAACCGGACCTTCGCTTCCATCGCCGCGCTGCTCCTCAGTGC
>JAGWBM010000027.1:46766-48116 GCA_021295895.1 Pseudomonadales bacterium
TCATCACGGTGATGGCGTCGTCGATGCCGTACATCGGCCGGGGGTAGGCGCACGGCATCGCGCTGACAGCTTGGTGTCCTCAAGGTGTTCAAAGGCTCTCCGTTGCCTAAATTTATTCATTGCATGTTGATCAAATTTAGATAACATCGGGCCTCGGTGCTTCTGTGGGCTCGGAATGGACCCAAGATTTCTTCCCCACAACAGCCATCGGGAGGATCGTCGGCGGTTCTCGACAAACGATCCGCAACTGCGCCATCTCGCCCGATGTGCGTTTCGGCATCGGTCGGCACTGCTCGACCGATTGCCACGACAGACCCCCGGTATCTACACCTTGGGCGGCGGTCGGCAGACCGGCAAGTCGACGTTGCTCAAACAGTGGATGGCGGAGCTGCTCGCCGATGACGTGCCACCCCAAGCGATCTCGTATCTCTCCGGGGAACTGATCGACGACCATCACAGCCTGTTGCGGCACATCGACACTCACCTTGCCGAGGCGCCGGAAGACCAACGCAACTACCTGATCGTCGACGAGGTCACCTACATTCGCGACTGGGACATGGCGACGAAGTATGCGGCGGACGCTGGCCTGCTCGACGATACCGTGCTCATGGTGACGGGCTCGGACCTCTCCTTCCTGCAGGAGGCGAGGATGCGGTTTCCGGGCCGGCGCGGTGGAGCTGCGGTCGGCGATTTCCACCTACACCCTCTGTCGTTCAGGGAGTTTGTCGTTCTCGAGGGCAGGATCGAGCGTCTCGAGGGTCTCCTGGAAGACACGTCTGCCATGCCGGACGAGACGGTTGACGCCATCTACGAGGCGTTTGGCCGTTACCTTCTACACGGCGGCTATATGACCGCCATCAACGACATGGCGGATCATGGGGCGATCCGTGACAGCACGCTCGCCACCTACTCGGATTGGATTCGTGGCGATGCCCTGAAGCGGGGCAAGCAGGAGGCGTACCTGCGGGAAATCCTGTCGGCCATCGTCAGACGCTACACGAGTCAAGTCAGTTGGAATGGACTGGCCCGGGATCTGTCAATCGATCATCCCAAGACCGTGGCCGACTACGTGGAGTTGCTCGCGCGCATGGACGCCGTTGCGGTGGTGCCCGCATTGCGGGAAGACAAACTCGGGGCTGCACCCAAGAAGGCGAAGAAGCTCATGTTTTGCGATCCCTTCATCCTTCACGCGGTTCGTGCATGGCTCGAACCGTCGACGGACCCATTCAACGACCAGATACTTGGCTTGTCGCGGGATCCCGTTTGGGCGTCGCAATGCGTCGAAGCCTGTGTGGCGAATCACTTGCAGAGGTACGTCCCGACCTACTACATCAAGGGGCAGGGTGAAGT
>JAGWBM010000129.1 GCA_021295895.1 Pseudomonadales bacterium
ACCGCAAGGCCTTTGCACTAAACGGCACTTCTGCGGAAGGGAATTGGCCCCTTGACGCCGTCGTATGCGTGGACACCGAGAGCGGGACGGTCGAGGGTTGGGACTACCCGCCGCATCAGATCCCCGAGGAGCACGTGTTCGTGCCACACGGCGAGACCGAGGGCGACGGCTGGCTTCTCGGGCCGTTCTTCGACATCGACCGCCGCACGGCGGGGCTCAACATATTCGATGCCGCCCATCTCGCCGACGGCCCAGTCTGGGAGGGGATCCTCCCCTACCCTCTACCGCTCGCGCTGCACGGTGCTTTCGTGCNNNGTTGAGTCGTCTACCCGGCGTTATCGCAGTTCACCGCGACGGCCGCCTCGGCTTCCCAGCAACGGCGAGAGTCCGGGTCGCGTGCGCAATACCGGCGCGCCTTGTTGCGAGCGTTCTCGCACGCCCGTTCCTGCCTTGCGGCCGCCCTCGCCATGGCAGCCAACATCCTCTCAAGCTGCCTGCGCTCGTCCTTGGCCAGTAGCGCGGCACGGTCGCCGGTCGTTAAGGGGCGCCTCGCGTGGATGACCTCCGCGACGGCGTAGCGCGGCGCGACCGCCGAGACGGCGATGTAGCCAACGGCCTCGGCACCTGGCCCCGGTTCGCCGCCGCTCAACGCCGTCGCAACGACCTTCAGTTGATCCCCCACGGAAAGGAATGAAGCACCGTAGTTGAGGGTGACCTCCGTGTCCGCGACCCGGACGAGCTCTATGGGCACCAAGGCGAGGGTCAATTGGCGGGCGACCGCCGTCGCGACGCCCTCGCTCGCCGCCTCCAGCGCACGCCACTTGCGGCTGCGGTTCGCATACGGGCACGGGTTGCTGTAGTCCGCGCCGGGCGGATAGACGATCTCGACCGGCTGGCGATGCGTCACTTGCGTGCTGAACGCGGTGTCTCCGGTGCCGAGGTCGACGACCGCGACATCGGCCTTCACCGTGGCGCTACATTCGGAACCGGAACGCAACACCCGCAACAACGTTCCGAGCGGGGACAGCTTGCTGGCAACGCTGGCCTCCACCCGACCGGTGAGCAGGTAATCGATATCGCTCGATTCGCGGAGGTCCGCATCGCCCTGGGCAATGCCGGCGATCGAAGTGTCCCAATCTTCGAGGCGGGCAGAGAGCTCCCTCCTCTTCATCGTCGTGAACGCAGGCATCTCCATCAGCGCCGACTCGATCGCCGCTCGCATGGTCGGGCCCGGCAGCAGCGCACTGGTCGATTCGACTTCACCCACGGCAATGACCGGCAGGTTCTCCTGGCCCGCTGCCGGCCACGCGTGCAGCGCCGTGCCAACGAGGCATAGCGCAACGGCGCGTCTCATGGACCGAACCGTCCGGGGGGCGGATGGGCAATAGCGAGAGGCATCGGGACGAACCGCTTTCTCCTTCCGCCGATGGTGTGTCAACGGCAATACGTATCGAAGGAGGCGATATCGTAGCCGGGAACACGCCCACCGTGAAACCACCCGGAGCAGGTCCGATGCGCGGGTCCGTTCAGTCGGTCACCACGCCTGGCCATCCCGCCAGATCCGTCAGCGCCGTCTGCGCCATGAGGAACGTCTCGCCCTCCAATCGTGCCCCGTTCTGAACGGCGGCGAACGTCGAACCCAAGCCGTCGCCGTTGTCGAGGCTCTCGACGGGGGCGAGGTGGCCTCGCATGTGCTCGATGGCGTTCCTCATGTCGCCCGGTCTCGGGGGCCGTCGAAGCCAGGAGACCAATTCCAGGGCCAGATCGTCGAAACCGTCTCGACCGCGCAAGCCGCTGACACGTCTCCCGAGTTCCCGGTATGCCGTCTGACTTCGTGCCATCACGGAGTACTTGTGGTGGCTCCAGAGTTCATGCGATGTGCGGGGCAACGGAATTCGCCCGGGTTGTTTGCCTCGGTACTTCTCCCCCAACAAGGCAAATTGCCCGCTCGGGCTGTCGACGAACGTCTCGGGCCACTCCCCCGCCGCCGAGCGAAGCCGCACCGGCGTTCGATCACGGTAGCCGCGAAACGCCATCTCCGCCGCCAACAGCTGGTGCCGCTGGCGAAGCGCCCAGCCGCGCTGTTTCCAGCGTTTCGTCTCGGGATGGTTTGAGTAGCCCTGTTTCCCGCGTCTCAGGATCGCCACCACGCCGTGCAACTCGCGATGCTCGCCGAGCAGGCTCTGGCGATTCAGGTAGCCGGGATGAACGTCCCAAACGCGCACGAAACACTCAAGACGAACACGGGACGCGACAAGCGCGTCCCCTACGCATGTAGCGCCGTCGGGGCGCTCCTTGCGGTCGCCCGTACCGGCGTTCGAATGCCATCGGTTCAACCAAGGCGAGACGTCACGGGACTTCGCGTATGGCGCAGGGTCCTACTCCCAACGATCCCAACGCACGGTTTCCTGCACGGGCAAACGGACGACCGGACCGAAGTTGCCCATGGGATAGCCCACCGGGATCAGGCAGAACGCCTCCATGTCGTCCGGTAGACCCAGGACCTCGCGGGCCGCCGCGCGGTTCGCCAATCCGAGGGTGGTCGGGGCGGCGCCCAGACCGAGGGCACGCGCCGCCAACAGCAGGTTCTGCACCGCCGGCCAGATGGAACCACCGCCCATGGCCTGGCCTTGGCGTACGGGCTGGCCGAACTTGTAGCAGGCGATGACCAGCGCGGGGATGTCCTGCATGTGCTCGGCCTGCCACAACACCGCCGCCAGCATACGCTGTCGCTTGTCGGCGTCTTGGTGCGGCAACGCGGCCGCTCGCCCGCCGCCGGGCGCGGCGTAGGACGCCACGGCGGTCTTGTTCAACGCCGCGAGCTTGGCGCGCTGCTCGGGATCGCGTACCACGATCCAGCGCGCTCCCTGGGCGTTCGAGCCGGTGGGCGCCTGGTTGGCGGCGTCGACGAGTTTCAGCAGCAGTTCTTCGGGGACGGGATCGGGCTTCAGTCGCCGCATCGCGCGGCAGTGGTACATCGTCTCGAAGATGCCCATTTCATCGGCCATCGCCTTGCTTCCTCCTGGATCGAGTCCTCGGAAACATATCACGCTGGCCTCAGCCGGCGCGTTTCACGAACCGATCGGCATTGACGATGAACGTGTTCCAGGGCTGGGTCGGTTTGGTTCGCCCCGCATCCTCGAACTCCCGGGCGAGAACCCACACCGTGTGCAGAACGCCGTCGTGCAAACGGCCGGTGAAATTCGAGATCGAGTGCAGGTTGTCGGTGCCGTCCGCGAAGTCGACGGCGAAGGCCAGCAGTTCGCCGTTGACGGTGCCGCGAACCGGATAGCCCCGGTTCCGGGCAGCACGACCCTTGGCCGACACGAACGTGCCTTCGAATGCGCCGTCCTCGATCGTCCCGATGGTCAGCACCGAACCGTTCTGGTTCTCCCAATCGCCACTCAAGCTCATCGCCGTTTGGCCTCGCGATCAGTAGTTCCAGCCGATGTGGGGTTGCGGCAGCCGCAGTGCCCGGTCCAGGTCGGCGAGTAGGCCCGGGTCCCCATCGAGATCATCGGTGTGCGCCAGGACGGAGGGGCTTCGTACACCCAGCCATATGCGGGTGAACGCTCCCACCGACGCGCGCAGGGTCGGCAACGACGCTTCCCGGCCTTCTCGGGCGGCGGATTGCACGCCCAGGTTCACAACATAATTGCCAGCGACGCCGTACCAACGGGACCCCTCGCCCACATGCTCGGCGATGGGGTCCGTCAACTCCAGGTTGAAGGCGAGGTCGTCGGTCTCGAGGTGGGTTTTCGCAAGGCACTTGGAAACGTCCAGCATGCGTGCCTGCCACCAGGCGTGGGTGCGGTGAGAACCCGCGTACTTCGAGCCTTCGGTGAGGCGGCGGTTCCTAAACGGTGCGTCCAAGAGATCCTGGAACTGGATATCCGCCGGTTCTTCCATGCCTACCACCGCGACTTGATCGCCGAGCGATCGGATCAGGGCGAGAAGTTCGAGCAGTTGCTGCGGCGTCCGGTAGGCGTACAACCAGATGAGGTAGGGGCCGTGCTCGTCCTCGGCCCCTCCCCAAATGAAATGGGACAGCGTGCCACCATCGTAGTAGCCGAGCCCGATGGGTTTGCGCGTGAACCCCAATTCGCCGTGGATGATCTCGGGAGTGTGCAGCACGCAGCCGCCGTGACCCCGCAAGCGCTCGTGCAGGGCATGGTGGACATCGCGCCAGTCGTCCTTCGTGAGACGCTTCGGGGGCCGAAAACGCCGGTCGACCTTGAG
>JAGWBM010000028.1:0-10423 GCA_021295895.1 Pseudomonadales bacterium
CGGGACGGGCTTGTCCCGTCCCGTTGCCAGGCAGAGCGGGTATGTCTGATGCGGGCGACCGCAAGGGTCGCCCCTACGTATTTCTATATGAAATTCAACGAGTTGCGTATTTGTTCCATGGAAGGAGGTGTTCAGGACAGTCGGAACGCAAGCACGTTGCAGCACCAAGGCGGGACCACGTTCCGATCCGGCAGGCCGCCATCCGTCGCCTCCCCCCGTAGCCAGGTAACCGCGTCCCCGATTCGAAAATACGCCCTCTCCGCGAACGCGGTCACGTAGATTTCGGCCCGGTGACCGGTGGGCGACTGCTCGGGAAACGGCAGCATCGCCTCGAAGAGCTCAATCTCCTCGTCGTGGGTCTTGGATCCTCTGAGCCAGTTGAACTCGCTCGCCACGAACCACCAGCCGTCTCGGTCGACCAGTTCCACGTGTCCGGCACCGAGTACGGCAGCACCGAACGCGATGTTCTCCGCGATTAGCTTGCCGTCGATACGTCGACCCGGGAACAGCCCGGCGACGCGTCGGCGCAGGAATTCAAGCGCATCGTGCATTGGCTCGGGCACGCGGCAACCTCACGGGTACTTGGCGCGGATGTAGGCCACCGAGCGCGTCAACATCTCCCGCAGGACATCCAAGTCCACATCGGACAATCGTTTAACGTAGAGGCACGACTTCCCAGTGGCGTACTTGCCCAGCCTGGCGAGCAGGTCGCCGTATTCCGCGAACCCGGCCATCACGTAGATCGTTAGTGCCCGTTTGCGTGGCGAGAATCCGGCTTCGAAGAAATCACCTTCCCGCCCGCTGGCGTAGCGGTAGTGGTAATTCCCGAATCCGACGATGCTCGCGCCCCACATCACGCCCTCGGCGTCCGTAATCGCCGCCATCATCTCGGCGACGATCCGGCAATCCGCGCGTTTGTGTTCGTCGTCCACCGCGTCGATAAACGCGTCGACGCTCGAGGCCATCGGCCGCGTCTTGAGATCGCTCATGTGGGCATGGTCCTCGGCGAGTGAAGTGGTAGCTGCGGTTGGACTCGAACCAACGACTTCAGCATTATGAATGCTGTGCTCTAACCAGCTGAGCTACGCAGCCACGAGGAGCCGGTTTAGACCGGGTGCGGGATTCTCGAATCGCACCCGGTGGTTGTCAAGGCGATTAGTGATCGGCTCCCATGGAACAGATTCCGTCGCGTCCGTCGGGAATTGCATCGCGTACCCACTTGAAACCCGGCAAACGAGTGGCAATATACCGTGATCACCACCCGTTCAATGGACTACCCAATGGCCGAGCCACAAATCCTGACTTCCCGCCCGTCGGCGGTAGAAATTAACAAGGTGTTGCGTAACACCTATGCGCTGCTCGCGATGACGTTGTTGTGGAGCGCCGTCACGGCGTCCATCGCCGTCGCCATTGCCGCGCCCCACTTGGGATTCTTCACGCTGCTGGTGTTCTTCGGCCTTCTGTTCGCCGTGCACAAGACCCAGAACAGCGTCTGGGGGCTTTTCTGGGTATTCGCCCTTACGGGATTCCTCGGCTTTTCGCTGGGACCCCTCGTCGGCGGAGTCCTCGGCATGGCCGATGGCGGTGCCATCGTCGCGCAGTCGTTGGGGATCACGGCGGTGGCCTTCCTGGGTCTGTCGATCTACACGGTCACCACGAAGCGCGACTTCAGCTTCCTGGCCGGTTTCCTGATCGTGGGGGCGATCATCATCGTGGCCTCCTGGATCGTTTCGCTGTTCTACTACTCGACGATGTTCGCCCAGGTCATGGCCGGCATCTGCATCCTGTTCGGCTCAGCGCTGATTCTCTGGGAGACCAGCGCGGTTGTACGGGGCGAACAGACCAACTACATCTCGGCGACCGTCGGAATCTACGTGGGCCTTTACAACATCTTCAGTTCACTGCTGCTCCTGTTCGGCGTTGGCGGCGACGACTGATTCGGACTTCACCACCACGGGGCCGGCGCCGCTTCGTGGCCGGGTTTCCGTCGTCAGCCTCTTCCTGGTCGTCGCATGCGGCGGAGGCGGGTCCGAAGACCTTGACGCGCTCGCCGAGCGCCTCGTGCCGCCGACCTCGCCGTAGGGGCGTCCCGCAAACCGTCCGGTCTCGTCGCGCCGGGTCACCGCGAGGGCGGTACCCACGCGCACCTGGTCAGATCCGCGTGAGCTGTCGATACGCCTTCTGAAGGCTTTCCGGCAATTGCGCCGTCTCTTCGATCACCAGGTAGCGATCCTCGGGACACATCCGGCGCAGGTAGTCGTGCCCTGAACGATCCACGGTCACGCAGAAGGTCTCGATGCCCTGGGCTTGTGCCTCCACAAGGGCCCGGGCCGTATCCTGAACGCCGTATTCGTGCTCGCCCCGATCCGGCCCGTAATCGTGGTCCTGGGGAAAGCCGTCGCTGACGATCATCAGAACCTTGAGGGCCGCACCGCTCAAGTCCAGTTTGGAAGAGGCATGTCGGATCGCGGGACCCATGCGCGTCGACCGCTTCGGCTTCATCGCCGCGATGGCGTCGAGAGCCTGATCGTCCAAGGGGTCGTCGAACTCCTTGGCGACAAAGAACTCCACGCAGTCGCGACCGTAGCCGGAAAAGCCATACACGGCGTAGCGGTCGCCCAGGCTCTCGAGCGCGGTCCCCAACAGGAGCACGGACTCGCGCAGGATGTCGATGATGCGCCGCTTGGCCGCTTCCTCTGCCATGCGCGCCGCGAAGTCGTATTCGTCGTCTTCGTCGAAGTAGGGATCGCGGATATCCTGGGATTTGGCGGTGCCCTCCGACGCGTGCGCGTCCGCGTTCCGTTCTTCGGGGATGATGTCGTCCGTGGATGCCGAAAGATCCACCAACAGCGCCGCGCCGACATCGCGCCGCAAGCGCTCCCGGCGGCTGTACACCCGTTCGTCCGGCGACGCACCCGTGCGGATGTCGGCACGCGCCTGAACGACGGCGTCGAGGTCGAGTTCATCGCCGTCCGGCGTCCGCTTGAGCCGCTGGTAGCCGGTCGGCCGCACCTGCTCGAAGTGGCGGCGCGCGGCCCGGACATGGGGACGCACCGCGTCGATTAGCCTCTGGGTATCGGTTGCGTCATGGGCCGCCAGACGCTCCTCGTAGAGCCGGCACCAACCGCGCAGATAGGTGCCGTTGTGACAGTCCCACTCGTCGTAGCTGAAGCTCGCCGCCCGATCGTGGCCCTCTCCCAACGCCCGCCGAACCGATGACCGTTCCATGTCGATGCGGCGTTTGAGTTGATCGCGTTCGGCGACTAGACCGATGCCCGTTTCGCGCATTTCGCCGGCTGTTCCCGGCGCGTTGGCCGCCTTTGCCTCCTCGGCAGACGCGATCTCGGCGAACTCCAAGGCCGCGATTTCGGCGTCCATGTCGGCGAGTTCCTCATCCCAATCATCGAGGCGCGCCTCCCGCTGAAGCCACTCCATCGTCGTCTCTTCGGCGCGCCCATCCGAATCCTCGTCGGCCCACACCGCCGCGAAATCCAGTGCTTCGTAACAGGCGAGGGTCGCAGCCGCCGAGGTGTAGACATCGGCTTGCGGCACTAGGACTTCGACCGCAAGGGGAAACAGCCGCGAGTCCGCGTCCACCCCGAGGAAGGCACCCCGAAGCGTGACCAGTTCCGCCAGTTCCCCCGAGGGCTCGTTCCACCGTTCGGCCAGGTACGCCGCGAGGGAGTGCCGGTAGCGCCGGGTACCGGGATACCGTCGCGATACCGCGGCGCGGACACGGGCCGTCTCGATGACTCGAAAAACCGCCTTCGCAATCGTCGGCCGCGCAAAGGCATGGAAGAAGACGCTCAAGTCCGATTCGCGGAGGACGAGCGCGGCGGGCGGACTCGCGGCCAGCCACGGTATACGCCGGCGTGCGGTCGCGATGTCGAACCGGTAGGTACCGAACTCGCGGAATCCAAGTTCATCGAGGGTGGCGAGGCGGTACAGTGCGGCGTTCAACTGGTCGTCCGCCAGGTGCTCGACACGCTCGGGAAGGTAGACGGCCTTACCGTCGTGACGCGCATCGATGCCGTCGCCGAGGCTGACATCGAGATCGCCGACGCCCGCCGCTTGCGGTGGGTACTCAGAGAGGGATTTGATGTGCACCGGCCGACCTGCGATGCCTTCGGCGAACAACGCCAGCACCCGGTCGATGTCCGCGAGCGCGGTCAGGGCCAGACGACGTCGACGATGCCGGCGACGGCCTCCTGGACGTTGGGATCGTCCGACACCGCTTCGACGATGGCGACCTGGGCGGCCCGCCGCGGTTCGATGCGGTGCCGGATGAGCTGACCCGCGTAGATGAGGAGCCGTGTGCTGACGCCTTCGCGAAAGCCGTGTTCGCGCAGGTTGCGGACCTTGGCGCCGACGACCGCCAGGCGTTCAGCGACCGCGGCTTCGACCCCACTCTCGTGCCGGACGATCTCGGCTTCCCGTGCTTCGTCCGGGTAGTCGAACGTCAGGCTCACGAAACGCTGCCGGGTGCTCGTCTTCAGGTCTTTCAGGATGCTCTGGTAGCCCGGGTTGTAGGAAATCACCAACAGGAAGTCATCGTGGGCGCGTAGAAGCTCGCCGGTCTTGTCGATGGGTAGTGCCCGGCGGTGGTCGGTAAGCGAGTGGATGAGCACCGTTGTGTCCTTGCGCGCTTCCACGATTTCGTCCAGGTAGCAGATCGACCCCGCGCGTACCGCGTGGGTCAACGGACCGTCCTGCCAAATGGTCTCGTCGCCCTTCAAGAGGTAACGACCCACGAGATCGGTGCCGGTGAGATCCTCGTGGCAGGAGACCGTCACCAGGTGCGCGTCGATGTCGGCACCGCCGGTGAGACGCCACGTCATGTGTTCGACGAAGCGCGTCTTGCCGCAACCGGTCGGTCCCTTGAGGAGCACGGGCAGACGACCGGCATAGGCAGCCTCGAATTCCGTCACCTCGTCGGCAAGCGGCAGGTAGTAGGGCTCGCTTGTTATGGCAGGTGCGCCGTCGAGCGCCGCCGCCGAAGAAGTCTCCACGCTAGTGTCCTGTGTCACAAATAGGTTGAACTTTCCGAAGCCGCTTGGTCCGGCAAGAGCGTCGGCAAATCGAGGATGTGCCGCCTACATGAGCCTCGGAGGCAGGTGACAGGCACGAGAATCGGCTTCCCCAAACTCAACCCAATGTGACGCGGCACACTAGGGCACGAAGGCGTCGTGACCCTGGGTGTAGTTCATGAACGACTGCGCCGGGTTCCGATTGACTAGGTTCCTCTTGAACATCGGATGCTTGAGACTTCGTACCTCGTGCTCGATCTCGGTCAGCCGCTCGCCGCTCGCCGGGTCGATGATGTCCTGGAAGCGGTACTGATGCTGGTCCGATTCCTCCGTGATGAGGCCGCGCTCGTCGAGCGCCGCGTGCGGACCCGAGAAGTTCGACACGTAGATGGCGAGGTGGTGGCCGTCGTAGGCCGGGATTTCCTCGTCGGTCTCCGCGAATATCAGACGCTGGCTGGCACCCATCGTGACCTCCGCACGCTTGCCCCTGTCGTCGTCCACCGCCGCGGCCGGGCACTCGAGTATCTCGTTGTAGAAGCGGGCGATGCCGTCGGCCGTGTCCGGCGGCACATCGAGTGAAGCGAACGGGATGCCCAGACTCGTGCCGAAACCCGGGCCGTAGGCGCGGATGTCGTTGCCCCACGGGCACTTGAGGGCGATGTGGTCGTTCGTTTCGTCGCGGGAGAACTCCGTGCCCTGCATGGGCCGGTCGATGAAGTCGAGGCGGCGTTTCAGATCGTCCAGACCCGGAACGACCACGCCGATGTGGCCGCGGAACTTCTGCGCGTCGCGCTTCGGCAGGTGAAACTGCTGCTCGCCGACGTTGATCCACATGTTGAACGTGCCGAAGTCGATGAAGGGATCCCGCGTAAACCCCAAACCGCTGACGTAGAACAGCGCCGCCATCTGCTGGTCAGGGACGGTCAGGTTGATGTGTTCCATGTTGAGGACATTGCCGAAGTCCTCCTCGGCGCGGTCGAAGACCCGCTTCGCCTTCATGTCGTCTTCCCTCCCGTGTCCCTCGCCGGTGCGGTCGCGCCGTTGCAACGAGGGTAATACAACGGCGATAGTGACGCGACCTGCCCCGTAGGCGCGCGCAGACGCGATCCCGGCAGTCTCAAGCGTGGAACAACCCATGGCGGACGAAAACGAGCAATTGCTCGATGCCATCAGCGGCGCCCTGCCGCCCATCATGACCGCATTGGACGCACTGTCCTGGGCCGGCCGCCATCTGCATCCGCCGAATCTCGCAGCCGTGGTCGACGCGGTGGCCGAGACCGCCGAGCCGGCGAAGACGGGACTCGAACGGTTCCGCGAGACGTCCTTTCCCGACCATCTCGCGACGTTCAGGGACCATGTCGTGCTTGCCGGCGGCCATGTCTCGGAGGCGTTCGAGGGCCTTGCCGCCGCCGCCAACGACCCCAATGGCGCGCTACAAGCCTATCGCGCCATGGGGCACCAAACGCGTGCGCTCTATGCCCTGTATCCCATCGCGGCGGTGCTGCCGCCGGTCAGCCGGTTCTTCCTGGAGCGTGGCTCTCGCGACGACGAATCGCTACTTGGCCGGTTGACGAGGGCGGACGCGACCCGTGACGAGGTGGGGATCCTGCACGCCGACAACGACAAGGGCATGCGTGGCGGCTTTTCCCTCTACGTACCCGAGTACTACGATCCGAACGAAACCTACCCGCTTGTCGTCGCCCTGCACGGCGGCTCGGGACACGGCCGGGACTTCCTGATGACCTGGCTGGTCAGCGCCCGCACCCGTGGCGCGATCGTGCTCTCCCCAACCGCTAGGGATCGTACGTGGGCGTTGATGGGGCGAGATGTCGACAGCCCCAACATCGAGGGCATGGTGCGGCGCGTCCGTGACCGCTGGAACATCGATCCGCACCGGCTGTTGATGACCGGCATGAGCGATGGCGGCACGTTCTGCTACGTGTCGGGGCTTAGGGAGGATTCACCGTTCACTCACTTGGCACCGAGTTCGGCGAGTTTCCATCCGCTGCTGCTCGAGGGCACGACGCGCGAACGGCTCTCGGCGCTCAAGGTCTACCTCATGCACGGTGCACTCGACTGGATGTTCCCCGTTGACGTCGCGCGAACCGCGAATGCGTCGCTGACCGCCGCCGGCGCCAGCGTCGTGTACCGCGAGATCGCCGACCTCTCGCACACCTACCCCCGGGACGAGAACCCGGGAATCATGGACTGGCTGTTCGGAGATGCTCCCTCAACCGACGGCTGAGTTGGCCTGAACCGCCTTCTTGAATCCGACGCGGTGGTGTTGCCGCGAGCGATAGCCGAGAAACGGTTCCGGCAACTCGAATCCATAGGCCACCGCCCAGTCCAGGCAGGTGGTCATTAGGATGTCGACGCCGGTGAACGCGTCCCCCACGAGGTGGTCGGCCGCCTCCACGCGCGGTCGGGCCCAGCGCAACTGTTTCTCGAAACCCGCCCGCGCCGCGTCCATCGCCGCGGGTGCCTCGCCGTATAGGTGCTTCAAGTCGCCGTGCTTGCGCATCACATAGAGCGTGTGTGCGTCCAACTCCATCAGGATGTAGGACAGCCACTCGTTATAGCGTGCTCGCGCCACGGTACCCGGCTCGGGCGTCAGCGCCGCAGAACTCACCAACCCGGGGGTCGTCCCCCGTTGCCCCCGCCCAAGCCGGCCGAAACGGTCGCCCAGGTAGGTGACGATGGCCGCACTCTCGGTCAGCACCAAGTCACCGTCGACCAGCACCGGAACCTTCTCCTTGGTGTTCAGCGCCCGGAACTCGGCGGCCTGCGTCTCCCCGGTCCGGGGCCCGATGGGTTTCGAGACGTACTCGACGCCGAGTTCGGCAAGCGCCCAGTGCGGTCGAAGGGTGCGCGAGGTGCCGGCACCCCACAGTGTGATGGTCATGGCCGCCAGAGTTTCAGCGAGGAGGAGTCGGCAACGGAGTCGAAATCTCTGTCATTGGTCAGCATCGTGAGATCGTAGGCGATACACAACTGCGCCAGGAGCGCATCGATCGTGCCGACCTGGATTCCCCGGCGCCGACATTCGTTTCGAAGACCAGCCGCCCCGATGTGATCGCCGTACGCCGGCATGGACAAGCTCGTTGCCATGGGTGTCAACTCTTACACACTGACCGACACATAGGTTAGCCCAATAATTCCGCAGTCTCTTGATACTGTATAACCATACACTATAGAGTGCAGCCATGGATCAAAAACGCCTGCTGAAGGGACGGGGGGCGGTGTCAAATCCCGCCGGGCGGTTCGATACCGCGCCAAGCGTTGCCGTGCATGACGGTTGGGACCGAGCGGACGACGAGGACTTTCCCGACCCGGACCCGGTGACCTCGTTCCTACCCGATAAGACCCGCAACATCATCGCCACCAACAACTCGCCCGACGTCCCGTTCGAGCAGTCGATCAACCCGTACAAGGGCTGCGAGCACGGCTGCGTCTACTGCTATGCGCGGCCCACCCACGCGTTTCTCGACCTCTCCCCCGGTCTCGACTTCGAGACCAAGATCTTCTACAAGACCGATCCGGTCGAGCGACTGCTCGAATCCCTCGACAAGCCGGGCTACGTTTGTCAGACGCTCGCCCTCGGCACCAATACCGACCCGTACCAGCCCGGCGAAAAGCAACTGAAGGTCACCCGCCGCCTTCTCGAGACACTGCTGGACTGCCACCACCCGGTGAGCATCGTCACCAAGGGCTCACTGATCCTGCGCGATCTCGACATCCTGCGCGAACTCGCAACCCTTGGACTCGTGAGCGTGGGAGTCAGCATCACGACGCTCGACAACGACTTGAAGACCAAGCTCGAACCGCGTACGGCCTCACCCGGCGCGCGTCTCCGGATGGTGCGTGAACTGAAGGCCGCGGGTGTGCCCGTGGGCATCATGATGGCACCCGTCATTCCGTTCATAAACGACCAGGAGATCGAGGCCGTCGTCGATCGCGCCACACAAGCCGGTGCCGAGTTCGTCGGCTACGTCATGCTGCGTCTGCCCTTCGAGGTGAAGGATCTCTTCGTCGAGTGGCTTGACGAGCACTACCCGTTGAAGGCCGAGCACGTCATGAGCCGCGTGCGCGAGATGCGGGGCGGCGAGGCATACCAGGCTCAATGGGGCACCCGCATGCGGGGCCAAGGGGTTTATGCGGATTTGATTGCCAAGCGCTTCGAAGTGGCACGGCGCAAGCACGGTCTCGACGTCTCGAGGCGCGCCGAGTTAAGGACGGATCTCTTCCGACGCGGTCAGGGCATGTTGTTCTGAGCATCGGAACGCCGCCTCGCACGATGCATCCCGAGACGGGGTTGTCCCATCCCGGCGAAGCCGCACGTCGCCGATGCGGGCGACCGCAGGGTCGCCCCTACGATTCCATCAAAGTCCGAGACGGCCAGATGCCGATCCCGGGAAGCCTTACCGCAGGCGGGTAGAAGCTGAAGCCTGCGGCAGATCCGAATAGGTTGACTTCGACGCCCTCGCGCAAAGCCGCCGTCAACGAAACCACGCCCCGAATCGAAACCTGGTAGCCCGTGCCGCTCGGAGCACGCCCGACGAACGCGCCGTTCGCCAGGTAGTCCTTGCCGATCGCCGTCGGCGGCAGATTAAGGCGTAGTTCCGGCACCCGGCGGCCGACGTAGGCCGTGAACGTGTTGCTGTTGGGTCCTGGCCACGTTCGGTAGTCGTGGGCGTAGGGGTAGTCGCGTGCGGCGGCCTCGATCTTGTCGATCACCGCGTCGATGCCGTCGCCGCGGAGATCCACCAGGAGCCTGGGCGGGTTCGAGAACCACATGGCATCCGGCGGTCCGGGTTCACGAACCAGGGCCGTCCCCGAGCGGCGCAAACGCCATCCGATGACCTCGTAGCGGAGGTAGTTCTCGGCCCCCGAACGCTTGGCGGCGATCCAGGTGTGTACGGCGAGGGCGCCACGCATCCCCCAGGTCCGGGCCGCGTAGACCTGCACCACCGGCTCGAGGGTCTCCGTCGCGTCGGGCGCTTGTCCGGTCGGCTCGTGACGGGCCGCGCCCCAATGCGGCCGATCTTCGAAAACGCGGATCACGACCGCTACCAACGCCGGCGCGACGAAGACGCCGAGGAGGATCCAGACCGTCATCCGTACCCCCCGCCTCGGCTTTCGCAGTGATCTTCGTCGCTTTTTGCTCCCTCCCACACTGTTCACTTCGCGTGTTGCAGGGAACATCGAATCGCAGGCGGCGGCGCCAGACGGCGAGGCAACGAGCGGTCTGGCGACGATGTCCCGTCCCGTCGCCGGCGCAACCGCACGTCGCCGATGCGGGCGACCGCAAGGGTCGCCCCTACGGATTCGTTCGATGCCGTGCGTCGGAATTGCCGCCGGCGCGGCAAATCCGCCACCGCCACAAGATCCGCCGCCCA
>JAGWBM010000028.1:10488-28985 GCA_021295895.1 Pseudomonadales bacterium
CACCGCCACAAGATCCGCCGCCCATCCGGCGGCGCATCTTGCCCCGGCCCAAGCCAATGCCGTGCGTCGGAATTGCCGCTGGCGCGGCAAATCCGCCACACTCCCAAAATCCGCCGACTGGTGCACCCGGAGATTGCCTTGGATCGCCGTTTCGATATCCCGCATCGCCACAAGACCTTCTCCGTGGTCATCACCGACGACGGCGCGTTGGAGCTTTGGCTCGATGGCTGTTTGCGCAAACGGCGCAACCCGGGTCCACGCGATCCCCTCTACGTTTGGACCAACATCGAACTCGACTGGGAGGAACACCATTACGTGGAGGTGCGCTACTACCGCCGGGTCGATGAGTTGAAAGTCACGATCAACGGAGAGCCGATCCTTGAGCAGTCACCGACGATGGTCTCGCCGTAGTCGGCGTCGCCGCTTGGACGCCTCGCTCGCGTTTCCCCATGAAAAACTCGTGGATATTCGCCTGGATGCTATAGAGGCAAGGTATCAGGATCAGCGTGATGGCGGTTGCGAACACGATGCCGAAGGCTAGCGAGACCGCCATGGGGATGACGATCTGGGCCTGCATGGAGCGCTCCAACACGATGGGCACCAAGCCGAAGAAGGTCGTCAGCGACGTCAGCAGGATCGGTCGGAAACGTGCTGCGCCCGACTCCACGGCGGCCAGCATCGGCGACACGCCTTCCGCCACGCGACGGTTGACGAAGTGCACCAGGATCAGGCTGTCGTTGACGACGACGCCGGCCAACGCGAAGAAGCCGAGCAACGAGATCGCGTTGACGGGGATGCCGATGATCCAGTGGCCGATCACGGCGCCGATCAGTCCGAACGGGATGACGGTCATGATGACCAGGGGCTGCAGGTAGGACTTCAAGGGGATGGCCATCAGCACATAGATGCCCACCAGCGCGCCCATGAACCCCCAGATCATCTCCCACACCGAGTCTTGCTGTTCCTGCAGGGAAGTTCCCATGTCGAATCCGACATCGGGATACTTGGCGAGAAGCTGGGGCAGGAATGTCGCCATCACGGCGCCGGCCACCCGCCCGGGTTCCACGACGTTCAGATCCGCGTTCGCCGCAACGGTGACCGTTCGCTTGCCGTTGATCCGGTTGATCGAGTTGTAGCCTCGTTCGAGCGTGTAGGTCGCCACGGCGTGGAACGGAAGTTCACGACCGTCCGGCAACCGTATCCACATGTTCTCCAGGTTGCCGATGGATTTGCGTTCGCTCCGGGGGTAGCGGACCATCACCCGCACATCCGAGTCTCCGCGTTGGATGCGCTGGGCCTCGGCGCCGTAGAAGGCCTGGCGGACCTGCCGTGCGAGGTCGGACAACGTGACGCCCATTGCCTGGGCTTCCGGGCGGACCGTCAGACGCACCTCCTCGGGACCATCGCTGGCCGACGATTCGACCTCGAAGAGCCCGTCGTAGGTCTTCAGGTGCTGAGCGAGATCTTCCGCTGCCGCTTCGACCTGGGCAATGCTGCCGCCGCTCAAGCGGAAGGCCACCGGCGGGCCACCGCCCATCCGGTTGCCGGTGGAGATGCGCAGTTCCGTGGTGCCTGCGATCTCGCCGATCTTGGCCCGCCAGCGGTTTTCGATCTCCTTCATGTCGATCTCGACGGCGCGGGTTTCGACCTTCGACAACTCGACTTGGAAACGACCGCTGCGTCCGTTCTGGACATAGGCGAAGACATTCCTTACGACATCGTCCTCGAAGCCGTATTCCGCCTTGAGTTCGTCATCCACCTCGTGCAGGGCGTTCGTCATCTCGCCGACGATGTCCACGATCAGTTCGTCGGGTGCGCCTTCCTGGATCTCAATCTGCGCCATCAGGAAGTCGCCGCCGAATTCCGGGAAGAACGAGATCCGGATGAACCCGCCCCGGACGAGGCCCACCATCAGGATCGCGATGGCGATGAAAGCGGCCAGCGTCGTCCAGCGGTACTCGATCGCCCGGGTCAGGAACGGCTTGTAGACCTTCTCGATGAAGCGCTTCAACTTCGCGTCGACCCAGTCGGAGATGCCGCGCCGGGAACCGTGGGACGAACGCATGATCGCGAGATGGGACGGCAGGATGAGTTTGCTCTCGACGAGCGAGAACGCGAGGCAGAGGATGACGATCCAGGCAATGGCGCGCGCCACGGAAGACGTCGCCCCCGCCTGCAGCAGCATCGGCGTGAACGCCATGATGGTGGTGAGCACGCCGAAGGTCGCGGGCACCGCCACGCGCTGGGCCCCGCGGACGATGTTGGCGAGCGTGTAGCCGTGATCCTCGGTCTCGGTGTACGCGCTCTCGGCGATGATGATCGCATCGTCGACCACGACACCCAGCACCAGGATGAACGCGAACAGGCTCATGACGTTGATCGTCACGTCGATGGGCGGCAACGGCATCATCATGAACGCGCCGAGGAACGCCACCGGCAGACCGATGATTACCCAAGCCGCTACCTTCAAGTGCAGGAACACACCGAGGATGATGAACACCAAGACCGCCCCCAAGGCCATGTTCTTCAGCATCATGTCGATGCGACCCTCGAGATAGAAGGAGGCGTCGGACCAGGCCGTCATCTGCGCTTCGGGCGGCAACGTCCGGTTGCGCGTCTCCACGAACTCCTTCACCGCGGCGCTCACATCCATGGGATTCTCGTCCCTGCCCGCCATGACGTTGATGCCGAGCGAACGTTTGCCGTTGAAGAACGAGTAGCTCTGCACTTCGGCGAACCGGTCGCGGATCGAGGCCACGTCGCCGAGCCGGATACGGGTTCCGTCCGGCCGTGTAAGAAGCACGATCTCCGCGTACTCCTGCCCGGTGTAGGCCTGCCCCGTTGCGCGTAGCCGAATGTCGCCCGCCTCGGAACGGATCGAACCGCCAGGGAGATCGATGGACCACTGGCGGATCACCTGGGCGACGCGGTCGAGCGTCAAGCCGTATTGGCGCAAGGTGTCCTCCGAGATCTCGATGGAGATCTCGAACGGCCGGGAGCCGAAAACCTGGGCGTAGGAGACGGCTGGCAACGCCACGATCTCCTCGCGCAATCGATCGGCGAGTTCCTTCATCGACGCTTCTTCAAGGTCGCCCGCGAGCTGAATGTTGATCACGGGGTTTCGGGACCGCGACTCGGAGATGATGGGTCGCTCGGTGTCGGCCGGGAACGTGGAGATCCCGTCGACGGCGAGCTTCACCTCGTCCATCTTCGCCGCCACATCGGCCCGGGTTCCCAAGTCGATGAAAACGGTGCCCCCGCCTTCGCCGGCGAAGGAACGGATTTCCGTCACGCCTTCGATGGACTTGACGGCTTCCTCGACACGCAGGATTACGCCCTGCTCCACTTCCTCCGGCGTGGCACCGGGGAACAGCACCTGGACCTGGATCTGGTTGCGGATGAATTCGGGGAACGACTCCTTCTTGATCTCCCCCACGAGCGCGTACACGCCGAGCCCGATGATAGCGAGCATCAGCAAGTTGGCGGCGACGTGGTTCTTGGCGAACCAGCCAATCAGGCCGTGGACCTGGTCCCCCCCAGGTTGCCGGAGCGCTCCGCTGGCATCACTCACTGTTGACGCGAATCCTCATCCCAGGGAGCGAGTTTTCCGGGGGCGTCACCGTGTAGCGTTCGCCGTCGCGCAATCCGGCCGCCACGTACGCGAAGCCTTCATCGGCACGCACGACATCGAGGTCGCGGGGCCGGATCGTCATGTCCTTGCCAACCATCCACAACGTCTTGCCCCGTTCCAGCGAGTGGCGCGGAATGACGAAAATTTCCCCGGCGTCCGTCCCTTCGATGGCGGCGCTGACAAAAGTACCGATGCGCAAGGGCTCGCGTCCGGACGCGTACGGTTCCTGGACCTGGGCAACGAGGTGCAAAACCCTCGTGTCGACATCGAACACGCCCTCCGTACGAACGATCTCGGCCACCCAATTGCGGGAGGTTCCCCCGATGTCCGCCGAAAGCGTTGCCTTCAGCGATCCGTCTTCGTGCAACTTTCCGAGTTCCAGGTACTTGAGGTCGGTCTGTGGTATCGGCAGCCGGATCTCCGCGTAGTCCGTCGCGAACGTTTCCGCGAGCGGCGTTCCCGTGTTGACGAACTGGCCAATATCGGCGCGCTTCTCGCGCACCATGCCGTCGTAGGGCGCGCGGATCACCGTGCGGCTCAAATCTCCCGTCGCCTTCTCGAGGTCCGCCTCGGCGGACTCGAGCCCCGCCACGGCCTCGGCGAGTTGCGGCTTGCGCAGGGTGAGATCGGAAGCGGGCCGGTCAGCCACATCCAAACTCCTGAGCCGTTCCCAGTCCTCGACCGCGTATCCCGCGAGCGCGTTCTCCGTGGCAACCTTGGTCTTGGCCTGGGCCACAGCCGCCGTCGCCCGCTTCATCGCCGTTAGGTAGTTGCGCGGGTCGATGCGGACCAGGATATCGCCCTTGGCGAAGAATCCGCCCGCAACGAATGCTGCCGAGACCTCCACGATCGTGCCCGAAACCTCCGATACCATCGTCGTCCGGGTCCGCGGTACCACCACCCCCTGGGAGCGAACCTCGAAGGTCACGGGCTCGCGCTTCGCCACCGCCACATCCACCAAAAGGGTCGGCGGCGGGGCTGGCTTCTGCACGGCGGGAGTACGGGCGGCAAACAACGCCGCCGCCGCCAATGCCGCAGCAACGATGAGGATGATTGGCAGAGAAATCTTGAGCCAAAGCATGGCGAGTGAGTTCCGTGCCGCCGTCGACGGCGAGTGCTACTTTCGGTAACGTCAATCCACAATCTTAGCCTAATTTCGGCGTTGGCGTCCGCGACTCGCCGTATCCCTTAACAGCCGAAAGCCTCCGCACGCAAGGGCGTGGACGTCGGATACGGGTTGTCCAATATGCCGTCCGCCTCGACCGGATTGAACGCCCCCTCTACGGGATCCATGTTCTCGTCCCGAGGCTCCCGCGAGAGCATATAGACGATCCGACCGTGGTCGACGTGAAGCGCGGCGCAAGACAAGCCCGTCCCCTACGATCCGCTTTGCGGGCGAAGCGCCGGGCCGGCGTGGGGCGCTCAAATCCTCCCCTTGGCCAAATCCAAGCGTCCCCGCGCCAAATTCAGCCGGAGCACGTCGCTGGACCCTTCCGCCAAGCGCAATGCGCGAACCCGTCGGTACAGCGCCTCAAGGGGGTGGCCGCTACGCAAGGCCCCCCCGCCAACCAGCTGAATCCCCGTGTCGACGATCTCGCCCACGGCTTCGGTGGCAAACACCTTGGAGGCGATGCCCTCGTTGATGATGTTCTCCCCCGCGTCGCCAAGGCGTGCGGTGCGATAGACCATGCTGCGGGCAGCGTAGGCGCGGATACGCATGTCCGCGTAGCGCAGGCGAACGCCCTCCCGAGCGGCCAGCGGCGCGCCACTGCGGTGCGGACTCGTGATGTGATCGGTCACGAAATCGATGACCCATCGACACAGTCCGATGCTCTCGGCTGCCAAGGCCAAGCGGGTATCGCCGATCTGGCGCATGGCACGTGGCAGCCCCAGGCCCGGTTGGCCGACGACTTGAGTGGCCGGAAGGGCGACATCGCGAAACTCGATATACGCATGGTGGCTGCCATCCACCGAGCCGAAGGTACGCCGAATGTGAACCCCGGGGGCATCCCGATCGACGACGACCATGGCCGGGCCATGTCCCTCGATCTCAACCAGGACATTGATGAAGTCGGCGCTCGCCCCGCCGGTCACATACGACTTCTGGCCGTTTACCGTCAGCGTGTCGCCCTTGAGTACGCCCCAGGTCGCGCGTTCGGCGTCGTCCGGCTCGGTGAATCCGAACGCGGCGCGTTTCTCGCCGGCGAGGAGGGGCGCCAGGTATCGGCTGCGCAGAGGTTCGCCGACGCCGGCCAACACGCCGGGACCGGGACCGAAGATGCCGGGCAGATGGCAGACATTGTGGCCACCCAGGATGTCACGCACGACGGTCAACGCCAGCAGCGTCGCTCCACCGCCGAACTCGGCGGGCTGCGCCATGGGGTAGACACCCGCTTCCTTTGACGCGTCGCGAACCCGCATTGCGCGATCGGCGGGATCCAGACCCGCGTCGTCGCGCAGCGGTACCAGCGCCTCCCGAGCCAGGTGTTCGACGCGGTCGCGAAGGGCAGCGGTGTCCGGCGGAAGATCGTCTGGCACGCAAGGCGCCTTTAGAACAGCGTCGGCATGATCACGAGCGCAACGACCACGAGAACCAGAAGCACGATGAGCATCAGCGCATAGAAGATCCACGACTCGCGGCGGGCGTGGCCGCGAACCAATTCCCCGATCTCCTCGTCGCCGCGGACTGCAACCGAAGATGCCAGGCGATAGCGCGTGATGCCGTCTCCCCGACCGGGCAACTTGATGAACAGTTCCGGGGTGCCGTCCAGCACCGTCGCGGCATCATGGATCGGCAAGCCGCTGCTTCGGGCGATCTGCACCACCGCGAGTCCCTTGTTCGGTTCCTTGCGGAAGCAATCGACGACGGAAAGGATGCGGCCCGTCTTGCCGCGGAAGCGGAACTTCCAAGGTGCCAGGTAATCGGTCATGGGTGATCGCGTCAATTCCTTCGGGCGATGATAACGGCGCGTTTCGGTGCCGGATACCCTTCGACGGTCAGCTTCGAATCCTTCGGGTCGAGTGCCGAAGCGAGTGACTCGTAGGGCATCCAAGCCGTCGTCCGCTGCTCCCCGGTCGTGGTCGTCGAGACGTCGACTACCCTTGCATCGCCGAAACCCGCATCGGCAAGCCAGCCGCATATCATGGCCACGTCGGGCACCGTCCAAACGTTGCGCATCCGCGCGTAGCGAGCACGGGGCTTCAAGGGACCGTGGTCCACCACCAGGCTCTCGACCACCAAAACCGTGCCGTTGTGCGCGTGGCTGGCAAGCGACTGGACATGGGCGAGGGGATCGCGGCGATGGTAGACGACGCCCATGGAGAAGACGACGTCGAACTTCCCCGCCACCGGGAAATCCCCCAAGCCCACCGGCAGAACCGTGTTCCTTGCCCCGCCGCGATCGACGTAGTAGCCGATCGCGGCGTGCTGAAGGGCGTAGAGCAAACTCGGATCGATACCGACCACCGCCTTCGCGCCCGCCTCCAGCATGCGCCAGCCGTAGTAGCCGTTGCCGGAACCGACGTCCAAGACGCGACAACCGCCCAGATCGACGTGCGGACGAATACGCGACCACTTGAGATCCGATCGCCACTCGCTGTCGATGGCGATGCCGAACAGGTCAAAGGGGCCCTTGCGCCACGGCCACAGGCCCCGCAAACCCGCTTCGAGGCGCTTGCGTTCGGCGGTCGTCACGCCCGCCGCGTCGGCACCGACTACCGCGCCCATCGAAACCTCGTTCGACCGAATATCCGGCAAGCGTTCGAGGGCAGCCAGCCAACGCGGCAGGTCGCCATGGGATGCACGATCCACGATGTCGACGGCCCAATCGGCCGACGCGTCCCGCCATGCCCGGAACAAGGACTCGATCGCGCCTCCCGCGAAACGAACGCCAAAGGGAGCTTGCGACCGTGGCGTTTGTTTCATGGGTAGGTCGGCGTGGCTGGGCCGCACCCGGCGCACAGCATCAGCGAAGGCGCGTTGTTGCCGCCGCGACCGGGTCGGCCATGGGGCGCTATCGTGGATCCCCGTTCGGCCAGGCGACGAATGACGCCCAGTTCAGGCACCGGAACCAAACCCGTGTGGCACCGAACCCCGCGTCCCGGAATCTGGCCAGGTGGACCTCCTCCGTGTCGATACGCATGACATTCTCGAGAGCGGCGCGTTTTTGACTAATCTCGAGTTCGCTGTAGCCGTTCGCCCGTTTGAACTCCCGGTGCAGGCCGTCGAAATAGCCGCCCGCGGCAAGCTTCTCCGACACGATCAGGACGCCGCCGGGGCGCAATCCCGCACGAATACGCGCCAACAACGGCAGCCGGTCCTTAACAGGCAGGAACTGCAGAACGTAGTTCAGGACCACGACCTGCGCGTCGTCGATTTCCACCTCGCGAACATCGGCCTCCACCCAGTCGACACGATCGTCGAACCCCGGAAGACGGCGGGCGTCGTCGAGCATCGCCGCTGAACTGTCGACGGCGATGACCTCGCAGGGGTTCGTTCCCATGGCACGCAGCACGGCAAGCGTCGACGCGCCGAGCGAACAGCCGAGGTCGTAGCAGCGCCCGGCATTGTCCAGGTGCCGGGCCGCCAGGAGTCCCGTCAGCGCAACGACGGTTTCGTAACCCGGCACCGAGCGCCGGATCATGTCCGGGAAAACCGCGGCGACGGTCTCGTCGAAGGCGAAGTCGACCAGCTGCCTAGGCTCGTCGAACAGACGGTCGCGCGGCGACGGCGATGCCGACACGGTGGTAGGCTTTTCCGGTGGAGGCATAGCGCGGAACATTGTATGGCGACGGAGATCGCAAAACCGCCCAATCTCGCGAGCGCCGACCTGTACATCAACCGGGAACTGGCGCAGCTGGAGTTCATTCGCCGCGTGCTGGAACAGACGAAACGCGACGACGTGCCGCTGCTCGAACGGCTCCGTTTCCTGTGCATCGTCGGGACGATCCTCGACGAGTTCTTCGAGATCCGGGTCTCGGGGCTCAAGCAGCAGGAGGAGGTCGGCGCCACGCAACGCGGTCCCGACAACCTGTCCCCGACCGAACAGCTCAGGCGCATTGCCTTCGTAGCCCACGACATGGTCGACGAGCAGTACCGCATCCTGAACGATGTGCTGTTTCCGCTGCTCGATGCCGAGGGCATCCGGTTCCTGAAACGTGCCCAATGGAACCGGGACCAGGAAGCATGGCTGCGGGAGTTTTTCCATCGCGAACTCGAGCCGATCCTGACCCCAATTGGACTCGACCCGGCGCATCCGTTTCCGCGCATCCTGAACAAGAACCTGACCTTCATCGTGACGCTCGAAGGCAAGGACGCGTTCGGTCGGAAGAGCGGCATGGCGGTGGTCCAAGCACCCCGTGCCCTGCCCAGAGTCGTTCGGCTGCCACGGGACAAGGCCGACAGCCCCAACGCCTTCGTGTTCCTCTCTTCGATCATTCACGCCCACGTCGACGAACTCTTCCCCGGCATGAAAGCCGTCGGCTGCTATCAATTCCGGGTGACGCGAAACAGCGACCTGTTCGTGGACGAGGAAGCCGTGGACGACCTGCTGATCGCCTTGGAAGGCGAACTCTCGTCCCGGCGCTTCGGCGATGCCGTGCGCCTCGAACTCGCCGACGACTGTCCGAAGCACGTCGGCCAGTTCCTCGCCGACGAGTTCTCGGTGGCGGAAGAGGACGTCTACTACTGCAACGGTCCCGTCAATCTGACGCGCATCAACACGATCCCCGACCTGGTGGATCGGCCGGACCTCAAGTACCCGGGGTTCACGCCCAGCATTCCCGCGCGAATACAGGCTGCCCCGGACATCTTCTCGGCGATCCGCAGCGGCGACATCCTGCTGCACCACCCGTTCCACTCGTTCGTCCCGGTGCTCGATTTCCTACGCAGCGCGGCGGAAGATCCCAACGTCCTGTCGATCCGCCAGACGCTCTACCGCACGGGCACGGACTCCGCAGCCGTCAAGATCCTGCTCGACGCGGCAAGACGGGGCAAGGAAGTGCTGGTGGTGATCGAGTTGCGCGCGCGTTTCGACGAGGCCGCCAATATCGAACTCGCCAACCATCTCCAGGAAGCGGGCGCGCAGGTGGTGTATGGCATCGTCGGGCACAAGACGCACGCCAAGATGATCCTCGTCATCCGCCGTGAAGACGGCGAACTGCGCCGCTACGCCCATCTCGGCACCGGCAACTACCACGCCCGTACGGCACGCGGCTACACCGACTTCGGCCTGCTCACGGCCGACGTGGACATGGCCGCCGACGTGCAGCGTGTGTTCCACCAGCTCACGACGATGGGCCGTAGCGGGGGCTTGAACAAGCTCGTGCAATCGCCGTTCACCCTCCACCAAACCATCCTGCGCCATATCGATGTCGAGATCAAAAACGCCACCGCCGGCAAGCCGGCGGGCATCACCGCGAAGATGAACCAGTTGATCGAATCGGACGTTATCAAGGCCCTGTACCGGGCTTCCCAAGCAGGTGTATGCGTGCAACTGGTCGTACGTGGAATCTGCTCGCTGAAGCCGGGAATCGAGGGCGTCTCGGAGAACATCTCCGTACGCTCGATCGTCGGTCGGTTCCTCGAACACACGCGAATCTTCCTGTTCGAGAATGGCGGGGATAGACGCATCTACCTGTCGAGCGCGGACTGGATGGGCCGCAACTTCTTTTCACGGGTCGAGACGTGCTTCCCCATCGAGGACGAGGTTAACCGGCAAGCCGTGGTCGAGCAGGGTCTCGAACCGTACCTACGGGACAACGCCCAGGCTTGGGTGCTGCAGGCCGATGGCGGTTATGAGCCTGCGGCTTGCGGCGAAGACCGTCACTGCGCCCAAGAGGAACTGCTGGAGCTATTGACCCGGTAGCGCAACGCTTCCGCGGCGCGACCCGTGGGGGCTGCGATTTTCGTATGGTGAGACACCCGGCGGATCGGACTGGTACGCGGTGCTCTCATGGCTCTTCGCGTCTCGTTGCACTGAATCCGAACGTCTCTCCAGCGTCTCTTTCCCCACGGCCTGTCATCCGATCGCCGTCGACACTCGCCCAGAACAATACCGGCCCAGTCACATTCTGGCGGAAGAACAGCAGATTGCCGGTAACAGTCCCGGCCTCGATCGAGGCCTCGCCGAGGCTCGATTCTGTACTGCCGGTGAGACCGCCGTCACCGACACGTAACCGTAGTGTGAACTCAGGGGTGGGGGATTTGTCACGAATCTCCGGGTCGAGGTCCGCCGACCATACGCCTTCGACATTGGCGGTAGGCCCCGCGGGCTCCGGGGCGTCGAGCAGCCCCCACGCGCGTGGCGCGTCTAGCTGGGCCAGCATCGCACTGTAGACCAAGCCGTGGGGCGTCTGCGAAACCGTGCCCAGGATGGCGCCGCCGGTGTCGCAGTCACGGGCGAGTTGCAGCAAGCGGCGAAAGCTACGCATGTATTCCTCACTCATCGCGGCGCGAAATGGCGAGCCGAACAAGAACTCGCCGCCGGCACGCATACGACCGAAGTTGCCTTCGAGGAGTCCGTCCTGGGCGACCGCGAGCAGGCGGGGAAAGCGTTCGTAGTCGCCCCCTGAATGAGCGATCCAGTGCCGCGCCATCTCCTCTTCGTCGGCGACCAGGTCGTTTTCGCTAGAGGCAAGCATGACACCGAGAAGGTTCCCGGTCTGGCGGCGCACGTTCTCGGCGATCAGGAAGAACGCTTGCTGGCGGGCGGTGAGGGCGGATGCCTCGATGGCCTTGGCCTGTTGCGCGGAAAGTACGTTCGATTCGCGCATCTCGTCACGGGTACGCGACAATTCCTTCTGCTGGATGAACAGTCCAACAACCAGCCAGAGAAAGGCCAGCGGCGCGAAAAAGCCCTCGAAAAAACCGCCGATGGCGGCCGCTCCCTGGTGCCAGAAAGCCCAGCCCACGACCGTACCTAGGTATACGGCGCCGCCAGCCAGCCAAACGGCGGTGACCACCGAACCACCCCAAATCCGCCAATCCCAATCGCGTAGGTGCTTGTAGTTCATGTCACGCCTTGTCCACAGCGCGGGCCCACATCGTAACCGAGTGTTGGTCTTTGTTCCCCGCCGCCGGCTGATGAGGTCTCCTGCGCGCCACCGCTCGGATCATCCGTGCTGCACGCCGGTGGGCCAGCCGGGACGGGACGAGCCCGTGCCCTACAACGCGGTTACGGCCAGCTTGAGCGGAATGACCGAGAGGTATTCGGACTCCTGCTCCAGGTCGAGCTTGGTCAGAGGGTGTTCGGCAAGCCACTTGCGGGGAAACGTGACGCGGATTTCCCCCGGCCCGGATGGGGCGACCCAGAATGCCGGCAAGGTGTTCTCGACGCGGCCCCGGTGCAGGACGACTGCGAGGCGCAGCAGCACGCACAAGGCGATTAACCCCGGGTGACCCTTGAGTTCCTCGATGGGGAACTTCCGTCGGTGCGACCGAACGATCATGGACAAGTTGTGCTGTTCCGAGCGCGAAAATCCGGGCAAGTCCATGTTGTCGAGCAGGTAGCCACCGTGCTTGTGGTACTGGCTGTGGGCGATGTCCATGCCGATCTCGTGCAGCAAGGCGGCCCAACGCAGCAGCCGCGCTGCAGCGGCACCCGAGAGCGTACCCGGGGCGGCGTTGCGGGAGGAAGCGCCTAGCGTTTTCGGGGCGGGTGACTTGCCGGCCAGGTTCTCCGCGAGATCCCAGGAAACCTGCTCGAGAATCCGTGCCACCGTGCCCGCGACCCGCCGGGCATGGCGCGGGTCGACGTGGTAGCGATGCATGAGATCGGCCACCGTCGTCTCCCGGATGTCGTGGGCATGAACCCGACCCAGGAGGTCGTGCAGCAATCCCTCGCGCAGCGCGCCATCGGATACCGTCATGCTGTCTATGCCCAGGGCATCGACAACGGCGGCGGTGATCGCCATGCCGCCCGGGAAGACCGGCGCGCGTTCGGCGTCGATGGCCTCGAGTTCGACATCGTTGGTGTGACCCTTGTCCAGCAGATGGCTCTTCAACGCCTTGAGACCGTCGTGCGTGATGCCTCGCGCACCCGTCAATTCCAGGATGGCATCGTGGATGGCGAGGATCGAGCCGGACGCGCCGATGACCGTGTCCCATCCCCGCGCCCGGTAGATCTCTTCGAGCACCTCGAGTTCCTGGCGGGCGGCGTTCTCCGCATCCCGGAATCGATGTTCCCGGAGCTTGCCGTCGCCGAAAAACGCCTCGGACATCGACACGCAGCCCATGTAGAGGCTCTCCATCAGGTGGGGCTGGAACTGCCGGCCGAGGATGAGTTCGGTGCTGCCACCGCCGATGTCCACCACCAAGCGGGACTCCGCGCTGTCTTCGGTGGGTTCAAGGGAGTGCGAAACGCCGAGGTAGATCAAGCGCGCCTCCTCGCGACCGCTGATGATCTCCACCCGGTGACCCAAGGCGCGCTCCGCCGCCACGATGAAGTCCTGGCTGTTGCGCGCCTTGCGCAAGGTGTTCGTGCCAACGACGCGGACATTGCCCGGGGGAAGGTCGCGAATGCGCTGACCCAGGCGCTTCAGGCAGGCGATGGCCCGTACGGCAACCGCGTCGGAGAGGGTATTGTCCACCTTCAACCCCGCCGCGAGCCGCACCATCTCCTTGTGCCGATCCACCACCTGCAGGCGATCCCCATGATCGTAGGCGACGATGAGGTGGAAGCTGTTGGAGCCTAGGTCGAGCGCGGCATAGGGTTGTTCGGCTTCCCTGCCCGGGGAGATATCGTAATGCTCCGCCACGTGGGCATTCTACCGGGGACGGACTTGTCCCGTCCCGGCGCGCGCTTCCACAGGGCCACCGCCCAGGGCGCCGCGAGGTCGTCTCCGACCACCCGGTTGAACGCCGGGTGGTCGCGCCACTGCAGGTCGTGCATGCGGTTGGTCAGCCGCACCCGCTCGCGCATGAGCTCCTCGCGAACCCGCGTCCACTCGCGCAGTTCGACGACCACCGGCCCGGACGCCTCCCCCGGCCTACGTCGGTGGGGCAAGCCTCGCCCCTACACGCCTACCACGCGTCGGCGGGCAGATTTAGCCATAATCCGACGGGCGGAATCACGGTTTGAGACGATGGACGACTTCGACAGCCGTGCCTATCGGGACACGATGGGCCAGTATTGCACCGGCGTTGTGATCGTCACCGGCAACGAAAGCGGTTCCCTGGTCGGCTTCGCGGCCCAATCCTTCGTGTCCCTGTCCTTGGAGCCGCCGCTAATCGCCATCTGCCCCGCGAAGACCAGTACGAGTTGGCCGCGTATCCGCGCCACGGGACATTTCTGCATTAACGTCTTGGCGCACGATCAGGAAGCCGTCAGCGAGGACTTTGCGCAATCGGGCCGGGCCGCCGATGTGTCGTGGACCACGAACGCGACGCCAGCACCCATTCTCGAAGGGGTCATCGCCTACGTCGAATGCGAGCTCGACGCCGAGCACGATGCCGGCGACCACACGGTGGCCGTGGGACGCGTCCTGGCATTCGAGACCCTCCGGCCCCACGCCCGCCCTTTGATCTACTTCCGCGGCGAGTACCGCCTGTAGGGGACACCCTCGTGGTGTCCCGTCTCCGGGATCCCTTTCCGTGTCACAACCGGGCGGGCGAACGGCGCGCCCGCAGGGCGCGTTAGGGTCGCCCCTACGCCAAGGCTTCCACAGGTATCGACGCGCCGTGCACGGAGTCGGCAGCGGAGGACGCAAGGAACAGCACGACGTTCGCGATGTGTTCCGGCGGGACCCAATTCGAAAACTTGGCCTTTGGCATATCTGCCCGGTTGGTCGGCGTGTCGATGATACTCGGCAGGATGCAGTTGACGTTGATGCCCTTGGCCTTGAGTTCGTCGGCCAGGGTCTCGGTCAATCGGATGACGACGCTCTTCGACGCCACGTAGGCGCCCATCCCGGCGCCGCCTCGCAACGCGCCGCGAGCACCGATGTTGACGATCTTGCCGGAACCCCGGGCCACCATGCCCGGCACGACTGCACGGGTCATGTTGAGCACCGTGCGGGCGTTCAGGTTCATCATGAAGTCCCACGTTTCGTCGGACGTCTCGGCGATGGTGTCGCCCATCGCGAAGCCGCCGGCGATATTGGCGAGGATGTCGATATCGCCGGTCTCGGTGACCGCGCCGCGTGCACCCTCCGGATCGATGAGGTCCGCCACAAGCGTTGGATATGGTGCCTCGTGTTCAACGATGTCGATACCGGTCACGATCGCGCCGGCGTCGTGGAACGCCCGGGCCACGACCCGCCCAACCGCACCCGCGGCACCGGTGACGACCGCGCGCTTGTCCTTGAATTCGCTCATGGTGCCAATGCCTCCAGGGTTTCCCAATCCACTTCGCCGAAGCGTCCCTCCCGATTGACAGGTTGAATGCAGACGTGGCTCGCGCCGGCCTCCAGATGTTCGTCGATGCGCTGCCGAATGGTCTTCGCGTCGCCCCAAGCGAACGTGGCATCGATGTACGCGTCGGATCCCTCCCCCGAAATATCGGCTTCGGTGAGCCCCATGCGCAGCCAGTTGTTTCGGTAATTCGGCAATGCCTGGTAAGTACGGGCCGTGGCCCGCGCCAGTCCCCTCGCCTGGTCCGGGTCCCTCGTCATGACCACCTTCTGCTCGACGCAGAGCCACTTGTCCGGCCCCAGGACTTCGCGCGCCATTCGCGTGTGTCCCGGCGAGGTGAAATAGGGATGCGCGCCGTCGGTGGTGTCTCGAGCCAGTTCCAGCATCTTCGGTCCGAGCGCCGCGATAACGGTCGGCGGCGTTTCACCGGGCTCGATACTGGTATAGGGCGAAACAGCCATCTTCTCGAGATAGGTACGCATCGTTGCGACCGGCCTGCCGTAGCTGAGGCCCCGCAGGCCCTCGACCAGGGGTTTGTGGGAAACGCCGAGGCCTAGCAGGAAGCGGTTGCCCGACTGCTCCGCCAGCGTCTTCTGAGCTTGCACGGTCACGCCCGGTTCGCGGTGGTAGATGTTGGCGATGCCCGTCGCGACGATCAGTCGATCCGTATTGGCGAGCAACCACGCGGCGTGGGCGAAGGGATTGCGGCCCATGGTCTCGGGAATCCACAGCGTACCGTAGCCGAGTTCCTCGATGCGCTGCGCCGTCGACGCGGCATCGGTGGCAGTCAGGCGATCCGTAAAGAACCACACCCCGATCTTGCCGAGATCCACCCTAACGCCCCTTGAAGTTCCCGGGACGCCGCTCGGCCACCGCTCGAATGCCTTCCTCGGCGTCCTCGGTGGCGCGCAACCATTGCTGTTCGGCGAGTTCGTGGTCGGTGGCCCGGGCTATCTGCCCCGCCAAACCATGACGAATGGTGGCGCGTACGGAGCCGATCGCCAGCGGCGCGTTCTCCGCGATCTCCTCCGCCAGCGCGCTCGCAGCGATACGGACCTCGTCAACTGGAACCAATTGGTCGATAAGCCCGAGTGAGAGTGCTTCCTCGCCCTTGATACGCCGTCCGGTTAGGAACATGAGGTTGGCGGCCTGCTGGCCGATCAGCTTGGGTAGGGTCACGGTGAGCCCAAAGCCCGGATGGATTCCGAGCTTGACGAAATTGGCCGAAAACCGCGCCTCCGGGGCGCCGACCCGGAAGTCGGCGGACAGCGCCAGGCCGAACCCGCCCCCGATCGCCGCGCCCTGTACGGCCGCAACCACCGGCGTCTTTGCCGAGAACAGCCGCACACCCTCTCGATAGAGCATGCCGGTGGTGTTCCTGAAGCCATCCTCGGAAAACTCCTCGTGCCCGGATCGCTCCTCAGGGCCCGATCCGAAGTTGGCGCCCGCGCAAAACGACTTGCCGTTGGAGGCAAGCACGATGGCCCGACACGCCGGATCGTCGTCGAGTTCGCCGTAGGCATCTGCTATCTGCGAAATCAGGTAGCGGTCGAAGAAGTTGTGCGGCGGCCGGTCGATCTCCACCGTGGCGATGTGATCGTCGAGACTCACGTTGATGTCCGCATAGTTGCCGGACATGATCTCCCCCTCGTGCGAAAAAGGAGACGCATGGTAGCAGACACGCAGCCGGGTAAGCGGGACGCCAGGGCCGTGCCAGATGCCTGAAATCCCCGATCTGACGGTCTACGTCGAACACCTCGAAGATCGCGTGGTTGGGCGCGCCCTGGACCGCATCCGCATCGCGAGCCCGTTCCTCCTACGTTCGGTCGTGCCCACCGTGGACGAAGTCGTCGGTCGACAGGTCGTCGGCGTGCGACGGCTTGCCAAGCAGATCGTCCTCGAACTGGTCGACGAACTCTTCGTCGTCGTGCACCTAATGATCGCCGGGCGCCTGCGCTGGTACGACGAGGCGAAGCCCGTCCCGAAGCGCAATGGCCTCGCGGCGTTCGACTTCGACAACGGTTCCCTGATCCTCACCGAGGCGAGCCGGAAGCGACGGGCGTCGCTGCGATTGGTGCGAGGTCGCGACACGCTTGCAGACCTGGACCCGGGCGGGTTGGAAGTGAGCGACATCGAGTTCGAGACGTTCTTCGAACGCCTGCGATCGACACCGCACACCGTCAAGCGGGCGCTCACCGACCAACGCGTGTTCGCCGGCATCGGCAATGCCTACAGCGACGAGATCCTGTTCGAGGCGGGAATGTCCCCGTTCAAGCTGGGTAGGAACATGACGCCGGAAGAGGCCCGCAAGCTCTTCGACACCTGCCGCGACGTCCTCACGCGCTGGGCGGACACGCTGCGGAACGAGACGGGCGGCAAGTTCCCCACCAAGGTCACGGCATTCCACCCGAAAATGGCCGTGCACGGTCGGTATCGCGAGCCCTGCGTGGTCTGCGGGACACCCGTGCAGCGCATCCTGAGATCGGAGAACGAGTCCAACTACTGCGCCCGCTGCCAGACCGGCGGTCGATTGCTGGCGGACCGCTCCCTGTCGCGATTGCTGAAGGACACCTACCCCAAACGGATCGAGGATCTCGAGGGCCCACCGTAGGGGACGGGCTCGTCCCGGCCCGGCGCGCCCTTTGGGCGCGTCCGAGAGTGCTTACGCATTCTCGTGCCAACCGACTGACGCATTGCGGGCCTCAGCACGGGCGTTGGCGCGCCTTGGCGGGCGCGATAGCGTCGCCGCTACGAACCCTTACCGGCGGCAACGATCGTCAACCTGTCTCCGCCTTTGCGTTGGCGGCGCAATGCCGTGGACGAAGTGTCGTCGCGAAACTCGGACCCAGGAACACCGGTGCTGATACCCGCCAGCGCAGGCGGCAAGGTCAAGTCGGAAAGCGTTCTGAACACACCGGCATCGACCCGCCCGTACACCAAGAACCGACACCCGAGCCCCGCTAGTTCGGCGATTGCGGCATCGCGCGATTCCACGCCGTCGTAGTATCCGGGCTCGGCCACGCGTTGCATGGTGTCGGTCCCGACTACGAACACGACACCGCCGAGGGTACGGGCCTTGTCGACGAACGTCGGCGCATTGGTCAGTACGACTTCGGCGGTTGTGAATTGCTCGAGCCGCGTGTTGAGCTCGTAGTAGTCGAGCGGCGGCTTGTCCACGTTGGCAATGGAGAGTTCGTAGCTGACCGGTCGCCCAAGGCGCCGCTCCGCATCCGCCCGCATGCGACGGTGACCGTCGTGGAGCGGATTGAACGCGCCTGGCAACACCGCATCGAGCTCGGTGTTACCGATGCGCGTCCGCTTGCCGAGCATCAACCCGGCGAGTGTGTCGTCGCCCTGTGCGTGGTTTCCGGCAATAGGCGGCGCGGCGCCCACACCCAGCGCGTAGCCCAGCGTTTCGACGGCCGTTGCGGTAACCGTGCGTTCCTGGTCGGCGCGGTCGCCCGCGGACCCTTCGAAATCCAAGCGCCAACTTCGCGTATTCAATGCGTCCTGGAA
>JAGWBM010000028.1:29019-31570 GCA_021295895.1 Pseudomonadales bacterium
GCGAACCCGAAGTCGCCGCCAAGTTCCGCAGCCCGCATGAACGCGCGCACGGCCATGCGTCTCGCCGTTTCGTCACTACATGCCTGCGCGGGTTCCGCGCCCAGCCAATCGCGCAACGAACGGGGCGAATAGGGAACGTTCGCCTCCAAAACCGTGGCCGAGGCACCACCAACGCCGAGCAGGCTCGACAAAAGGCCCGACCCGCCACCGGCCACGGTGAACACACCCAGGCGCGGTGTGCGGTGGATGGCAGCGACGAGCCCGTCAAGCGCCCGGGTCATGAGTGACGAAGTCGCAGAGAATCGTAAGGAACTCGTCCAAGCGGTCGTGGTGGACCCAATGGCCGGCATTCTCCACGCCCACCGACCGGGCATTCCGGAAATACTCCAGGCGACCGTCCTCCTCCGGGTCCGATGCCCAGGACTCGGCACCGTGGATCAACAGCGTTGGACAGGTGATGCGCCGGTAGAGACCGACGGTCTGCCGGGCGGAGAGTCCCAACGGCGACCAGGCACGCATGTAGTTGTCGAACTTCCAACTGTACGTGCCGTCTTCATTCTGGTTGCTGCCGTGAATGGTGAGGTGCCGGGCCTGGTCCTCAGTCAGGTGCGGGTTGGCCTGTTGCATGCGCTGGAACGCGCCCTCCAGCGTCGCGTAGCGCTTCGGTATGCGACCCGACAGTTGCCGAAGGTTGTCGGCCCAACCCAGCAGCCGTTCATGGCCGGGCATCGAGTCGTCCGCAGTCGCGGGCGACATGCCCATGCCTTCGATGGCGACAAGCTTCTTGACCTTCTCCGGGTATAGGCCGGCGAATGCCAGTGACACGGACCCTCCCATGGAGTGGCCGACCACGACGATGTCGTCGAGGCGGGCCTGGCGCACGAGTTGGGCGATGTCGTAGACGTAGTCGATGGTCGTGTAGGCACCCCCCACCAGCCACTGCGAATCGCCGTGGCCGCGTAGATCCGGCGCGATGATGTGATAGTCGGACTTGAGCTCGTGCGCCACCCAGTCCCAATTGCGACAGTGGTCGCGACCACCGTGAACCAAGAGCATCGCCGGCGCATCCTCGTTGCCCCAGTCCACGTAGTGCAGCCGCAGGCGTTGCGAAAAGTAGATGTGCGACGTTGGACCACCTTCCATGGAACGAATTTCAAAGGGAGCTTGCGACCGTGGCATCTGTTTCATGTACAGGTCGGTGTAGCTGGGCCGGAGGCGCACCCGGCGCACAGCGTCAGCGAGGCGCCGGGAAGGCCATGGGGCGCTTCCACGAAGCAAACGCGTCGTTTGTTGCCTGGCGGTTGGCGACGCCTCGCCGCCGGGAGATTTCGCGCAGCGAAATCTCGGGGCGACCGCGAAGCGGTCGCGTCTTCCATGGACCAAACGCCGAAGGGAGCTTGCGACCGGGACGACTGCTTCATGGGCAGGACGGCGTGACTAGGCCGTAGGCGCACGCGGCGCAAAGCGAAGGCAACGGGCATCGGGTTTCGGTCCTTAAACATCAAACAGGCGCGAGCGAGCGTAACAAGCGGCGGCGGTGGTTTCATGCGAAGTCGGGTCGTTCAGGCTCGTCGGGGCGACCCTCAAAGGTTCCACAGTGACGCTCGATCTGTTATATGCTCACCCTTGCGACCATATCAGGGCCGTCGGTGTGGCATTCACGCCGTGTCGACGAGAACCAGCGTATGGCCAGCCTTGAGTTGGGAGGAGCAATTATGACGCTTGCACAAATGATCGACGGCACACTCTCTCGTGTAGGGAGCGCGGTTCTCGCTGGGTTCTTGGTTTTGGGACTAGCTGGCTGCGAACAGGCCGCAGAAGAAGAATCCATGCCCGCCGCGGATGCCGAAGAGGCCCCGGCGGCCGAGGAAGTCCCTGCCGCAGAAATTGAGGAGGCCGCACCGGCTGAAGGCGGCGAAGAAGCCGCCGAGGGTGGCGAGGAAGCGGCTGGCGAGGAAGCCGCCGAGGGTGGCGAGGAAGCCGCCGAGGGTGGCGAGGAAGCCGCCGAAGGCGGGGAAGAGGCCGCTGAAGGCGGGGAAGCCGAAGCTCCTACTGACGGGGGCTAACCCCACCGTCTAGTTTGTCACACGGCCGCCGGCCGGCAGTTGCCGGCCGGCGGTGTGCGTGGTGCATCGACCAAATCCGGACCACGACTGACAAGCCCCGTCCCTAGTCGAACCGCCTACGCGGTCGAATCATTCCGAGGCACCCTCGCCCCGGTTCGTGTTGTCTATTCCAACCATCCCACCCCGAGGTCTCTCGCGATAGGCGCTGGCGCGCGTGTCGCACCCGTCACGAGATCGTCACAGACCTGTGACGGGATTTTCATAAACCCTCGTTAGCGTGCCGTTGTCTGCGCGCCGCACCCGTTAAGCGGCCCGGGCGACGTTCTTGTGGCTACTTCAAGGGGATAAGGAATGAACCGACTGACCGCAGCACTCGCTGCGTTGGTAGTGCTTTGCGCCTGTGACGGCGGCGATATCATCATCCAGCCATCGACGACGGACGCCTCCGTCGACAACTCGGTCAACAACAGCAACAACACGACGAC
>JAGWBM010000029.1:0-398 GCA_021295895.1 Pseudomonadales bacterium
CGCGAATGCGTGTAGTCGGAACGAGCTTGGCGTGGATGTCCCGGGCGAGAGTCGCGGGTGCATGACGGCGGCCGGGATGCTTGAAGCGCCTTGGGCGATGCCCTCGCTGCTATCCATGACGATGGCGGTGATTCCCTTCTCGCCAAGTGCCCGTGCCGTTGCCGTTCCGGCCAATCCCGCGCCAAGGATCACCGTGTCGTCCGGCACCGCGAAAGTGCGACCGTTGCCCGTGTAGACCCCGGCGGTGCTGTGTCGCTTGTGGGGCTGCTGGTCCACCCGGCGCACCTCGAAACCGGCCGCACCCAGATCGCGGCGCACACTGCCGGCGGCGGTGAATGTCGTGACGGATGCACGATGGGTAGACAGGCGGCCCATCGCCTCGAACAGGTCGCGATCCC
>JAGWBM010000029.1:429-8266 GCA_021295895.1 Pseudomonadales bacterium
CCCCGACGTTGTTGTTGCTCCAACTCCACCAACGCGTCGCGAACATCGCCGAAGTAGACCGACAGTTGAATGCGACCCCCCTCGAACAGGCGGCGGTGCCAACCCGGCACGAGCGGCGGGTAGTGTTCGACGAGTTCCTGCGCCAAGGGGAACGCCGTCGCCCAGGGCGCCAGCGACCGGGCCGTGTCGGCCAACGACAGCGGATGCCGTTCCACCGAGATGAAATGCAGGCGGCTCCGAGCGGCCCGCGCCGCAACGACGAAATTGAGGCCGGTCCCGAAGCCGAGTTCGCCGACGGTGAACGTGCCCGCGGGATCGGCAGTGCGCGCTTCGAATGCCGCCGGGGCCAGGAACACGCGCGCCACCTCAGCGGGACCGTCGGCGTCGTAGTAGACGTCGCCGAAGGCACGAGAGACGGGGCGCCCGCCGTCGAAGTCGACCTGGGCGGGCGTTAGGTGCTGTGTCGTCGCAGGCATGGATGCGGTAGCGTTGGTGTGGCGTTCGCCGGCAACGTTGGCCCGTCACGGGATGGGCTAGTATTGTCGCCGACATGAATTCCCCCGCAACCAAAGGCATCGTCCTCGCCGGCGGTCGCAATCTCAGGCTCCACCCCATCACGATCGCAGTCTGCAAGCAGCTTCTGCCGGTGTACGACAAGCCGATGGTCTACTACCCGCTGACCACGCTAATGCTCGGCGGTATCCGGGACATCCTGATCGTTTCCACGCCGAAGGACACACCGCGACTGCGGGATCTGCTCGGTGACGGTTCGCGGTGGGGAATGCGCCTGTCCTACATCGTGCAGGATGAACCCCGCGGCCTTGCCCACGCCTTCGTCGTCGGCCGCGATTTCATCGGCGACGACCCCGTGGCGCTGATTCTCGGCGACAACATCTTCTTCGGCAGCGAACTGTCGCGCCTGTCCCAGCAAGCCATCCGCGACAACCGCGGTGCGACCGTGTTCGCGTATCCCGTCAAGAATCCCCGACAGTTCGGCGTTCTCGAAGTCGACTCGGCAGGGCGACCGGTGGGGCTCCAGGAGAAACCGGCCGACCCGAAGTCGAACCTGGCCGTCACCGGCCTCTACGTCTACGACGACGAGGTGGTCTCCATCGCCGAGTCGTTGCGCCCATCGCCGCGTGGCGAACTGGAGATCACCGACCTGAACCGGGTCTATCTCGAGCGCGGCCGCCTCGACGTCGTGCAATTCGGTCGCGGCATGGCGTGGCTCGATACCGGGACACCGGAGTCGCTCCTGGAGGCAAGCCTGTTCGTCCAGACCATCGAACACCGGCAGGGCTTGAAGATCGCCTGTCCCGAGGAGGTTGCGTGGCGGCTGGGCTGGATATCGGATGCCGATCTTGTGGCCCTTGCGGATTCGTTCGGACCGAGGGACTACGGCAACTACCTTCGCGGACTCGCGGAGGAAGCCGAACGGTCGAGCGATGCGCGTTGAGGAGACGATCCTGCCCGGTGTGGTGGTCGTGCGCCCGGACGTCTTCGCGGACGATCGCGGCTTCCTGCTCGAGACGTACAACAAGGAGCGCTACGACGGGATTCCCGCCCTCGGCCACGACTTCGTCCAGGACAATCACTCGCGTTCCCGCCGCGGCGTGCTGCGAGGCCTGCATTTCCAGGCCCGCGAACCCCAGGGCAAGCTCGTGCGTGTTTCCCGGGGTCGCGTATTCGACGTGGCCGTGGACATCGACCCGACATCACCGACGTTCCGTCAGCACGTCGCCGTCATCCTCGACGACACCGACCACGCCCAGTTGTTCATCCCGCCGGGCTACGCCCACGGATTCTGCGTCCTCTCCGATGTCGCCGACTTCGAATACAAGTGCACGGCCCACTACCGCGGCGGCGACTCCCGGGGGGTACTTTGGAACGACCCGACGATCGCCATCCCGTGGCCGTTGGACGATCCAATCGTCTCGGCCGCGGATGCACGGAACCCGACGCTTGACGAGTACCTCCGGCAGTGAAAGTTCTGGTCACCGGTGCGGAAGGCCAGGTAGGCACCGAGATGGTCCGCCTGGCGGACGACGGGTTTCGGGTCGTCGGCCTCACGCGACGCGATCTGGACATCACCGACCAGGACGCGATCGCGCGTCGCCTGGACGAACACGAGCCCGACCTCCTGGTCAACTGTGCGGCCTACACCGCGGTTGACCGGGCCGAGGACGAAGCCGACCTCGCCTTCCGGGTCAACGCCGACGCGGTCGGACGGCTAGGCCAGGCCTGCGCCGCCCGAGGCGTAGGGGTGATCCACTTTTCCACGGACTACGTGTTCGACGGCACCAAGGAGGGTGCCTATGTCGAGGACGACATCCCGAACCCATTGAACGTCTACGGTGCGTCCAAGCTCGAGGGCGAGAACCGGCTGCGTGCGGCCGCGGACCGGCACGTGATCCTGCGCGTCAGTTGGGTGTTCGGGCGGATTGGGCGCAGTTTCGTTGACACGATCCTCCGCCTCGCGCGGGAGCGGGACGAACTGACGGTGGTGGACGATCAGATCGGCACGCCGACACCAGCGGACGCGGTCGCGGCGACGGTGCGCGCGATTGCCGGGCATCCCGCAGGCCTCGAGGATGCCTGGGGCACGTACCACTTCTCGACGATGCCGGCGGTATCTTGGTGCGGCTTCGCACGAGCAATACTGGCGATCGCCACGGACGTCGGCTTGCTGCCGACAGTGCCCAGGTTGAAGGGGATCGAGACAAGCCAATGGCCCGCCAGAGCACCTAGACCGCTTAATTCCCGACTCGACCCCAGCAGATTGGCGAATGTGCTCGAGTTGTCGCCGTTGTGCTGGGAACCTTGCCTGCGCGTGTACCTGGCAACAGGCGTCAAGGCATCACGAGCGTAGCCCCAATGGACGAACCTGTGGACACGACTTCAACCGTACTGCCGAACCTGCTGATCGCCGGGGTGCAGAAGGGCGGCACGACGTGGTTGCACGCGATTCTCGGCAGCCACGAGGACGTATTCATGTCGAGGGTGAAGGAACTACGGTATTTCGATGCGTTCGCACGGGTCCGATCGGAAACCGCATGGCGGGAGTATCTGGCTCACTTTGCCGATGCTGGCAGCTATCGCTACCGAGGCGAGTCCACGCCGGGTTATTGTTGGGTAAAGGACGGCGACAGCCCGTTTTCGCCGGCACGACCCAGGCATGACACGGCGACCGAAATACGTGCACGGTTGGGTCACGACGCCCATGTGGTTGTGCTGCTACGTAATCCCGTCGACCGGGCGCAGTCTGCCGCCCACCACCACTTCGCCCTTGGGCGACTAGGTGTAGAGACGCCGATATGGGGTGCACCGACCCGACTCGGCATCGTTGACATGGGTTTCTACAAGCGCCACTTGTCCGCATTCCGGCGTGTCTTTGACCCCGCGCGACTGCATATCATGATCTATGAGGATCTCATGGCGAACCCCCGTTCGTTCCTCATCGACCTGTCGCGACGACTCGACATCTCTTGCCGATCTGACTGGCTAGACGGGTTGGCACTCTACGAGCGATTGAACAGCCGAGAGTTCGTCAGCGGGCGTTATCGCGGCGACGGCCTAACGTACCGGGGTTTCTCCGGCACCGACCGCAACCGATTGGCGCATCTATATTCGGACGACGTCGCTTATGTACGTGCTCTTCTACGCCGCAACGTTTGGCAGGAAGCGCGCTAGACAGGCGACCGTCTCACGCCGACGAATTCAGACACCATCCGGCTTCGATGCTAGCAACGACAGGGTCGGGCCAGCGGGGTGGTCCATGGAAACTCCGCGAATGGTGACCTCACTAAACCCGAGTTTGTCGATGTAAGCGAGGATGTCGTCTTTGCGCAGCCAGTAGGCAAAGGTGTCGTGGCCGCCCGAGAAGGACGCGGGTCGCTGGCCTTTGCGAAAGAGATACGAGCGGCAGTAGTGCATACACCGGTAGCCGTCGAGTTCCTTTTCCACATCCTGTTGTGGAACGAAGTTGGGATAGCGTTCGGGGTTTGAACTTATCCTTTCGTCGAAGAAGTGGGTCCATATGAAGACCCTCGGACACACTCTGGCGATGGCAGACAGCAACGCTAGGGGATCGATCTGGTGATAGAGAACGCCGCTTGCCCAGCAAATGTCGAATCGCCGTTCGGTGTGTTCGAGATATAGGCGGATGTCCCCATGCAGGAACGAGGCGTTGACTCCAAGGGTCTCCTTTGCAACGAGGCACTTCAGGTAGTTCGTGCTATTGCCCTCGACGGCCGTGATAGGAGTCGCGCCGAGTTGCGAGAACTGGAAGGTGTTGTAGCCTTCGAACGGCCCCAACTCCAGGATGCTCCGACCGCGCAAACCGCCGAGTACACGATCTGCCCATGGCACGCGGGCATCCTCGAAGTTCGGCACGGTTCCCGCGACGAGTCCGCTCTGTGGGGGGAACGCAGATTTCCAAAGACCCTTGAATATGTCGACGGCTGCTTGGCTACTGGGAATATCGGAGCTAAAGGACGATGGGAGCGAGGCACGCATGGGCGATGTCTTGGGTGTGGTTTCCAGACTATACGAGGGCGGGCGGTCGCGTGCAGCACGACCCTGGTCATTCCGACGCTGCGCTACCGGACCCTGCTCGATGCACTGTTAGACTTGCACTCCGCGCAGGCTGGGGGTGTGAAAACGCCGCAGCATCATGGGATCGACTGGACCCGCAAGTCAGCACGAGATCGACGAGATCCGCTTGTCGGGCCTGTTCGACGCCAAGTGGTACGTGGACACCTACCCGGATGTCAGGTTCTCGGGAATGGATCCAGTCGAACACTACCTGCTGGCTGGCGCAAGGCTCGGTCGGAATCCGTCGGCGGAATTCAATGGTTCCGAGTACTTGCACAGGCACGGCGACCTGGTTGTATCGGGAGACAACCCGCTGTTGCACTACATCCGCAGTGTCCGAGGTCGCGAGGGGGAGGGTTCACCCGGTCGGCACCGGAAGGGATTGACGCGCGAGCGAATCGCGGCAAGCAGCGTCACGATTGTCATACCGGTATACAACGCACCCGAGGCAACGCGCGACTGCCTGAGATCGGTGGTCGCCCACACGGACCCCTCGGTGCGCGTCATCGCTATCGACGACTGCAGCCCGCACCCGGAGGTGGATCGAGTGATGACCGAGCTTGCAGGGCATTCCAACATCAGGATCGTCCGCAACCATCGCAATCTCGGCTACACGGCGACGGTCAACCTTGGGATCCATCTGGCGGGGAAATCCGATGTCGTTCTCCTAAATTCGGACACACGTGTGACCCCGCGCTGGCTAGGCAATCTTCGCCTTGCCGCGTACTCGGGAGAGAGAGTCGCGACGGCGACGCCGTTCTCCGATAACGCGGGCGCGTTTTCGGCGCCGCGGATAAACGAGACCAACGCCCGTCCCGAGGGCATGTCCGACGACGACTACGCCCGGTGCGTGACCCGGGGAAGCGGGCGACTCTATCCGGAGACCCCCACCGGAAACGGCTTCTGCATGTACATCCAGCGGGCGGCGATTGACGAGGTCGGGGACTTCGACGCTGTCTCGTTCCCAAGGGGATATGGAGAAGAAAACGACTTCTGCGTACGCGCGACGAGGGCCGGCTGGAAGCACGTAATCGACGACGCGACGCTCATCTTCCATGTGCGCTCCGCAAGCTTCGGTTCTGAGAGAGAAGGCTTGGTCAGGACCGGGCGGGCGATCATCGACGAGCGGTACCCCGAGTACACGGCAGCCGTTAGGGCGTTCCTGGTGGATCCGCGGGTCGACCGGGCGAGGTCGAAGGTTGGGGAAGCCGGTGTTCGGTCGGCAAGCGCCTCACCGGTTCGCCCACGCGTGCTATTCGTTATTTCGACGACCACGGGTGGAACGCCGCAAACGAACGGCGATCTCATGTCCGCGCTGCAAGATCGCTATGAGCCTTACCTCCTCGTGTGCGACTCGAGAAGGCTTGAACTGTATGCCGTTGATGGCGACGACACCCGATCGTTGGCGTCGGTCGAACTACAAAAACGCATCCTTCCATTCCCCCACACTTCTGGAGAGTACGATGCCTTGGCGGACCGCTTCCTGATCGAACATTCGATCGAGTTGGTCCACATCCGCCACATCGGCTGGCACAGCGTGGGCCTCCCGGAGGTGTGCAAAGCCCTCGGTATCCCCGTGGTGTTCTCCTTCCACGACTTCTACACGATCTGCCCCACGATCAAGCTACTTGACGAAAACCTCGTCCACTGCGGCGGCGTGTGCACGTCGACACGCGGCCGGTGTCGGCCTGAGCTTTGGCACGAGGACGACATGCCGAATCTGAAACACAACGCGGTTCGTTCGTGGCAGCAGATGATGCGGGCGATGCTCGCCACTTGCGATCTGTTCGTGACGACTTCCCAATCGGCGCTCGCACAGATGCTATCCAAGTACGGTGAGTTGGCAGACCGGTGTCGCGTTATTCCCCACGGGCGAGATCTGACATTTGAGCGGCTCGCACCAGCGGAGGTCAACGAAGGTCATCCAACAAGGGTGCTCGTTCCTGGGAACATCGGCGTACCAAAGGGTGCCCTGTTGCTCGAAGAACTGATTGCTCTTGATACCCAGGGAAGGTTCGAGTTCCACGTGCTGGGCAGAACGTCCGTCAAAGACCGCCCTGGGCTCGTTCTCCACGGAACGTACGATCGCGACGAATTCACCCGACGGGTGCAAGCGATCAATCCCGCGTTCGGACTGATTCTGTCCATTTGGCCCGAGACCCATTGCCACACGCTAACGGAACTATGGTCTTGCGGACTGCCAGCGGCCGCATTGGATTACGGTGCGGTTGGCGAGCGAATCCGCAAGCACGGTGGCGGGTGGCTAATCCGTCATGGCGATGCGGCGTACGTATACGCCGAACTCAAGGAGATTGCCGGAGACCAGCCACGATTCGAGCAGTCCCTGGATGCGGTTCACGCGTGGCAACGAGGAGCGGGCATCGTGGAGAACACGGCGTGGATGGCTGATCAGTACGATGCCCTGTACCAGGGCCTACTGGTTCGAGATCGCCTCGCGTTGAGTCGGGCGGTTGCCTAATGATGATTCGGCTGGACTGTGGTTTCGATCTCGGAGATTTTCTTGATCGTGTCTGTGGCCATCGGCGGTACGCGACGAAAGAGCAATCTGTAGGGCAGCGAGAGAAGGAAATTCCCGACACGCCAGCGCCGGGAACGTAGAACTGCATCGACGGCCGTTGTCAGGTCCCGATGCCGGCCCCTCAATTCATCGACTTCCGCTTTCACTCTGGCGGTGTCCCCGGCTGCGAGTTCCCCTTGACGCTTCAGATTGCGATTCTCGTCGGCGATCTTCACGCTTTCGTTGGTTATCCGCTTGACGGCGCGTTCGGTCCTGTTGCGCAGTTGGGAAAGTTCGTCCCTTAACCTAGTGACGGTCACGGACTTCGCCGCGAGGGATTGGTTTTTCGCACCCAACTCGGAGCGCAAATGGCGTGATTCCGCGGTGAGCCGTCTTACCGTGTGTTCCAACGACGAGATTTGTTGTTGCCGCTGCTTGGCGTTTGACGTCAGGCGCTCGATTGCCTCGTTGTTGATCGCAGTGCGGGTTTCGTACTCTTGCATTTTGGCCGAGAGTCTTTGGGCTACTTCGACCTTGGATCCCAATTCTGCTTGGACATCGGCGAACTCGGTCGCCAGCCGCGCGAAGCGATCGTCCTTGGCCGTCGATGCTGCCTTCGCCTCGGCGAGTCCGGTGTACAACCGCGTGAGCGAGTCGTCCTTCGCCGCCGCCGCCGTCTTGGCCTCGGCGAGTTCGGCCTGCAGTCGCGCGAGCGAGTCGTCCTTC
>JAGWBM010000029.1:8286-16110 GCA_021295895.1 Pseudomonadales bacterium
CAGTCGCGCGAGCGAGTCGTCCTTCGCGGCCGACGCCGTCTTGGCCTCGGCGAGTTCGGCCTGCAGTCGCGCGAGCGAGACGTCCTTCGCGGCCGACGCCGTCTTGGCCTCGGCGAGTTCGGCCTGCAGTCGCGCGAGCGAGTCGGCCTTCGCCCCCGCCGGCGGCTTGGCCTCGCCGAGGGGGGCCTGCAGCCGCGCGAGCGAGGCGTCCTTCGCCGCCGACGCCGTCTTGGCGTCGGCGAGTTCGGCCTGCAGTCGCGCGAGCGAGTCGTCCTTCGCCGCCGACGCCGTCTTGGCCTCGGCGAGTTCGGCCTGCAGTCGCGCGAGCGAGTCGTCCTTCGCCGCCGCCGCCGTCTTGGCCTCGGTCCTTCGCGGCCGACGCCGTCTTGGCCTCGGCGAGTTCGGCCTGCAGTCGCGCGAGCGAGTCGTCCTTCGCCGCCGACGCTGTTTGGATGTCCGCGAGTTCAGCTTGCGTCCGGGTCAGCGAGTCGTCCTTTCCTTCCGACGCTGCGGATAGGGTGGCAACTTCGCGAATGAGATCCTTGACCTCGGCGTCCTTTGCGCTGAACGACGCCTGTAACCGCGTGACTCTCTCCCTTAGTTCTCCAAGGTCATCTTCCTTCGCAGCCAAGGCTGCGGCTCGCCTCTCCAGTTCGACCGTGATGTCTCGGATACGCTCGTCTCGCTTTGCCAGCACATTGCGTCGGTTGTCGACATCCGCCGTCAGGCGTTTGAGCGCATCGTTCTTCAAGGCGAGGTCGGTGTTTTTCTTGGTCAACTCTTCGGTTAGCTTTGCGTTGGACTTGGCCGCATTGGAGATCGCCGTCGACTTTTCCGAGACAGCCTTTAGCGCTTGATCCAGTTCCATGCTCTTCAACGCGAGCCTTGGGTCCGTGTCGTGGTCATTGGCCCGTTGTCGGGCATTGCTGCGGCGCATCCTGGCGGCCAGGTGTTCGCCGCTCGACTCGAAACGACGCAGGGCGTTGAGACATGACCGTGGCAAGCGCGGCGTGGTGGTGGCCCCTGTGGCCACCGCTTCGGTCAACAGTTCATAGAGCGCGAGTTGGCTCTTGGAAGGTGAATCTTCGATCCCGTCAACCTCGTGTCGCTGATGGCGAAGGCTGTTGTCCAGAGAGCCCGCCAACTCAACGGCCGACGGCGATCTGAAGTCGTATCCACTCGCTGACGACATCGTTTCGCGGAGTTGGTTGACGACCGGCTCTGGCGACGACAGGAGTTCGGAATAGGAGACAAAAAGCCTCGGCAGATCGGACGATGACTCGATAGCTTTCGTGTTGTAAGCCTCCCACAGTGCAAGCCCGACCTTGATGGGTATTCCATTGCGGGCTTTGAGCGAGCGGGCGACTTCCAGCGGGTGACGGAAGACGTGAACACAAAACGGCAGTTCGAGAGCGCCTCGCCACAGTGGCAGAAGAATGCACAGGCGTGGTTCCTTGATGAACCAGGGACGGTGCGCATCGAGATTGAGAACGATGTCGCGTGCGGTACGCCGGTAGGCGTTGAGGAAGTCTTCGGGAATCGCGTCGAGGTCCAGTTCCGCGATCCGGTCCCAGTCGCAGTTGGCGTTGTGCAACATCGAGTCATTGAGTGCACGAACGTCGAGACGCTCCCAGAACCCCTTCTCGTTTTCCGCACTCGCCCCCGTACTGATGTTCTCGCCGCCGAAGTAGGCACCCATCAGGTTCAAGAGCCGGGCGACGGCGGACGTGCCTGATCGATGCATGCCCAATACGATTATCTGCATTGCCGTTGCTCCGATCCGCTAGGCGAAATTCGCTGCTACGTACTCCGTCAGCAGGGCCAATGATTGATCGACGCTGCTAGCGGTCGTATCGACTATCAACGAGGGCGACACCGGTTCTTCGTAGACGTCGCCAATGGCCGTGAAGTTGGGGATTTCCCCTGCGCGCGCCTTCTTGTACAAGCCCTTGGGATCGCGTCGCTCGCAGGTTTCCACATCGGCACGTATGTAGATTTCATGGAAGCCTAGGCCCGCAGCGCGGCGGGCGATGTTGCGGTCCACCCGATATGGCGAAATGAACGCGGCGATGCAAACAAGGCCGGCGTCGGCGAACAGCGCCGCGACTTCGCCTGCACGGCGGATGTTCTCGGTTCGATCGGTCGGCGAAAAGCCCAGGTCCGAACTGAGTCCCGTGCGTAGGTTGTCTCCGTCGAGGACGTAAACCTGGAAGCCGTCCTCGAAAAGCCGCTCCTCCAAGGCAAAGGCTAAGGTGGACTTGCCGGCCCCCGAGAGGCCGGTAAACCACAGCACTCCGCCTCGGTGCTTGTTTCGGGACTCACGCTTGGCGTTGGCGATACGGTGATCGATTCGTGTGACCTCGGCGACGGTGATCTCCATGTCAATCGGCAGATGGCGCTTACGAGGGCCTCAGTTCCCCGTCCAAGTCGTGATCGTCGCAGAAGTAGAAGAAGCTGTCCCGAAGCTCGACAATCCGGATCTCCGGGGGCACCTCCACTTCCATGATGAGGGAAAAGATCGGTGTTCCCGTATGCGGGGCGCGTTCGGTCACCGTGTCCAGGTTGTAGATGTTGATGTTCTGGGACGAAAAGAAACTGGCGACGCGGTGCACGATACCTGGATGGTCCATGGCGGTGACGCTAACGGTGTACGGGACTCGGCCTTCGACGTTGTCGCGTCCCGCGGTACGACGGAACAGGAACGCCAGATCCAGCTTTTCGGCCAATCTCCCGAGCTTGGTTTCCAGACGCTGTAACGGCAACGTTCCTCCGGCCACGGACATCAGCACCGCGAACTCGCCGCCGAGAACGGTCATGCGGCTGTCCTCGATGGACAGGTTCAGATCGTTGACGATCTCGGCGATGGCGTTGACGATGCCGGGCCGGTCCTTGCCGATGGTCGAAATAACGGCACGGGTCATGCGATGCGTTTCCTCAGTAGGTCCGCAAGGGCGGAGGTATCCACGCGTTCCTGCTGCATGGTGTCCCGATCACGAACGGTGACCGTCTCATCGTCGAGCGTCTGAAAGTCGACGGTGATGCAAAGCGGGGTGCCCACTTCGTCGTGACGACGGTATCCCTTGCCGATGTTGCCGGTATTCTCGAACAGAACCCGACCCAGGCCAAGCTTCATGAGATCGGCCTTGAGCGCGCGTGCACGACCCATGATGCCATCGTGGTTGCGTTTGAGCGGCAGGACCGCGGCTTTAACCGGTGCGAGATGGGGTTGCAGCGACAGCACCGTTCGCCGGCTGCCGTTGTCCAACGTCTCGACGGTGTACGCCTCGTTCAAGATGGCCAGCACGCCCCGGTCGACACCGGCGGACGGCTCGATCACGAAGGGCACGGTCCAGCGCTTGTCTTCGTGGCGCTGCACGGCGAGCCGTGTGTTGGAATCTTGGTTGGCTGGCACGGCGGCCGCGATGTCCAGATCGCGCTGGTTCTTGGTATGGGCGCCCAGGTCGAAATCGGTGCGATTGGCGATGCCCTCGAGTTCCTCGACGCCGTGCGGGAAACGGTACATGACGTCGACGGTGGCCTTGGAATAGTGCGCAAGCTCATCCTCGGGCACATGCAGGAGTTCAAGGTTGTTGCCGTTGATGCCCTGGTCCTGCCACCAGGCGAGGCGGTCATGCACCCACCGCTCGTGCCACTCGTCGTCGGTACCGGGCTCGACGAAGAACTCGAGTTCCATCTGCTCGAACTCCCTGACCCGGAAGATGAAATTGCGCGGCGTGATCTCGTTGCGGAACGCCTTGCCGATCTGGGCGATCCCGAAGGGCAGTTTCGTGGACGTGGAGTCGAGTACGTTCTTGAAGTTGGTGAAGATCGACTGCGCAGTCTCCGGTCGTAGATAGGCGAACGAGGAGCCGTCCTCCACGGGCCCGACGTTGGTCTTGAACATCAGGTTGAACGGGCGTGGATCGGTCAAGTCATGGGATCCGCAACGCGGACAGGTTTCGCCATCGATATGATCGGCGCGCCACCGGGATTTGCATTGCCGACAATCGACGAGGGGATCGGAAAAGGTCTCCTCGTGGCCCGAATAGCGCAACACCTTGGGGTTGGTGAGGATCGCGGCGTCCACGCCCTCCACGTCGTCGCGTTCGTACACCATCGACCGCCACCAGGCGGCTTTCAGGTTGTTCTTGAGCTCGACCCCGAGCGGTCCGTAATCGTAGACGCCCTGCAGGCCGCCGTAGATCTCGCTCGCCTGGTAGACGAACCCGCGGCGCTTGCAGAGCGCGACCAACTCTTCCATCGACTGGGCGGGCATGGCGATTCGATCGGCGTAGCGGGTTAGGCGATGGCCCCGGCGGAAAATGCCGAAGGCTTGGATCGCGAATCGATGGCGGGACGTTCCTGCCAGCTCGTCTCGTCGATCTCCATGCGGTCGAGGAGCCCCCGCCACCAGCGGGAATTGTCCCGGTACCAGTGGACGGTGTCCCGGAAACCGGTCTCGAAGTCGACGCGGGGTTGCCAATCCAACTCGGTTTGGACTTTGGACGAATCAAGCAGGTAGCGCCGGTCGTGGCTGGGGCGATCCGGGACGTAGGACTTCAAGGCGGGATCCGCATCGAGGATGGCGAGGATCCGGTCGGCGATGCCTTCGATGTCCACCTCGACCCCGCTGCCCACGTTGTACGTCTCCCCGACGCGGCCGTCCTCGATGATGATCTCGATGGCCCGGCAATGGTCGTCCACATGCAGCCATTCTCGCCGGTTGCGACTGCTGCGGTAGAGGGTCATCGGCCTGCCGTTCAGCACGCTCACGACGAAGTGCGGAATCACCTTCTCGGGAAACTGGTAGGGACCGTAGTTGTTCGCGCAGTTCGAGATCGTGACCGGCAGGCCGTAGGTCTCGGCGAACGCGTTCACGGCGAGGTCGGCGGCGGCCTTCGATGCGTTGTACGGTGTCTTGGGCACCAATGGCGACGATTCCGTGAACGCCTCGCATTCGTCGAGCGGGAGATCGCCGTAGACCTCGCAGGTCGACACATGGTGGAAGCGGCGAATGCCCGCTTCGAGAGCGGCACGCATCAACTGTACGGTGCCGACGACGTTGGTCTCGAAGAAGGCTTCGGGATGCACCACGGCGCGGCTGTTGTGGGACTCGGCGGCGAAGTTGACGATCACGTCCACCGAATGCGTACGGATGGTTGCGAGGACCCGATCGTAGTCGCGTATGTCGCCGTGCACGAAGAGGTAGCGGTTACCCTCGCGCCCGGCCACATCGTCGAGGCTTGCGGGATTGGCCGCATAGGTAAGCAGGTCGTAGTTCACGACGCGGTCGTTCGCGTGATGGGCGAGCCAGTGGCGAACGAAATTCGAGCCAATGAAACCGGCGCCGCCGGTGACGAGGATCGTGGACACGCTGCCTTCGGGGTGGGTGTGCGGAAGGCGCATTCTACTTGAGTGTGACGCCCGAGCTACAACGGCGGTTTGACGCATAATGCGCGGGGAGCCCGTTGGGGGAGAGGACTTCATGTCCTACCACCATCTCGAGATCGACGAACCCGCCAGCGGCGTCGTGCGGTGCGTCATGAGTGGAGGAGGGACTTCGCTTGGAGCAGGAGCTGTTTGGGCGCTGCATGGCGAGCGAAGACGCGGCCAAGGCCATGCGATCCGTCGTGAGCGACACACCTAGGCAGACGTTAAGGAGACGATGATGGCGCAAGCGGGAAAACCGGGGATGTTGGCGAAGTTCGTGCTGATCGTTGGACTGATTGGGTTGGCGGCGCTCCCGGTCGGCGCCCTTGGCTACCGATTCGGGCAGTGGGAACTCACCACCGGTCTGGCCGTGGTGTTCAGCGGCATCGTGCTTGCCACGATCGTCCTGGTTCTGGGTATTGCGACGTTGATCTTCGTCTACACGCGCCGCCGGCGCGCGGACCGTATGCCGGCGTTGATCGGGCTCGCGGCGAGCGTCGTGGTCTTGGCCGTGACGGGGCCGCAATATGCGGGCCTTTCGATGCCGATGACCACCGATGTCGCGACGAACCGGGACGAGCCGCCGTCGTTCGAACACCTCGCGGCGAACCGCGATCCGGGTGCGAACTTGCTCGCCTACACCGAGGATGAAGCGCGCGTGCAGGCGGAAGGCTACCCGGATCTGGTCGGTATTCGGGCAGAGGGCGGCGTGGAAGTGAATTTCGCCAAGGCGGTCGCCGTCGCGCGTGCACTGGGCTGGGACGTCGTCAACGAGGATGCGAACCGTGGACTCATCGAGGCGACCGACGCGACGTTCTGGTTCGGCTTTGAGGACGATCTGGCTATCCGCATTCGTCGCGAGGGTAACGAGACGGTCGTCGACTTGCGGTCGGCGTCGCGGGTCGGTCTACACGACCTTGGCACCAACGCGGAGCGGATCCGTTCGTTCGTCGATCGCTGGAACGACGACTAGCCCGGCCATCGGACGTTGAGTAGCCCCACGTCGTCTCCCGCGACGCGATCGTCAAGCCTTGCCAAGGTCGCGGTTCTTGCCTGGGACGTAGGGCACAATCCCTTCGGCAGGGCGTACCTGCTAGCCGAGACCCTGTCGCGCCGCTACGAGGTTTCGCTGGTCGGCTTCCAGTTCCCGCGTTTCGGCGATGCCGTTTGGCGACCGCTCCGGGATGCGTCCATCAAGCCGATGGTGATTCCCGGATGCGACTTCCCGGACTTCCAGAAGACCCTCACCACTCTCGTGCCGAAGATCGACGCGGACGCGATCATCGCCTGCAAGGCGCGTCTGCCCGCGCTGCAACTCGGTCTCATGCTCAAGGCGGCCCGCAACAGGCCGTTGCTGGTGGACGTCGACGACTACGAGCTCTCGTTCTTCGAGAACCGTGCGCCGCTCGTGAACCTGACGACGGTGTCGCCGCAATCCTTGGCGGTGCCCTTCGAGGAGTCGTGGACACGCCACTCTGAGAACCTGCTGCGCTATGCGGATGCCCTCATCGTTTCCAACCCCGCGTTGGCAGCCAAGTTCGGTGGCGTCGAGGTGCCCCATGCGCGGGACGAGACACGGTTCGACCCGGCGCGGTTCAAACGCACCATGGCACGGCGACGCCTGGGACTACGCCCCTGGCACCGAGTCGTGTTGTTCGTGGGAACGCCGCGCCCGCATAAGGGCTTGAGGGAGGTCTTGGCAGCGCTCAAGGCTTGTCGAACGCGGAACTGTCGGCTCGTCGTTGTGGGTACGCCACCGGACGATTGGTTTGCTTTGGAACTGCAACGGGCGGGTGGCAAGCACCTGCGGATGCTGCCCGATCAGCCGTTCGACGCCCTCCCCGAACTCTTGGCCGCAGCTGACTTGGTGTGCCTGCTGCAAGACCCGGAGAACGAGATCAGCAAGTATCAAATGCCCGCGAAGGTGGTGGATGCGGCGGCCATGGGTATCCCGATCCTGGCCAGCCGGACACCGCCACTCGCACCGCTCATCGACGCTGGCGCCGTGGAACCCGTGGCCAAGGACACGCTCGCAGACAGGATGGACCATTGGCTAGGCCGGCCCCGGCGCAGGATGGCACGAGCGGAGGCGTCGCGAACGTGGTTCCTGGAGAATGCGAGCTACGCGGCGGTCCTCCCCACGCTGGTTGATCTGATCGAGCAGCATGTCGTGGCGCCACGACCCATCGAACCCGGCGCCCTCGAGTTTCTAAACGGGCAGGCCCGCCGCTTTGGGTTCGGCTGAGGTCAGCTTTGACGCGGCACGTCTTGCGATGACATCGTAGGGGACGGGCTCGTCCCGTCCCGTTACCAGGCAGAGCGAGCATGTCCGATGCGGGCGACGGCGCGCACCTTGTTCCATGGCGGAGCCTCGCTAGTGTCCTGCGCCGGAAA
>JAGWBM010000029.1:16301-90072 GCA_021295895.1 Pseudomonadales bacterium
TTTGTGAGCAAAACAAAACCGCGCTTTTGTTTTGCTCCTGATCAAGTCCATGGACGGACTTGATCAGAGGTTACCTAGTACCGCTCCTTTCCCGCCAACGCCTGATCGACAAGCGAAACGATCCTCTGCACTCGTTCGTCCCACGAGTTCGCGCGCAACACGTCGTCGACTCGGGCTGCGCGGCTTCCGTAGCCACCGTTCGCCAGACAACGCTCGATACCGTCGATGAATTCGTCGTCGGTGCTACCCACTTCGGTGAATTCCCCAATGTCGTCCGTGTTGGCAATGGGCGTCGCGACAATGGGAATCTTGAGCGAGAGATAGACGTAGAGCTTTAGGGGGTTCATGTTGCGAGTCAGTTCGTTGTCGAGGTGCGGGACTATCGCCACGTCGAAATGGCGGATGTAGCGGAGCACCTTCGGGTAGGGACGGACCCCGAGAAAGTGGACATTCGCGTGTCTCGACAGGGCGAGCACGGTTTGGTCGCGGCGCGCCGAGCCGATGAACACGAGATGCCAGTGCGGTCTGCGCTCAATGACCGTTCCCAGTAGCCGAACGTCCAATCGGGCGGTATCGAGGTTCCCCACGTAGCCGATGATGGGCCGCGGGAGTCGCCCAAGTTCCCGCGGCATCGGCCAACGCCCGTATTCCTCCTCGACCGGATCGGCCGCGTTGGGCACGAGGTGTATGTCTTTCGCCATCGGGCTCATTGAGTCCACCACGGTCGAGCAGTTGGCGAAGGCGACATCCGCGCGGTCGAGCACTTCCTCGTAGTTTTGCTGCAGTCGTGCGAGGTGTTCGGGGGTTGCGGGCCACTGGCGCTGATCGTCGATCACGTCGGCGACGACGAGGTCGGGTAGAAACCGGTCGCACAACCGCGGGAAGTCGAACACCGTGGGACAGGCCCAGAAGACCGTCCGCCGAACACCGACGTCGTGTTGGCGAAAGGCTCGACGTAGGTAGGCGTGGTAGCTCGCTCCCGTCGGGAGCAATCGAGCCAGGGTGCGGAACACCCGGCGGCGACTGTGCAGGTAGATGAACGTGTCGAAGCGGAGGTTGTCCCGGTTCTCGAGGCGAAGCTTGCGTCGCAGCGTCTGGCGAACGACCGCCGGACCCTCGGTGCCCCGGATACCGAGCGTCAGCGGGTGACGGAGCCACTGCCGGAGATCGACAGGCGCGTCGAAGTGGAAGATTCGGGCAATGCGGGGATGGTGCGCGAGGTATTTGACGAGCATGTCCTGTCGCCGTCCGTAGATGCCGGTATCGTTCTGCTTCCAGAAGAAAACAATGTCGAGCCTGTCGTCGACGGGCGGACCCGTGGTAATGCCCTCGGGTGGTGGCCGCGGGGGTTCGCTCGACAGCGCATCGAGATGATCCTCACTGGTGTCCTCGTGAAGTAGCGCAAATGCCGGCGCGCCGCGCCCCACGCCGGCCACCGACGTCAGGTTCGGGTTGTAGTACGGATCCCGGGGTAGCGCGCCTTGGACGGCCCGACCAAGGCGGTGCCCGTCGCTCCCGTGCGACCGCCGTCCGATGGTTGCCGACTCGTAGTGGTGGAGGACGACATCGCCTGCGTAGATGTTGACCAACCCGGCGGCGTGGGCACGTAGACAGAACTCCACGTCGCCTGCCAGGGTCAGGTCCTCGTCGAACGTGCCGATGGTCTCAAGGGTCTTGCGGCTGGTTGCGAGGCAGGCGCCGGTGACCGCGGCGACATTGCGAGGTAGGCGCGGCGATACGAATACATGATCGTCGAAATCGGGTGCCGTTCCCCGGTAGGCCGGGTCGGCGAGGTCGCCGTAGCCGACGACGAGGCCGGCGTGTTGGATGCTGCCATCGGCAAAGAGCAGGAGTGGGCCCACGGCACCGGCGTCTTCCCGCAACGCGTATTCCGCGAGGCGATCCAGCCAGCCGCCCTCGATCGCCATGGTGTCGTTGTTAAGGAATACGAACACGTCGCCGGTGCCCGAGGCGATGCCGAGGTTGTTCAGTCGCGACCAGTTGAAGTCGCCGGGGTCGTTCAGTACGCGAAGAGAGGCGAAGCGCCGTTGCGCCTCGCCATACCACGCGCGGGTGGCGGGTTCGGACGAACCGTTGTCGACGATGAGGACGTCGAGGCGCTCCTCGTCGTTGGTTGCGTAGAGACTGTCTACGCAGGGCTCGAGCAGGTCGAGGCGGTCGCGGGTGGGGATGACCACCGAGATTCTCGCGTTTGCCGTCGAGCCGAACCGGCACCGCCACCGCATCGGCGCCCCCCGGCCAGCCGGGACGGGTTCGACACCGGAATCGTTGCCGTAGCGGTCGCGCAGGAACTCGGCGAGGAATGGCGATGCCGCTTGCGGTTGCGGATGCGTGACGAGCGCGTGGGACAGTACCTGCGGTAGATGCACGATCCGGGACACCGAGGGCAACCAGCGGAGCAGCGTCCCCTGCGGATCGTCGAAGTTCCACGGCGGTGCCCGGTCGAGGAAATCGCGGGACACGGCGATGCAATCCGATAGGTAGTCCTGGTAGAGAAACAGGTCGAGGGAGAAATCGGGTTTGTAGAACGGTCGGCAGCGACGCCCTTTCGCGTCGATCTGATCGGCGTCCCCGTAGACAACCTCCGCGCCGTCGGCGAGGGCCGCGGCTAGGACAGACAATGCGCCGTCGCGCAGGCGCGATCGGGGGGCGAGGAAGACCACTCCGGCGCAGTCATCGGCCAGTCGTTCGAGGGCGGTTGACGAGGCGATCACGGCTAACCGTAAACTTGCATCGGACTCGAGCCGCGACTCGTTTCGGTTCAGCCACTGCCGGTACCAACGGTCGCGATGCCGTCCACCCGTGGCAACGAGACCGATCAAGGTGCCATAGACGTCACGCCAGCCATGCGCTCGCGCCCGTTTCAGTTGTCGGCCAAGGCCACCCCATCCGCCCGCGGCACGCACCGCGCATGGGAGGTTGAGCACAACTCGGCAAAGCCGGACGAGGCGCGGCCACAGGCTCCCCCGTCGGGCGTTCAATGGCGTGCCTTGTCGTAGACCGCGAGGAGGCTTTCTAGGTGTTGGCCGGGCGACCGGAGTGCCGCGAGTCGTTCGTGACCCGCCGCGCCGAGTTCCCCGGCGAGGCCCTGATCGGTGAGCAGCAGGCGAAGCCTCTCGACCAAGCCGGCGATGTCGCCGCGGTCGAAGAGGAAACCGGTCCGACCGTCTTCGACCAGTTCCGGCAAGCCGCCCACACGGCTTGCGACGACGGCACGCCCGTGCGCCGATGCCTCGATGGCGACCAGCGGAGCGTTCTCCAACCAAAGGCTCGGTAGCACGACCACCCGGGCTTGCCGGTAGATTTCTGCGAGTTCGTCCGCCGAACGCTCGCCTAGGAACCGCACCTGGCAAGGGCCGTATTGCGCGGTCGATGCCTTGAGGTCGTCAGCCTCGGGGCCGTCTCCGACAAGCCACAACGCCGCTTGTGGCAGGTCGCCGGAGAGCCGTGTGAAGGCGGTCAACAGCGTGGCGACCCCCTTGTGCTCGATCAAGCCGCCGACGTAGAGCACGACCTGGCCGTCCGTGACAGGCGTCAGTTCGGCGCGGGGCAGCGACCGTAGATTCGGGACGTGGAACACGTTCGCGTGGCCCATGCGTTCTAGGTGCGTCGCCAGGTTCCGGCTTGGCGCGATGAACGCTTTGACGAAACGCCGGTCGAGAAACCGGCGACCGTAGAGCAAGCATGCCTCGGTGGCCAGGAGTTTCCAGGTCATGCAGCCGTGACGCAGCGCCGCGAATACCGACCGGCCGGCGCAGGAGCGCTCCCGGGAGCAATAGGCGGTGGGATAGATGGCACAGTAGTCGTGCACCGTTTGCACGACCCGATGGCCGCGCGTCGCGGCGAGGATCGTGAACGGGTAGCGGTAGTTGTTGTGCAGGTGGACCACGTCGGGTCGGACGCGGGCGAGGCAGTCTGCCAGGTCGCGATTGAGATCCGGGTAGAAGGCCACACGCCGAAGGATCGAAACCCATCTCTTCGACGGGCCAGGCCGAAAGACGCGCTTGCGCGGCCCGGTGCCAATGTCCGGTGCCGTGTCGCTCCCCAGTACGAACCAGTGGATCTCGTGTCCATCCGCACCAAGCGCCCGCGTCAGGTCGGCGATGTAGTGTTCGCTGCCACCGACGACCGCTTCCGGGTCGTTGTCGTTGATCATGAGGATCTTCATGACCGACTAGGCCGGGTGGGTTCGTTCAGAACTTCAGGAGGGTGGTGTCGAGAGTGTCGAGGTCGACCACGCCCACCGCGTTGTAGCCCTTCATGTGGCCGGCACACTCGCCCGGGTTGAAGACGAGGCGGCCTTGTTCGCGATCACAGCGCGCCATGTGCGTGTGGCCGTGCAGCGCGAGGTCGTGTCCGTCCACCCCTGGCTGACGCAGGTCTCGCGGATCATGCACCACCACGATGCGTCGACCGGCCCAGTCGAGTTCCAACGGGGGATCACGGAATACGAACCCATGCCGGGCGGCGCTCGCATCGAGGGACTCTCGTTCGACGTCGTTGTTGCCGTACACCCCGTAGAGGGGCACATCGAGACCGGCCAGGACATCGAGCGTCTTGGCCTTGGTGATGTCACCGGTATGGACGACCCGGTCGACGCCTGCGCCGTTGAACAGGCGGACGATCTCGCGGACGTTCGCGAGATTGTTGTGGGTGTCGCTGACCACGCCGATCTTCATGGCGATCGTGCCGGTTCCGCAGGCCGTTGGTTGAACGCACACGGGACACCACGAGGGTGTCCCCTACGCGTCCGTGCGGCGCAATCCCGTAGGGGCGGGGCTTGTCCCCGCCCGCATGCCACACGTTTTCGGCCGAACAATGGAAACGGGACGCGACACACGCGTCCCCTGCACCGCCCTTGGGGACGGGACGGGACAAGCCCGTCCCCTACGCCGCCTTCTCGAGAATGTGGATACCGCAAGCGCTGCCGAGGCCAATCACATGAGTCAGCCCGATACGCGCACCCTCGACCTGCCGGTTACCGGCAGCACCGCGGAGGTGCGTCGACACCTCGTAGATGTTGGCGATGCCGGTGGCGCCCAGCGGATGTCCCTTGGACAGCAACCCGCCCGAGACATTGACGGGAATGCGCCCGCCAAGCGCGACGTCGCCGTCATCGATCAACCGACCGGCTCCGCCGTCCTCGCACAGTCCCAGGTTCTCGTAGTGCAGGATCTCGGCGGTGGCGAAACAGTCGTGCAGTTCGATGAGGTCGATATCATCGGGTCCGACGCCCGCCATCTCGTAGGCCGCGGCGGCGGCCTTGCGGGTGCAGGTGTTGACGTCGGGCATGACCAGGTCGCGCTCCTGCCAGGGATCGGAGGTCAGCACCGAGGCGCGCACCTTGACGGCGCGATCCATCAAGCCGAGTTCCCGCGCCTTCTTCTCGGACGCGATCACGGCCGCGGCGGAGCCATCGACGTTCACCGAGCACATGAGCTTCGTGTTGGGGTAGGAGATCATCTCGGCGTTCATCACCGTCTCGAGCGGCGTCTCGATCTGATACATGGCCTTCGCGTTCATGGTCGAGTGGTGATGGTTCTTGACCGACACCTTGGCGAACTGCTCGAAGGTCGTGCCGTGCTGGCGGGTGTGTTCCATGCCGGCTTCGGCGAAGACCGACGGCATGGTGCCGGAACCCAGGAGCCCCTCCTTGGAAATCCCGCGGCTGCCACCGCCGCCGCCCAAGAGCCCGCGGCCCATCTGTTCGACGCCGACGGCAAGCACGACGTCGTACAGGTCCGCCTTGACCGACGCCCAGGCTTCCCGGAATGCCGTCGCCCCGGTCGCGCAGGCATTGGCGACGTTGACCACGGGGATTCCGGTCTGGCCGATCTCCTGCAGGATGCGTTGCCCGACCATGCCGCTGGCCTGGCCGAGATTGCCGCAGTACAACGCCTGCATGTCGTGGATTGTCAGCCCGCAGTCGTCGAGCGCCAAGAGTGCCGCCTCGGAACCGAGTTGAGGGACGGATTTGTCCGGAAACCGTCCGAACTTGATCATGTCGACACCGACTATGTATGCATCTGCCATGTTGGGTGCTCCTAAAGCGCTTGAGTTAGGTCCGTGGTTTGAAGAAGTAGGAAAGGTAGGCGTTGCCGTCGGCGTCCTTGCGGCCCAGCGCGTCGTCGTAGACGACGTCCACGGGCATGCCAAAGTCGATTTTCAACGGGTCCGGCTCGACGTCGATCAGGTTGCCCTTGACCGTGCCGCCGCCCTCGAGGTCGACGATTGCGGAAACGTAGGGGACATCGATGCCGGGGAACGACCGGTGCACGATGCAGTACGAATACAACTCACCCCGGTTGGCCAGCCGAACGGTCTGCATCTTGCCCCGGGCGCCGCACTTCGAACAGTTGTCCCGCTCGCCTAGAAAGGTCGCGCCGCATACGCCGCAACGGCACCCTTCGAGGTACGGTTCGCCGTCGTCGGGAATCTTCAAGTGCGAAACCGCCGGCAGTGGTTTGTCAGCCATCGACCCTCCCAAGTCCTTGCGCGGTTGAGGATGTCGTTTTGCGGGCGGCGGGTCAATGGCTTGCCGAAGACCCGAAACACAAACGAATGGGCGATTTCCTACATACACGCCCAAAATCTTCGTGCATGGTGGTAGCTTACGTGGCGACGGACGAAGTAAGTGAAGGCCACCGTGATCGACACGCTGCGGTATGCCAACCGTCTCAAGGAAGCTGGCGTTGAGGTCGGACAGGCGGAAGCCATGTCCCGAGCGCTCAATGACGAACTCACGGAAGGGCTCGTCACCAAGACCGACCTCGACAGCGCCGTCTTGGATATCGGCGGCAAGATCGACACGCTGGACAGCAAGTTCGAGGTCAGGTTCGCGGAGGTGGACGCCCGGTTCGCGGAGATGGAGGGCAAGTTCGACGCCCGGTTCGCGGAGATGGGGGGCGAGTTCGCGAAGATCGACGGCAAGTTCGAGGCCGTCGACTCGAAGTTCGAAACGCTCCGTTCCCAGAACCGCTACGTCTTCCTCGTCCTCGCGCTGATTGCCGGACTTGGCCTTTACAACGCGACCGCCCCGCACTTTCTCGGCAAGATCGGGCAGATGCCGGTCGCGGAGTCCGGCCGCCCTGCGCCTGCCGCCGAAGCGCGGGATGCCGGGGCAGAAGCCGCCGAGTTACCGAAAGCTCCGTCGAACGGTTGACGCGTTCGCCTAACCCCGCGGCACCTCCACCCCCAACCGCTGGTGCATGATGGGGCTCGTCGTCGTGTACTGCAGGTGGACCTTCTCGTTGGGGTTCAGGCGTGCCTTGATGGCGAACGCGGCGAGCGCGGCTTCGTGGAAACCCGACAGGATGAGTTTCTTCTTGCCCGGGTAGTTGGCGATGTCGCCGATGGCGTACACCCCGGGGATGTTGGTCTCGAAGCGCTCGGTGTCCGTATTGATCTGGTTCTTGTTGAGGTCGAGTCCCCACTCGGCGATGGGGCCGAGCTTGGGCGACAGCCCGAAGAACACCAGGATTTGGTCGATATCGACCTTTGTGATGGACTCGTCGGTGTGGCGGATGTGGACACGCTCCAGCACACCGTTCTCGGCTTCGAAGTCGACGCAATTGCCGATCATGAACTTGACCTTCCCGGCGGATTCCAGTTGTCGCATCTTGGCCACCGTCGCGGGTGCCGCGCGGAAACGATCGCTGCGGTGGATGAGGGTCAACGACTTGGCGTGCGGGGCGAGTTCCACGGTCCAGTCGAACGCCGAGTCGCCGCCACCGAGTACGAGGAGATCCTTGCCGTGGTGGGCCGACGGGTCACGAACCCGGTAGAACACCTGGCTGTCGACGAACGAGTCGATGCCGGCGACCCGCAGCGGCATGGGCTGGAACGACCCGACGCCGCCGGCGACCACCACGGCGCGCGTCTCGATCTCTTCGCCCTGGCTGGTGGCGATTCGGAAGCGCTCGTCGTCGAGCACCTCGACTTCGGTCACCTGGCTCTCGAGGTGGAAGACGGCATCGAAGGGCTCGATCTGCTCCATCAGTTGGTCGACCAGTTCCTGGGCGTTGCACATCGGGATCGCCGGGATGTCGTAGATCGGCTTATCCGGATAGAGCTCGGCGCACTGGCCGCCAGGTGCCGGCAGGGCGTCGACGATATGCGCCTTGATGCCGAGCAAGCCGAGTTCGAAGATTTGAAAGATGCCGCAGGGGCCCGCGCCGACGATGACGACGTCTGTTTGCAGGGTCAAAGTGGTCTCCTTGGATTGCACGGTGAAATCGGTCGTGGGGCGCTTCTAGACCAGATTGAACGGCCACGGGTATCTCAGGGGATGTGGCCCTTGCGCCGCAGCAGGGCGATTACCGCATCGGCGCACGCATCCACGGTCGATGAATCCGTCGCCAGTACCAAGTCCGGCGACTCGGGCTCCTCGAAGTCCGCGTTGACGCCGGGCACGTTCGCCTCGCCCTCCTCGGCGGCATCGTAGAGCCCGAATTCATCGCGTTCTCGCAGCACATCGAGGGGGGCGGTCAGGTAGACCTCGAGAAACCGCTCGCCACCGATGGCGTCCCGCGCACGCTCCCGCACGGCTTCCTCGGGCGCCACGAATGCCGTGAGGCAGATCAGTCCGGCATCGTTCATCAACCGGGCGGTCTCCGCTGCCCGTCGCACGTTCTCCGAACGTTCCGCGGCGGAGAACCCGAGATCCCGGCTCATGCCGAGGCGAAAGCTCTGGCCGTCGAGGACACTAGCCAGATAGCCGGCGTCGAACAGCTTCCGTTCGACGGCGTGGGCGACGGCGGTCTTGCCCGACTTCGCGAGTCCCGTCAGCAGCACGGTCACGGGTCGCTGGCCAAGGCGCGCTTCGCGCTCCCCCATATCCACTCGGCTCGCCGCGGCGTGCAGGTCGCCGTGAGGCGCCTCGTCCCAAGCGGCCCCGTGGGCGGACCCGCCTGGCGGGAGCACCATCCCGGCACCGACGGTAGCGTTGGTGAGTCGGTCGATGAGGATGAGACTGCCAAGACCGCGGTTGGTGTCGTAGGACTCGAACACGACGGGTTCGGTAAGCACGATTTCGCCGCGACCGATTTCGTTCAACTTGAGGGTCGAGGCCGGCTCGTGCCCCAAGGTGTCGACATCGACCCGGAAGCGCACCGACTGAATCCGCCCGGCCACGCGTCGTGTGCCCTGCTTGACGATGTAGGTCTTGCCAAGGACCAGGGCGTCATCGGACATCCACACGAGGTCCGCATCGAATCGCTCCGCCGTGTAGGGCAACTCCCGAGGTGCCGCAATCACGTCCCCGCGGCTCACGTCCAGTTCGTCGGCAAGGGTCAGGGATACCGCCATTGGCGCGAAGGCCTCCTCGAGGTCGCCGTCCATCGTGACGATACGGTCCACCGTCGAGGACTTGCCCGAGGGAAGCACGGAGACCGGATCCCCGGGACGGACCGTGCCGCCGACGATGGTGCCGCTGTACCCGCGGAATGCGGCGTCGGGACGATTGACGAACTGCACGGGAAGGCGAAACCGATCGGCGTCCTTGTCGACGGCGACCTGAACGGTTTCGAGGAGATGCATCAACGTGGCCCCGCGGTACCAAGGCATGTTGTCGGACGGATGGACGACGTTGTCTCCGTGAAGTGCGGAAATCGGTATGAATTGCAGTTCCCCAACGGCAAGTCGGGAGGCGAAGTCGAGGAAGTCGTTGCGGATCTCGTCGAATACCCGCTCGGCGTAGGCCACCTCGTCCATCTTGTTGACCGCGGCGATCAAGTGGCGAATTCCGAGCAGGCGCGCGATGAACGAGTGGCGCCGGGTCTGGGGAAGTACGCCGTTGCGCGCATCGATGAGAATCACCGCGACGTCGCAGGTCGACGCGCCGGTTGCCATGTTGCGGGTGTACTGCTCGTGACCGGGCGTGTCGGCGATGATGAACTTGCGTTTGGCCGTGGAGAAATACCGGTAAGCAACGTCGATCGTGATCCCTTGCTCCCGCTCCGCCTGAAGGCCATCCACCAGGAGCGCCAGGTCCACGCCGTCGCGTTGCGTGCCGGTGGTCTTGCTGTCCCGGCGGATGGCGTCGAGTTGATCCTCGTAGATCAATTCGGAATCGTGCAGCAGCCGCCCGATCAGCGTGCTCTTGCCGTCGTCGACACTGCCGCAGGTGAGAAAGCGCAGGATTCCCTTGCGCTCGTGCTGCCTCAGGTAGTCGCGGATGTCGCCGCCGCTTTCGGCCAGTTGCGACCCGGTGCTCGCCATCAGAAGTACCCTTCGCGCTTCTTCTGCTCCATCGACCCCGACACGTCGTGATCGATGAGCCGTCCCTGGCGCTCCGAGTGCGTGGCCAGGAGCATTTCCTGGATGATCTCCGGCAATGTTGACGCCGTCGACTCGATGGCGCCGGAGAGCGGATAGCAGCCCAAGGTGCGGAACCGCACCGAGCGCATCTCGGGCGCTTCGTCCTCCGCGAGGGGTATTCGGTCGTCATCCACCATGATGAGCATCCCGTCGCGTTCCACAATGGGGCGCTCGGTCGCGAAATACAGCGGCACGATGTCGATGCCTTCCTGGTAGATGTACTGCCAGACGTCGAGTTCGGTCCAGTTCGAGAGCGGGAACACCCGGACCTCCTCGCCCGGATTGATGTTGCCGTTGTAGAGATGCCACAACTCCGGCCGTTGATTCTTCGGATCCCAGCGGTGGTTCGAGTCGCGTAGCGAATAGACCCGTTCCTTGGCCCGGGACTTCTCCTCGTCTCGCCGCGCACCCCCGAAACAGGCGTCGAATCCGTGCTCGTCCACGGCGTCGCGAAGCGCTTGGGTCTTCATGATGTCGGTGTACTTCTTGCTGCCGTAGGTAAACGGCGTCACACCGGCGGCAACGCCTTCCTGGTTCGTGTGGACGATGAGGTCAAGACCCTGCTCCCGGGCGATGCGGTCACGGAAGGCGATCATGTCCTGGAACTTCCACGTCGTATCGACATGCAGCAGCGGGAACGGCAGCTTTCCGGGATAGAACGCCTTGCGCGCAAGGTGCAGCAAGACCGACGAGTCCTTGCCGATCGAATAAAGCAGCACCGGCCGCTCGAACTCCGCCACCACCTCCCGGAAGATGTGGATGCTCTCGGCCTCGAGTTGCTTCAAGTGGCTTAGGCGTTGGCGCGGCACTGGCGTCGGGTGCGGTTATGGGGTTGGGTATTGTAGTTCTTTACGGGGTGGTTTCTTAGTCGATGGAGTTATAAGCCTGGGTCGGTCAAATCGTCGAACCCGCTGTTCAAAACCGACTGGGTCCCGGACGCCCGGATTGTTGATATCCGTCGACGGGCCACAGGTCGTTGCAGGCGATTCACAGTCTGTTGCGAGGACTGAACATCGCCCTTTTCAGTCGCTGATCGTTCGCGTGCCTCCCTGCGGTTGGCCTTGCGTACGGAAATGATGCGGATCGTCGACCCCGTATGGTGTAGGTCACCACGAACTCCCGGCCCTCTACCGCACCCAGGAGCCCGTTCGATCAGTTGCAGACGGCACACGAGAGCATGATGTTGCCCATGCCATCCGATCCGCCGGCGCTGTCCATCGACCCGATGGGTAGTGCATTCGACAACCTGATCGCGATCATGTGCGCCTCCGGATCGGCAGGCGGATCAGGAAGCATCCCCGGACAATGCCTCTTGAAGCAACTCGCTGACCCGTCGGGGATTCGCCTTGCCACCGCTGGCTTTCATGGCTTGACCGACGAGGAAACCCAGCACGCGTGTCTTGCCGGATCGTACCTGCTCGACCTGGGCGGGGTTTGCATCGATCACCCGACGGACGATGGCCGCGATCTCGTCGCTGTCGCTCACTTGCTTGAGGCCGCGGCTCCCGATCAGTTCGTCGACGTCGCCGCCGTCGTTCCAGAGGGTCTGGAACAAGGACTTTGCGATCTTGCCCGAGATGGAGCCGTCTTCGATCCGCTTGATGAGCTTGCCGAGTTGCGCTGCGGGAACGGGGACCCTGGTCCAGGCGGCTTCTTCCCGGCGTACGGCGGCGGCGACATCGCCCATGACCCAGTTGGCGGCTGCCTTGGGCTGGCCGGATGCTGCTGCGGCGGCGTCGAAGTAGGTGGCCGTGTCCGGGTCGACGGTGAGCCAGCGGGCGTCGTAGTCGGTGAGGCCGAGCTCCTCGACGTAGCGTCGGCGCTTGGCAGTCGGCAGTTCCGGCAGCGTGGCCCGTGCTTCGTCGAGCATCGATTCCGTGACCATCACCGGCAGCAGGTCGGGATCGGGGAAGTAACGGTAGTCGTCGGACAGTTCCTTGCCCCGCATCGGTCGGGTCTCGTCGCGTTCGGCGTCGTAGAGGAGCGTCTGGCGTTCGACCCTGCCGCCGGATTCGAGCACGTCGATCTGCCGTTCGATCTCGAACGCGAGCGCCTTGTCGAGGAATCGGAACGAGTTCAGGTTCTTGATCTCCGTTCGCTCGCCCAGTTCCGTCGAGCCTCGCTGGCGCACCGAGATGTTGGCGTCGCAACGCATGGAGCCCTCGTTGAGGTTGCCGTCGCAGATTCCCAGGGTTCGAACGAGCGTGTGCAGGGTCCTGAAATAACGACCGGCTTCTTCCGGGGAGGCGAGTTCGGGTTCGCTGACCACTTCGAGGAGCGGCGTCCCCGCGCGGTTCAGATCGATTCCGGTCTTGCCTTGGTAGTCTTCGTGGAGCGACTTGCCGGCATCCTCTTCCAGATGGGCACGGGTGAGCCGGATGCGTTTGGTCGAACCGTCCTCGTTTTCGATATCCAGGTGACCGCCGGTTACGATCGGCTCGTCGAGTTGGCTGATCTGGTAGCCCTTGGGCAGGTCGGGATAGAAATAACTCTTGCGGTCGAAGCGGCACCGTTCGGCGATGTCGCCCTCGACTGCGAGCCCGAACACGATCGCCATGCGTACTGCCTCGCCGTTCAGCACGGGTAGGACGCCGGGTAGCGCAAGGTCCACGGCGCAAGCCTGCGTATTGGGTGGCGCGCCGAATGCGGTGGGGGCCCCGGAGAAGATCTTGGTGCGGGTCTTCAGTTGGACATGGGCCTCGAGCCCGATGACGCTTTCCCAATCGCTCACGATCGCCCCATCGCCGGGCCGGCGCTTTGCATTCGCTGTGCGCCGCCGCCGCTGCCGGCCGAGCCACGGCGCCCCTCCATGGAATATCTGCCGCCGCTCGTGTCGCTTGCCCGGGCGTTTGTTCCATGGACGGCCGGTGTCCGCTGGTGCCAGTCTGTCTCCCGCTGGAACGACTCGGCGAGGGAGAGCAGTCGATCTTCGCCGAAGTGCGGGGCGATGATCTGCATCCCGACAGGCAGTCCGTCGACGATCCCGCACGGAATACTCAGTGCCGGCAGGCCGGCCAGGCTTGCGGGGACGGTGTAAACGTCCTGCGCGTACATGACCGTTGGGTCTTTGGTCTCGTCGGGCGCGACGAGTGCGCCTTTCTCGAACGCCGTGGAAGGCGTGGAGGGTGCCAGGATCAGGTCGACGGTCTCGAACGCGTCGAGAAAGTCCTGCCGGACCAGGCGGCGCAGCCGCTGCGCCTTGCGGTAGTAGGCATCGTAGTAACCGATCGACAGGGCATAGGTGCCGGTGAGGATACGGCGCTTCACCTCCGCGCCGAATCCCTCGCTGCGCGATCGCGCGTACAGGTCGTCGAGGTCGACGGGCGACTCGGCGCGGTGTCCGAAGCGGACGCCGTCGTACCGCGACAGGTTGGTGGACGCCTCCGCGCTCGCGACGACGTAGTACGCGGCCGTCGCGTAGGCGGTATGTGGCAAGGAGATTTCCAGGCGCCCGTGACCCAGACGCTCGAGGATTGCCGCAGCGTCATCTACGGTTGCGGCGAAGTATTCCCGGGGGATTCCTATTCGCAGGCCGGTTCCGTCCGTCTCGTGCGGCGTGGGGCCGACATCCGCGCTGGTGGAGTCGAGCGGATCGTGACCCTCCATGTGTTGCAGCAGCAGGCGCAGATCCTCGGCCGAACGCGCCATCGGTCCGCCCTGGTCGAGGCTGGACGCGAACGCCACCATCCCGTAGCGCGATACCCGCCCGTAGGTGGGTTTCAAGCCGCTGATCCCGCACAGAGCGGCGGGTTGCCGAATCGACCCGCCCGTGTCGGTGGCGGTGGCTGCGGGAACCAGACCGGCGGCAACGGCCGCGGCGGAACCGCCCGACGACCCGCCGGGCACCCGCGTCGCGTCCCAGGGGTTGGATACCGGTCCGAAGTAGCTGTTCTCGTTCGACGAGCCCATGGCGAACTCGTCCATGTTCGTCTTGCCGAGCATGATCGCGCCGGAATCGCGCAACTTGGTGACCACGGTGGCGTCGTAGGGCGGCACGAACTCGGAGAGCATCCGCGATGCGCAGGTGGTACGCACGCCCGCCGTACAGAACACGTCCTTGTGGGCGATCGGGACGCCGACGAGGCCCGTTTGTCCCTGGCAGGCGATGCGCTTGTCGGCCTCCCCGGCGGCGGCGAGGGCGTCTTCTTCGCAGACGGTAACGAAGCTGTTGAGGTCGCTCGCAGCGATGCGGTCCAAGCGCTCCCGGGCAAGTTCCACGGCGCTGGTCGTCTTGGACTTGAGCGCGGCACGAATATCCTCGATCGTCGCGAACCGCCCGACGGTCATTCCACTACCCGCGGCACGAGATAGAGTCCGTCGCGGACCTCGGGCGCGGTTTCCTGGAACCGGTTCCGGTCGACGACCTCCGAGACGCGGTCGGGCCTCAAAGGCTGCACGCCGTCCAGGGGATGGTCGAGGGGTTCCACCGCGTCCGTGTCGGCGGATTGCATGGTGTCGATCAGGTGCACGATCTTCTGAAGATTGTCCTTCAGGAGTTCGCGTTCCTGTGCTTCAAGCCGCAGCGCGGCAAGGCGCATGAGCTTGTCGATGAGGTCTGCGTCCACGTCGGTCCCGAGGTGTTGCTTACCTGCGCGGGATGTTACGACAACGGCACCGGGAGATGGTTCCTGTCAATGCCCGCCGGCCGCGGGAACCGGCCGTTGGCTTCTCCACATTGTCTCCCGACTTGCGTGTGCCGCGGCCGCGAGCGCCGTGTTAGAGTGCCTTATTGCCTCAGTTCGCCGCCAATTCCCGATGCTTAGAAACCTCCGCGGGTTGTTTTCGCGGGACCTGTCCATCGACCTTGGTACCGCCAACACGCTGATCTACGCCAAGGAGAAGGGGATCATTCTCGATGAACCTTCGGTCGTGGCCATTCGCGAAGATCGTCGCGAGCGGCGTGTCCTGGCCGTCGGCTCGGACGCCAAGAGAATGCTCGGGCGGACGCCGATCAACATCAAGGCCATCCGCCCTCTGAAGGACGGCGTGATTGCGGACGACACCTACACGAAGGAAATGCTTCGGCGTTTCATCGGCAAGGTGCAGGAGAATGCAATTGTCCGTCCGAGTCCGCGGGTGATCGTCAGCGTGCCTTGTCGTTCGACCCTCCTCGAGCGCAAGGCGATCCGCGATTCGGCGCTGTCGGCGGGTTCGCGGGACGTGCGCCTCATCGAGGAGCCCATGGCGGCGGCCATCGGGGCGGGACTGCCGGTACACGAGGCGGTCGGCACGATGGTCGTGGACATCGGCGGCGGCACCACGGAAATCGCGGTCGTCTCGTTGAGTGGCATCGTGTATTCCGACACGGTGCGCGTTGGGGGCGACCGGTTCGACGAGAACATTCTCAACTACGTCCGGCGTGCCCAGGGCACCCTGATCGGTGAGGCGATGGCGGAGCACATCAAGTACGAAATCGGTGTCGCCTACCCGCAGCAGGAGGTCCGCGAGATAAGCGTGCGCGGCCGCAACCTTTCGCTGGGCGTGCCGCGCGAGGTCACCCTGAACAGCAACGACATCCTCGAAGCGCTGCAGGAACCCTTGGCGACGATCGTGCAGGAGGTCAAGAACGCGTTGGAGCACACCCCGCCTGAACTCGCCGCCGACGTCGCCGAGACTGGCATCGTGCTGACCGGTGGCGGGGCGTTGCTCAAGGACCTCGACGTGTTGATCGCCGAGGAGACGGGTCTGCCCGTCGTCATCGCCGAGGATCCGCTGACCTGCGTCGCACGGGGTGCGGGAAAGGCCGTTGAGGACTTCGCCGGCTACGTCGACCTGCTGTGGACGGAGTAGCCAGTCCACGCCGCGGTTCCTTAGAATCCAAGTAGACGCCCGTTCGCGGGGAACGCATTCACCGGGAATACGGGATCGCCGTCGCGGTCGCGAAAATCCGGCCGTCGGTTGAGGGTGTGGCATGGAAACGTTGTTCGGAGCGCGTCAAGCCCGGGTTCGTCCGCTGTTGCTTGGGCTGACGTTGGCGTCGTGTGTCCTATTGGGCATCGAAAAGGCGGGAGTTGGCTGGTTGGTGCCCGTGCGATCCGTGTTGGCGACGACCGTGGTCCCGGTTCAGTACGTCGCGGAGACGCCGTACCTGATGATGAACTACCTGGTCGAGTTCTTTTCCACACGCGACCGGCTGATGCGTCGAAACGCTGACCTGGAGCGCGACTTGCTGTTGCACAAGGCAGAGACCGCGCGTACCGATGCCATCTTGGCCGAGAACGACCGCCTACGCGAACTGCTCAACTCCCGGGCTCGACTGCCGGACGACGTAATCATTGCCGAACTCATCGAGGTCATTCCGGACCCGTCGCGTCAGGAGATCGTCGTCGACAAGGGGGGTGCCCACGGTGTTGCCGTCGGTCAGGCCGTCATCGACTCGACTGGGGTGTTCGGGCAGGTCGTGGAGACCACGCCGCTCACCAGCCGTGTGCTGTTGGTCACCGACCCGTCCCACGCCATCCCCGTGCAGGTCATGCGCTCCCAGGTGTTCGCGATCGCCTCGGGCGGAGGCAAGGGTCCCCACCTGTTGGACAACCCCCCGGTTACGACCGACATCGTGGTCGGCGACGACCTCGTGAGCTCCGGACTTGGCCGTCGATTCCCGCGCGACTACCCGGTCGGGGTGGTCACGCGGGTCGTGAAAGATCCTGCGCAGCAGTATGCGCAGGTGGTTTGGGAACCCAGCGCGGCGCTGGCCCGGTCGCGGACCGTATTGGTGGTGCTCGGTGAACGCCAAGACGAAGAACAGCAAGCCCTCGCGGTGGCGGAGGCGGAGGGTTGAATCCGTTTCGTGGCGGTTGGCTGATCCTCGTCAGCCTGGTATGTGCCATGGTCCTCGTCGTGGGCCGGGTGGACGCGGCGCCGGATTGGCTGGCTTGGCTCAGGCCGGATTGGGCCGTCGCGGTCATGTTCTATTGGGGAGTCGCGGCCCCGAGCCGCGTGGGCCCCATGTCCGCATGGGTCGTTGGTTTGTTCTTCGATGTTCTCGTCGCTGGCCCGCTGGGATTGACGGGCATCTGTCTCGCCTTCGCGACCTACATCGCCAAGCGCTTCGAAGAACGACTGAGCCTCTACACCGTCTGGCAGCAGATGGCAGTGGTGCTCGTCGTCACCGCGATCATTCAGGTGATCGAGCGGACGGCCCTGTTCATGCTGGACACCGAGTGGTCGACCTGGGCCGTGCTCGGGACGACGCTGACCACAGCCCTGGTGTACCCCGTCGTCGCGCTGCTGCTGACCGTTGCCGCACGACGCGTCCAAGTCGAGGGAATGTCGGGACAACTCGGGCGGGCACCGTAGGGCGAGCCTAACGCGCCCGTCAGGTCGCGAGGTCGCCCGGATCGGGCGCTTCAATACGGTCGACCGCAAGGGTCGCCCCTACGCGGTATGATCCGTCGTGGCAGCCCTTGAAGACGGGCGACTTCGCGGCTGTCGCACCCGAAGGTTGGCGCCAGCATGTCCGAAGAAATCCTTGTCGACGTGAATCCATTCGAGACGCGGGTTGCCTTGGTGGTGGACGGTACGCTTCGCGAGATCCACATCGAGCGCCCGGCAGGGCGCAGCTTGCGGGGCAACCTATACCGGGGCAAGGTGGATAGGGTGGTCGGTGGCGTACAGGCCGCATTCGTCGACATCGGCTTGGGCCGGCCGGGGTTTCTCCACGTTCGGGATCTTCACGGCGTGCGCACCGAGACGGGGTGTTCCCCGCCGGATATCTTGAAGTTGGTGCGGCCCGGGCAGAGCCTATTGGTGCAGGTCGCCAAGGATCCCCTGAACGGCAAGGGCGTACGCCTTACGACGAATTTGGCTCTCGCGGCACGTACCGTCGTGCTTCTCCCCTTGGACACGCATATCAGTGTTGCCACGCGCATCGTGGACGCGGACGAGCGGACTCGGCTCAAAGACCTCGTGACGCGGGTGCGGGCCGAGGTCGGGACGACAACCGGCTACATCGCGCGAACGGCGAGCCAATCGGCTAGCGAAGATCAGGTTCGAGCCGAGGTCGAGGATCTGGACGGTTTGTGGAAGCGGGTGTCGCGGCGCTACGGTGAGATAGCCAGTGCAATGGACGCTTCAGGGGAGGGCGCGGGGCGCATGGCCGACGCCTGTCTCGTGCACGAGGAAGTGTCCATCCCGACGCGCATCGTGCGCGACCTGGCCGGGCCGAAAACACGCGCGATCGTGGTGAACCACACCGATACCTTCCATCGGCTCGAGGACTACATCAAACGCTGCCTTGCGGAGCTCGCTGAAGCGGTCACGTGCTACGAAGGACGTACGCCGTTGTTCGAATCACGCGGCTTGGAAGCGGCCATCGACCGGGCGCTCGACAAGCGTGTGCCCTTGCCGTCGGGCGGCTTTCTCGTGATCGAGCAGACCGAAGCCATGGCCACCGTCGACGTCAACAGCGGGAGCTTCGTGGACTCTTCCGACCTGGAGTCCACCGCGTTCACGACCAACCTCGAGGCTGCGCGCGAGATTCCCATGCAACTCCGCTTGCGCAACATCGGCGGCATCATCGTCGTGGATTTCATCGACATGGTCGAGGAAGATCATCAACGGGCGGTGACGGACGCGCTCGTCGGCGCCGCGTCGGACGATTCCGCACGATTCCGAGCGTCGGGGTTTTCCGAACTCGGGTTGGTGGAGATCAGCCGGCGCCGTACCCGCGAGAGCTTGGGCCGACAACTCTGCGATACCTGCGAGACGTGTTCCGGCCGCGCGTTCACCAAGTCGCCACAGAGCGCCTGCTACGACATCTTCCGCGGGATTCGGAAGCAGGCCGCCTCGGTTCGCGAGGGGGTCTCGGAGTACCTCGTAAGGGCGAGTCAGCGGGTTGTCGACCGCCTTCTCGACGAAGAGGCACCGTACTTCGCCGCGTTGGAACGCGACGTTGCGCGGCCGATTCGACTTCAGGTAGAGCCGGGCTACGCGTCCGATCAGTTCGATCTGGTGCCGCGTTGAAGTCGTTGGCGCGGGCAACGCTTGTCATGGCGACGGCCATCGCCGTGTGTTTCGCCTTGCTGCAGGTCGGGGGGCGGGTGTTGTTCTACCAACTGCATCGCTTGGAGGACACCATCAACGCGACGTTCGGTCCCGATTTCCTCGTGCAGGGGCTCGAAGGTCGCTGGCAAGGCCTCAACCCGGGGATTTTCGCCGAACGCGTTCGCCTGCCTTCGGTCGAATTGATCGGTCTCGATTTCGAACTCGACCTGGTCGAGAGCATGGGGCGGAATCGCGTGGTCGCGCGGCGGATGACCGTCGCGGACGGTCGCCTGGTCTTCGAGAAGACCGCTACGGGTTGGCAACTGGCGGGCGCTTCGGAAGGGCCCGGCCTGGATGTGTTGGCGTTGTTCGGGTTCAGTGACGAGGTCTGGGTCCGGGGCAGAGTCTTCGCACGGGAAGGCCGCCGGACCGCAGCGCTCTACGTCGAGTCGTGGCTCATCAACGTGGGTGGGGGGCATCGATTCTCCATCCGCGTACAGTCGGAACCGAATTGCACGGACTGCGCGCTCGCCGTCGAGGGGGATGTCACCGAGAACGGCCCTGGAGCGATCGAGGTTTCCGCCACGGCGTTTTCGCTCGGAAGCGAATTGGATGACATGCTTGGCCTTCCCAACTTCGAGGTCGCCCTTGCCGGAGGCTGGCGTCGCGGCTCGGATGGCAATGGCCAGGCCCGTCTCGACATCGAGTTGAACCGGATTGAAACGCCGGCCTCGGAAAGCACGCTCACCTTGGGACTCGGCGCGTGGGCGGAGGGCGGCGGATACCGGGGCCGCATCGACACGTTGTCGGTAACAAGCGGGGATCGTTCCCTCGAGTTCGACGGGGCCGGGTTCTTTGTTCCCGGCGACCTCGGTGAACCCTTCGCCGACTTGTGGCTGCCGACGTTTGCGGCCCAAGATGTGGCTGCGTTGGCGACGACCGCCCTCGGGGTGGGCCATCCCGTTGGCCGATGGCTACACAACCTGGCGCCGCAGGGTCGTATCGACGGATTTCGAGTTCGAATCGACGGCGACGGCGTGGCGTTCGTGTGTCGGGGACGCGATGCCGCGGTCACGGCCTTCCAGGGGGTGCCCGACGCGCAACACGTCGCATTCGTGGTGAGCGGACACTCGCGTGCAATACGCATGGACGTGGACGGCTACGACCTCGCATTGGCCATGCCGGATTTCGTGTCGGCCGATGAGACCTACGTCCAAGGCGGCGGTTCGATCACCTTCTCGTTCGTCTCGGGGAACTTCGGATTGCGCGCCGAGAAACTCTGGCTCGACCGCGGCGGCACAAGGGCCGTTGCCGACATCGCCTTGTCCCGCCCGAGGGGGTCCAGCCGCGTTCACGTCGCGGCGGATGCCAAGGTCGACCGTATCGCCGTCGCGGATGCCGAGGGCTACCTCCCCTTGAACGTTGCGCCGGGATTTCGGGATTGGCTGAGAACGAACGTCCGCTCCGGTCATCTCGAGGACGGCCGAATCCTGTTCCAGGGTGCCGTCGGCCCAAGCGATGGTCCACCCCGCCGACATTTCGAGATCGCTGCGAGGGTCGTCGATGGGGTTGTCGACTACCACGGGGACTGGCCGACGGCGAGCCACATCCGGGCAAACCTCGTCGTAGCCGAAGGGGGAACCCGGCTACGCGGCGCTGCCAGGATCTTCGACATGGATGTCGCCGACGCCGATCTCAGGGTGCCGCCTTCGGGAGAAGAGATATCGCTGCGCTTGCGGTCCCGTACGGATGTGGGGCAACTCCTCCATTTCGTGCGCAACAGTCCGGTCCGGGATGCCATGCCGTTCCTGTCCGATGCCTGGACGGGTGACGGACCGGTGGTTGTCGCAGCCGAGATGGTCCTGCCGTTGGCGGGTACGGGAGACGACGGCGTGCGGCCACGGAATCTGCGCGTCGAATTCGACCTGGAGGGCGCCAACGTCGACCTGGCCGACCTGGGTTTGCGATTCGACGCCATGAACGACCGGGTGCGCTACGAGTGGCCGACAAGCCTTTCCAGCGAACGGCTGACCGGAAGACTGTTCGGTGCCCCGGTTCGTCTCGGAATCGAGTCCGACGACGAGACGATTCGATTCGCCGTTGAAGGATCGGCTACCGTCGCCGACGCCTACCGCGTGTTGGACCTGGCGGATCCCGGTATCGTCGGAGGTCGGTTCGATTTCGGTGCCACGTTCGAGGTCTTCCCGGGCTCCGAGCATCCCGCGGAGCTGCGTATCGAGAGCGACCTGGTGGGAGTCTCGGCGGCGCTTCCAGCGCCTTTGGACAAGCGGGACGACGAGGAAAGTGCGTTGGCGGTTTCGCTGCAATTCCTCGACGACTACGTGGCCGTATCGGCGCGCTACAACGACCTCAGCGGCTGGTTGCACGTGGACGACGGCGGCATCAGGGCGGCAGCCCTGGGGCTCGGTGTGCCCGTCCCCATGGCCGACGCCGCCCAGGGCCGGGTGGTGATCGCGGGCGGTCTGGACGCCGTCAACGTGGCATCGATGGCCTCGGCGCTAGGTCCCACGAAGGGGGACGATCCCGGCTTCGCTTGGGAACTGCGCGATTTCCGCATCGGCCGAATGGAACTCGACGCCCTGGAACTCGCGGACCTGCGTATCGACGGGTCTGGTGAAGGCGGCGAGATCCGCCTGACGCTGGCCGGCAGGGAGCTGCATGGCACCTTGGAAAGATCCGGCGATGCGCCTTGGCGTCTCAACCTCCCGGAACTCAACGTGCCCACCTCGCCGTCCGACGACGCGATCGCCCTGGATCCCGCCGCCATCGATCAACTCATTGCCGCCGATGTGGTTCTCGGGAAGGTCTTCGTCGGTGAGGACGACTACGGCACCTGGCGGTTCGGGCTCCGACCCGTTCCCGAGGGAATCGAGTTGCACGACGTTGTCGCCGAACTCCGCGGGCTCACCATCGAGGCCACGGCGCCGGCGCTTTGGAGCCGCGACGGAACGACGCGCTTCGAGGGCACGGTCAGAGCGGGCGACCTGCTGGAGGTGCTGCCGCTTTGGGACTTCGTACCCAGCGTGGAGTCGGAGAGTTTCGCGGCCCAGGGGAGCGTGTATTGGCCCGGCTCGCCCCTCGAGTTCGACTTGGCCACGCTGTCCGGCGACGCCTCCCTGGATCTGACCAATGGGCGGTTCCTGGACGTCGAGCAGGGGGCCGGCGCGGCGCGCATCATGAGCCTCATCAACTTTTCCACCATCGTCAAGCGGATGAGTCTCGACTTCACGGACGTGTTCGGACGGGGCGTCAGTTTCGACCGTGCACTGGCGAAGCTGTCGGTGACCGAGGGTCGCGCCCGATTCGACGGGCCAGCCAAGATCACCGGCACCGGCTTGCGGTTCGATATCGACGGTGCGGTCGACTTTGCGAGTGGGGCGCTTGACTACACCATGGTTGTCACGCTGCCGCTGCACGCCAGCTTGCCTTGGTACGCCGCCTTCCTCGCCGCGTCGAACCCGCTCGCCGCGGCGGGTGTTCTGTTTGGCCAGCAGGTCCTCAAGGATCCCATCAAACGCTTGTCGAGTGTCGACGTCGTCGTCAAGGGGACCTACGACGATCCGGAAGTGATGCTGGTGAGCAATTCGTCGGCGCTGGCGGCAACCGCGGAGGACAATGTGATTGCCGACGATGCGAATGCGGCGCCGGAGGAGTTGGATGACGGCAAGACGGAACGGGGGGATACACCGCAGTGACAACGAACAACGTGATCGTATCGGCGCGGCAGGCGCTATGGGATCCCGATGAGATCGGCGAACCGGAAATAACCGGCATGCTCGGGCGCCTGTCCGCGAAGGACATCGACACGGGGGAGCTGTTCTTCCAGTTACTTCGCCACGAGGCGTGGGGATTGGAGGATGGGAAGGTCAAGAGCGGTGCCTATAGCGTCGACCGCGGTGTAGGCGTGCGGGCGATCAGTGGAGAAAAGACCGGCTTCGCCTACGCCGACAATATCGCGTTGCCGGCGCTCAGCGAGGCCACGGAAGCCGCGCGGAGCATTGCACGTACCGGCCACGGCAGCCGGACGGGTGTGCTCACGGGAACCACCGCAGCGGTACGTTACGCGGACGTCGACCCGATCGCTTCGGCACCCGAGGATGCCAAGGTCGCGCTGCTGCATCGCATCGATACCTTGGCCCGCAGTCTCGACCCCCGGGTCAGCGAGGTCGTCGTGCGGGTCTCGCTGGATTGCGAGGTCAACCTGGTCGTGACGACGGATGGATTGATGAGTGGCGACTCGCGGCCGATGGCGAGATTCGACGTCATGGTTCTCGCGGAGCAGAACGGTCGACGCGAACGCGGGTCGAGTGGGGGCGGCGGGCGCTTCGACACGGGATGGTTGTTCAACACGGACGCTGCGGACGAGTATGCCCGGGAGGCCGTGCGCATGGCTCTCGTCAATCTCGACGCGGTCGACGCGCCGGCCGGTGCGATGCCGGTGGTGCTCGGCCCGGGTTGGCCGGGGGTTCTGCTGCACGAGGCGGTGGGACACGGTTTGGAAGGCGACTTCAATCGCAAGGGCACGTCGGCATTCGCGGGCCGGATGGGCGAGGTTGTCGCCTCGGAGCTGTGTACGGTGATCGACGACGCAACCCTGGCCGACCGACGCGGTTCGCTGTCCGTGGACGACGAAGGGACGCCGGGGCAGCACACCACGCTGATCGAGAACGGCGTTCTGGTCGGCTACATGCAGGACAAGCACAACGCACGGCTCATGGGAGCCAAGAGCACGGGCAACGGCCGTCGGCAGTCCTATGCCTACCTGCCGATGCCGCGCATGACCAATACCTTCTTGAGGCCGGGCGCCAGTGAACCCGACGACATCATCGCCAGTGTCGACAAGGGCGTCTACGCGGTGAGTTTCGGGGGCGGCCAGGTGGACATCACCTCCGGCAAGTTCGTGTTCTCCGCCACGGAGGCGTACCTCATCGAGGGCGGCAAGGTCGGACCGGCGATTCGCGGTGCGACGCTGATCGGCAACGGCCCGGAAGTCATGCAACGCGTGTCCATGGTTGGAAACGACTTCAAACTCGACGGCGGTGTCGGCATCTGCGGCAAGGACGGCCAGACCGTGCCGGTCGGGGTGGGTCAGCCGACCCTGAAGATCGACGAGATCACGGTGGGCGGGACCGGCGCGGGCGCCACGTCGTGAAACCGGTCGCACCGCAACCGGCGCCGACCGATCCGGCGGCACTTGCCGCGTCGTTGAAGGACATGGCGACACGGATACTCGACGAGGCCAAGCGACAAGGCGCGACGGCGGCGGAGGTCGCCGCCGGCGATAGCAGCGGCCTGGTGGTATCCGTGCGCAAGGGGGAACTCGAGACCGTCGAGTTCACCAACGACCGGGGCTTCGGCATCACCGTCTACGTCGGGGATCGCAAGGGGAATGCCAGCACGTCCGACGCCGGCCCCAACGCGATCCGCGACACCGTGCGAGCCGCCCTCAACATCGCCAGGTACACCGAGGGGGATCCCTGCAACGGTCTCGCCGATGCGTCCTTGATGGCCCGGCGCATTCCGGATCTCGACCTGCATCATCCGTGGGATATCGACGTCCCCCGAGCTACCGAGCGCGCCGTGGAGACCGAGGCGGCCGGACTCGCCTACGACAATCGCATCGTCAACTCCGAGGGCGCCCGCGTCGCGACGGCTCGCGGCTGCCAGGTGTACGGCAACTCCCACGGTTTTCTCGAAGCGGCCTGGGGTACGCGTCACTCGACGAGTTGCCTGATGATCGCCGCCGACGCGAACGGCATGCAGCCGGAGGACTGGTATACCGTCAGCCGCGATCCGACCGACCTCGAGAACCACGTGGAAGTCGGCCGCGAGGCGGCCCGGCGGGCGGTGGGTCGCCTCGGCTGCCGGCCGGTGAATACCGGGACCTACCCCGTGATGTTCGCGGCGCCGGTGGCGGCGGGACTCGTCTCCCACCTGTTGTCGGCGATCAGCGGTCGCGCTCTATACCGTCGGGAGTCCTACCTCCTCGACTCCCTCGGTCGGCAAGCCGCATCCGAAGACATCACCCTGCGCGAGGAACCGCATCGGCCGAAGGGTCTCGCCAGTGCCGGCTACGACGGCGATGGTGTCGAAACCCGGGCCAAGACTTTCATCGACGGGGGCGTGGTCGCGAGCTACATCCTGGACAGCTACTCGGCCCGGCGCTTGGGAATGACCACCACGGGCAACGCCGGTGGCTATTTCAATCTCGACGTCGTCGCCGACACCCGGCCCGTCGAGGAACTCGTGAACGCCATGGGTACCGGGCTCCTCGTTACGAACCTGATGGGGCAGGGCGTGAACCTGGTCACCGGCGACTATTCCCGGGGTGCCGGCGGCGTCTGGATCGCCGACGGCGAGCCGCGTCATCCCGTGGACGAAGTCACCATTGCCGCCAACCTCGACGATGTCTACAAGGGCATCGTGGGTTGCGGCGACGACATCGACCGCCGCGGCAACATCCACACCGGATCACTCCTCGTACGCGAGATGACGGTCGCGAACTAACCCGGTTGTTTCGCCGAGCAACGACCGTAGGGGCGACCCCATCGTCCGTGTCGGACAGTGCTCGGTGCCTGGACAACGGGACGGGACAAGCCCGTCCCCTACGGTCGCGTTGTGGCCAGCCAGACGCTGGGGCCTCGTCATTCGGAGCTGGCTGCCTCCTGTTTCTCGGCGGGCATCTCGCTGACGACGATCTTGTCCGCGTTTTTCTCGACGATGGAGTCGCCGATGCCTTTCACGGCCGTCAGGTCGGTAGCACTGTCGAAGCGCCCGTGGGTCTCGCGATGGCGAACGATGGCCTCGGCTTTTTTCAAGCCGACGCCATTCAACACGCGGGCGATGGTCTCGGCGTCCGCCGTGTTGATGTTGACCGTCTCGGCGGGTGCGGCGGTCGCGACAAAACCCGTGAAGACCATCGCCAGGATGGCGAACAAGGTGCGCATTGAAGCCATGGGGTATCTCCCTTTTTCCGTGTGAAATGGACGTTCGAAGATACTGGTCTGCCGGCCCCTTGGATGCCGGACGATCGCCATGGGGCTTGTAGGAAATCACCGCCGCGGCGAGTCGGCGATCGCCGATTATTCGTGCTGAGAATCCCGCAGTCGGTCGAGTTCGACTTCTCGCTGGTGCAATGATCGTCGCAACAGCCGCTGGTTGAACCGGCCGCGCACCAGGCTGGCGGCACACAGCGATACCCCGAGCAGTACGCCGCCGCCGAATGTCGCACACAGCCACCAGAACGCCGGCCACTCCGGACTGACCTGGTTGAGGAAACGCACCGTCATGGGTGCTTGGTTGTCGAGCCCCAGGATCACGGCGGCCGTGACCACGGCCAACAGCACCAGGCCTAAGATGAGGTTCCGCAGCACTCGATAGACCCTGCGCGAGCCGCGGGTGGCGGCGTGCCGCGTCTGATCGTCAACTGATGGGTTCGTGGGATCCCGGGGCCGGTTAGGCGCGCTCACCGAGATCCGGCCGGCGTGCGTCGTGCGCCGGCGACTTCTCGTTGCCGTCCCTCGTTCACCCGGTCGCGCAGTCGCCTACCCGGCTTGAAGTGCGGTGCGTACTTGCCGGCCAGGCTCACCGACTCGCCGGTCTTCGGGTTGCGACCCATTCGCGGTGGCCGATAGTGCAACGAGAAGCTGCCGAAGCCCCGAATCTCGATGCGGCCTCCCTTGGCCAGCGAGTGGGACATCTGGTCGATGATGTTCTTGACGGCCATTTCGACGTCATCGACCGTAAGCAGGCCCTGGTGGCGCAATGCCATCTGTTCGATGAGTTCGGACCTGGTCATCCTAGGGCCGCATTCCGTTTCGAGGTGGCAGGTAACCTGAGTCGAAAACTACCACAGCGGCCCGCCCCGTAGAAGACGCGCCCGCGCCAAGCAACAAACGGTGCTTTGTTCCGTGGCGGAAACGTGGCACTGGGCGATGCGCACCCCCACAGGCGCTTGGTCGCCCTACGAGCCCGTGTCGTCCGAGTCCGGGTTGTCCTTGCCTGCCATCTGGGCCTTGATGAGATCGCCCAGGGTCGTGGGACCGGGGCGCTCGGGCTGGCTCTTCTGGTAATCGCGGTGGGCCTGTTTCTCGTCGTCCTTCTCGCGGGCCTTGATGGACAGGCTGATGCCACGGTTCTTGCGATCGATGCTGATGATCTTGGCCGTGACCTCGTCACCCACCGACAGGGCGGTCCGGGCATCCTCGACGCGATCCGCGTAGATTTCGGATGCCTTGAGCAGGGCATCGACCTCGGGGGCGAGTCGGACGAGAACCTCCTGTGGCTCGACGGCGACGACCACGCCGTCGACGATGCTGTTGCGGTCGTGCTCTTCGATGTAGTCGTTGAATGGATCGTCGTCGAGTTGCTTGATGCCAAGCGCGATACGCTCGCGTTCGGAGTCGATCGACAGGATCACGGTGTCGATTTCCTCGCCCCGGCTGTAACGGCGTACCGCCGTTTCACCGGGCTCCTTCCAGGAGATGTCCGAGAGATAGACGAGACCATCGATGCCGCCGTCGAGTCCCACGAAGATGCCGAAGTCGGTGATCGATTTGATGCGTCCGCGGATACGGTCGCCGCCTGAATGCGTTGCGGCGAACTCGTCCCAGGGATTGGTGCGGCATTGCTTGATGCCCAGCGAAATGCGGCGTCGGTCTTCGTCGATGGACAGGATCATGACTTCGACCTCGTCGCCAACGGCAACCACCTTGGACGGGTGCACGTTGCGGTTGGTCCAGTCCATCTCGGAGACGTGCACGAGGCCCTCCACGCCTTCTTCGATTTCCGCGAAACAGCCGTAGTCCGTCAGGTTGGTCACACGCGCGACGACACGCATCCCCTGTGGATAGCGGCGTGCGATGTCCACCCACGGATCGTCGCCGAGTTGCTTCATGCCGAGCGAGACTTTCCGGTTCTCCCGGTCGAAGCGGAGGATCTTGACGGGCACTTCGTCGCCGACGTTTACCATCTCGCTGGGATGGCGGACCCGACGCCAGGCCATGTCGGTGATGTGCAGGAGGCCGTCGAGTCCACCGAGGTCGACGAATGCGCCGTAGTCGGTGAGATTCTTGACGATGCCTTTGATTTCCTGTCCTTCGTGGAGGGAGGCGAGCAACGCTTCGCGTTCGGCGCTGCTCTCTTCTTCGAGTACCGCCCGACGTGACACCACCACGTTGTTGCGGCGCTGATCCAGCTTGATGACCTTGAATTCCAGCGACCGACCCTCGAGGTGCGCCGTCTCGCGCAGGGGTCGGATGTCGACCAGGGAGCCGGGCAGGAAGGCGCGGATTTCGTTGATATCGACGGTGAAGCCGCCTTTGACCTTGCCGTTCAGAATGCCCTTGATCACATCGCCCGTCGAGAAGGCGTGCTCGAGCATTTGCCAGGATTCGGCGCGGCGGGCTTTCTCGCGGGACAGCCGGGTTTCTCCCCAGCCGTCGTCGACGGTTTCCATGGCGACCTGCACCTGGTCGCCGACTTCCAGGCTGAATTCGCCGTCTTCGTTCAGAAACTGGCTGCGCGGGATGACGCCTTCCGACTTGAGTCCGGCGTGGACGAGTACGAATTCCTTGTCGATCTCCACCACGGTGCCGGTAACGATCGACCCGGGCGCCATCTCCAGCGTGGCGAGGCTCTCCTCGAACAACGCTTCAAAGCTCTCGAGGGCGAACTCCTCGGCCGTGGTCGGCGGCACCGTCGTTGACGGCGGCGGCACCGTCGTCGGCAAGCTGTCCACACCTTCTCCAGTCAGTTCTTCGGCCATATCTTCCTTATGCCAGTCGTTGTCATCGTTCGCGCGCCGCCTTAGCGGCCCAACCCTCGTTCTTGGACGAGGGTCATCACCGCCGCCATTACGTCGTCGATCGACATCTCCGTGGAATCGATCGTCACCGCGTCGGGTGCCGGCAGCAGAGGCGAGACCGGGCGCGTCCGGTCCCTCTCGTCGCGTGCTTCGGTGCTCGCGCGAATCGCCGCCAGTGCGGCTTGCGCCGCCGCTCCGGCGACACCTTCGCGGTCACTGCCGAAGGGGGCGCGCAGGCTACCACTCGCCTCGCGATCCTTCAACTGCTCGAAACGCCGTCGGGCACGTGCATCGACGCTGGCGGTGAGGAATATCTTCAAGCGTGCATCGGGAAACACCACCGTCCCCATGTCCCGCCCGTCGGCCACGAGCCCGGGCGGTCGGCGAAACGCCTGCTGCGTCGCGAACAGCGCTTCGCGCACGGCGGCAACGGCTGCGACCCGCGAGGCGGGCTGTTCGACCTCGGCACTTCGAACCGCATCGGTTTCGTCGACGCCGTCCACGAGTACGCGGATCGGTACCGCGGCCGGCAAAGCGCCGGCCGCCTCCTTGAACCCGATATCGGCCTTGCGGGTCGCTTCGGCCAACGATGCGGCATCGTCGAAGTCGATACCGCGTCGCAGGGCGATCAGACCGACGACGCGGTACAGTGCGCCGCTGTCCAAGAGGTGCCAGTCCAGTGCCGCGGCCAGGCGGCTGGCGACGGTGCCCTTGCCGGCGCCGCCGGGACCGTCGATGGCGATGACATCCGGGTTAATGGTCCGCCTCGTCGAACGCCCGCTTGGCTTGGACGGCGGATGTGATGACGCCACGAAGCGATTCACCGCCGTCGTCCATGGCCGTTCGGAAGCGATGCAGGGTTTCGATGAGTTCGTCGAGGCGGGGTCGGATCCGGTCCGCGTTGGCGTGCAATATGTCGGTCCAGACATCGACATCGGCGCCGGCGATGCGCACGAAATCCCGAAACCCGTTGCCCGCCTGGTCGAGGGGTCCGGCGCGCGCCGCTGCGTCCATGAACGCGAAAGCCACGAGGTGCGGCAGGTGGCTGACCAGGGCGAAGCACTCGTCGTGGGACGCCGGCGTTTGCTCGACGACACGGGCGCCCACAGCCTCCCAATAGCCGCGCACGGCATCCACCGCGCCGTCGTCTGTTTCGGCTACCGGTGTCACAACCACCGGCCGGTTCTGGAACAGGTCGGCCCGGGCGGCCCTCGGTCCCTGAAGCTCGGATCCGGCGATGGGATGGCATGGCACGAAATTGGGGGGTACGGGGTCGAGCGCATCGATCACCGCCCCCTTGACGCTGCCCACATCGAAAACCGGACCGCCGCAACGAGCAGCCACATCGCGAACATGACCGGCGATAGCGCCCACGGGAACCGCCACGCAGACCGCGTCGCAGTCACCGGCCGGCGTGTCCAGGGCATCGTCGATGATGCCCAGTTCGAGGGCCTGACCGAGCGCGGCCGGGTCACGATCGACACCGACGATCCGATCGAACACGGCGTGGCTCTTCGCGGCCTTGGCGAATGAGCCGCCGAGAAGGCCGGTGCCGATCAAGAGGAGCGAACTCACCCGGTTCGTTCGAGTGCCCGGGCCAGCGCGGCGAGGAAACGTTCGTTTTCTTCGGGTAGCCCGACGGTCACCCGAAGGTGCTCGGGCATGCCGTAGTTGGCCACGGGGCGGACGATGACGCCGTCGTCGAGCAGCGCGTCGTAGACCTTCGCGGCGTCGTGTTCGGGACCGAGGCGCACGGTGACGAAGTTGCCGGCGGAGGGAATCCACTCGAGGGACAGCGCCGCGAAGCCCTCGGCAAGTCGCGCCATGCCTTCGCTGTTCAAGCGCCGGCTCTCGGCGACGTGTTCCGTATCCGAGAGCGCCGCCTCGGCGGCAACCAGCGCCAGGCTGTTGGCATTGAACGGCTGGCGGACCCGGTTCAGGAGGTCGGCGAACGCCGGCGAACTCACGCTGTAGCCGATGCGCAACGCCGCCAGGGCATGGATCTTGGAGAACGTCCGGGTGACGATCAGGTTCGGATGACGCTCGATGAGGCGGATGCCGTCGGGATAGCCGGATTCGGCGACGTATTCGGCGTAGGCCTCGTCCAACACCACCCACACTTCCCCGGGTACGGCGGCCAGGAAGGCGTCGAGGGTCGCCTCGTCGAACCAGGTCCCGGTCGGGTTGTTGGGGTTGGCCAGAAAGACGATGCGGGTGCGTTCGTCGACGGCCGCGGCCAAGGCCTCGAGGTCGTGGCTCCACTCCCGTGACGGCACCCTCGTCACGTCGCCGTTGGCAGCCGTGATGGCCAGGGGATAGACGACGAAGCAGTGCTCGTCGATGACACCCCGCGTCCCGGGCGAGACGGCGACGCGGGCCGCGAGGTCGAGAACGTCATTGGAACCGTTGCCGAGGGTGATGCGCGAGGTATCCACGCCGAGGTGCTCCGACAGGGCGGCCTTCAGGCGGAAACCGGTGCCGTCGGGGTACCGGGAGAGGTCCGCGTTGGCCAACGCCCTGAGAACGCGCGGTCCGGGTCCGCGGGGATTCTCGTTGCTCGCCAATTTCACGGCGTCGGCGACGCCGCGTTCGCGCATCAGTTCTTCGACGGGCTTGCCGGGTTGGTAGGGGCTTAGTCCGGTGATCCGGGCGTTGACGTTCGTTGGCAGGTTCAAGGGCATCCCCGTAGGGGCGACCCAATCGCGCCCGCCACGGCGCGCGGTCGCCCGCCTTGTGGTCGCCGAGCCTTGTGGTCCCCCGCACGGCGCGACGACGTGGTGAGGCAGGCACCACACAAGGAGGAGCAACGAAGTCCAGGGGCCAAGAACACCCGCAGATACCCGCAGATTTGGGCTTGACGGAGCACTAGTCCAACGCGCGCGGGTAGGAACCGAGGTTCTTCACGCCGGTTGCGACTTCGTTCAGTTCGGCGAGCACTTCGCCGGTGGTGTCGTCGTCGCGATGCCCTTCGAAGTCGATGAAGAACACGTAGTCCCAGGAGGATGTCTGGGACGGCCGGGACTCGATTCGCGACAGGCTGATGTCGTGACGCTTGAACGGCGCGAGCACCTTGTAGAGGGCGCCCGGTTCGTTGCGCGTCGAAACGATGATGGAGGTGCGGTCCCGTCCGGTCGGCTCGCCCTGCTGATTGCCGACCACGAAGAAACGGGTCTTGTTTCCCGGTTGGTCCTCGATGTTGGCGTGCACCGTGTCAAGTCCGTAGCGGTCGGCGGCGGTTTCGCCGGCGATCGCTGCCACGCCGTCCGTTTCGGCAGCGATTCGCGCCGCCTCCGCATTGCTCGCGACGGGTCGTCGGGACTGCGTGGGGTAGCGGAGGTCCAGCCAGTGCCGACATTGGGCGAGGGACTGCTCGTGGGAACAGATCTCGACGATCTTTTCGGGATCGCCATCGCGCCGAACGAGGAGGGCGTGATGGATGGGCAGTTCCACCTCCGCGCAGATGGTGAGCCTCGACGTCGTGAAGCAGTCAAGCGTGTGCTTCACCATGCCGTCGGTGCTGTTCTCCACGGCGACCACCCCGTAGTGCGCTGCGCCGGACTCCACTTCGCGGAATACGTCGGCGACGGACGACAACGTCCGCATCTTCGCGAAGTGGCCGAACTGCTTGATCGCCGCCGCCTCGGTGTATGTGCCGGAGGGTCCGAGACAGGCGATGGTAAGCGGCTGTTCCAGCGACAGGCAGCAGGAGATGATCTCCCGGAACAGGCGTTCGATGTGGGCGTCCGGCAACGGCCCTTCGTTCTCTTCGCGAAGTCGGGCGAGGATCGCGGCCTCCCGTTCCGGGCGGTAGTAGGCCGGCGCGTTGGCATCCAGGCGGGTCTTCAGTCGGGCGATTCCCTCGGCACAGGCGGCGCGGTCGTTGAGCAGTGTCCGAAGTTGGCGGTCGATCGCGTCGATGCGATCACGCAGTTCGCGCAACTCCTTGCTCTCTGATTTCGCCGTGGTCACCCGATCTACCCGTGCTCGGCTTCGAAACTCGCCATGTAGTCGACGAGGGCGTCGACCGCCTTCTCGCTGACGGCATTGTAGAGACTTGCACGCATGCCCCCAACGCTGCGATGACCCTTCAGGTTGAGCAGGCGCCTTTTCTCTGCGCCGGCGAGGAACGCCGCGTCGAGGGCCGTATCGGCGAGGGTAAACGGTACGTTCATGATTGATCGGTCGCGCCGGGCGACGGGTGCGCGGTAGAAGTTGCTGGCGTCGATGGCGGCGTAGAGCTTTTCCGCCTTGCGTCGGTTGACTTCCGCCATCTTGGACACGCCGCCCGCGGTCTTGAGCCACCGCAGCACGAGAGCGGCCAGATAGATCGCAAACGTCGGCGGGGTGTTGAACATCGAACCGTGCTCGGCTTGGATGCCGTAGTCGAGCGGACGCGGCGTTCCCGGACGGGATCGCCCGGCGAGATCCTTGCGCACGATGACCACGGCGAACCCGGCGGGCCCGATGTTCTTTTGGGCACCGGCGTAGATGAGGCCGAACCGGGTCACGTCGATGGGTCGCGACAGCAGTTCCGAGGACATGTCCGCGACGAGTGGCGAAGGCGTATCGGGGAAGTCGTGGAACTGCACGCCGCCGATGGTCTCGTTGGAGACGATGTGGCAATAGGCGGCGTCCGGTGTCAGCCGCCAGGACGGCCGCGCGGGAATGTGATCGAAGTCCGTCGCCTCGGCAGTGGCCGCCACGTTGACCGTCGCCAGACGTTCGGCTTCGGCGATGGCCTTGGTGCCCCAGGAGCCGGTGTGAATGTAGTCGACCGTGTCTCGGGGGCCGCACAGGTTGAACGGTATGGCCGCAAATTGCATCGACGCGCCGCCCTGCAGGAAGAGCACGTGGTAGTCGTCGTCGATGCCGAGCAGTTCTCGCAGATCCGCTTCCGCGCCCTCCGCGATCTCCATGAACTCCTTGGACCGGTGGCTCATCTCCATCACCGAGAGGCCCTTGCCCTGGTAGTCCAGAAGCTCGTCCCGGGCCTGTTCGAGCACACTGTCGGGCAATGCCGCCGGTCCCGGCGAAAAGTTGAACGCGCGCATACGGGTTAGGCGTCGAGGTCGTCCGGCTCGACTTCGTCGGCTTCCGCGGCGATCCCGTCGCCGTTGTTGCCGTTGACGGATTCGACGATGCGTTCGACTTCCACGAGCTTGGCGTCGTCGGCGAGCTTGATGAGCCGCACCCCTTGAGTGTTGCGCCCCGTTACGGAGATGTCCGCCGCGTGGGTGCGCACGAGCGTGCCCTGATCGCTGATCAGCATGATCTCGTCGTCGGTGAACACCTGCACGGCACCGATAAGATCCCCGTTGCGTTCGCCGGTGCGCATCGCGATCACGCCTTGGCCGCCGCGGCCCTTGACCGGAAATTCGTCTATCGCCGTGCGCTTACCGTAGCCGCGTTCACTGGCGGTGAGCAGGAATCCATCGGGTTTGGGCACGATGAGGGCGATCAGCCGATGATCATCGGACAGGCGGATACCGCGTACGCCCCGGGCGGTCCGCCCTACGGCGCGGACCGCCGTTGCCTTGAACCGCGCCGCCTTGCCCGAACTCGACGCGAGGAGGATGTCGCTGGACGTATCGATGATCGCGGCGCTTACCAGGGTGTTGCCCGGTTCGAGACGCAGCGCGATCAACCCGGCGGTCCGGGGCCGCGAGAATCGTTCGAGCGGCGTCTTCTTGACCGTACCGTTGGCGGTCGCCATGAACACGAAACTGCCTTCGTCGGGTAGATCTTCGACGTCGTCGGCTTCGTCGGACTCGTCGGGTTCGAGTTCGCCGACGGCATCCTCGGACTCCCGGGGCAGGGAAAGGATCGCCGTGATCCGCTCGCCGTCGTCCAGGGGAAGCATGTTGACCAGGGGCCGGCCCTGGGCGTTGCGCGAGCCCTGCGGAATGTAGAACACCCGTAGCCAGTACACCTTGCCGGCGTTGGAGAAGCACAGCAGCGTGTCGTGGCTGTTGGCGATCAGGAGGTGCTCGACGAAGTCCTCGTCGCGCAGTCCCGTCGCCGCCCGGCCCGTGCCCCCCCGGCGCTGCGCCTGGTACACGGACAACGGCTGGGTTTTCGCGTAGCCCCGGTGGGACACCGTGACCACCAGGTCCTCCTCGGCGATGAGATCCTCGTCGGTGAGGTCGAGGTGGGAGCTAAGGATCTCCGACTTGCGCTCGTTGCCGTAGCGTTCGCGGATGTCCTCGAGTTCCTCCCGGATGATCGCCTTCTGCCGCTCCTCCGAGCCCAGAATGTCAAGCAGTTCGCGGATTTCCGCGAGGACTTCCTCGTAATCCTGGGTGAGTTTGTCCTTCTCGAGTGCGGTGAGCCGGTTGAGGGTCATGCCGAGAATGGCCTGCGCCTGATCGTCCGACAGGTGGTAGAGGCCATCGTCGCCGAGACCGAACTCGGCCCCGAGTTCCTCGGGGCGGCAGGCGTCGACGTCCGTTCGTTCGAGCAACGGCTTGATGGTCTCCGCTCTCCAGCCCTTCGCCATGAGACTGGCCCGGGCATCCGGCGGTGCGGCGGAGGAGCGGATCAATTCGACCACCTCGTCGATGTTCTCGAGGGCGACCGCCTGACCTTCGAGGAGATGGCCCTGGCGACGGGCGCGACGGAGCAGATACGTCGTGCGCCGCACCACGACCTCGCGGCGGTGGCGCAGGAAGTAGTCGAGCATCTCGCGCAGGTTGACCGTGCGCGGTTGGCCGTCGACCAGGACGACGCAGTTGATCCCGAACGCCGTCTGCAATTGCGACTGGGCGAAGAGGTTGTTGAGCACCACTTCGCCCGGTTCGCCCCGGCGCAGTTCGATGACGATGCGCACGCCCTCCTTGTCGGATTCGTCGCGCAGTTCGGTGATCCCCTCGATGCGTTTCTCCTTGACGAGATCCGCGATCTTCCTGACTAGCTCGGCCTTGTTGACCTGGTAGGGAATCTCGGTGACGACGATGGTCTCCTTGCCGCTGCCAGCGTCCTCGACCCGAGCCCGGGCGCGTACGTAGATACGGCCCCGACCGGTGCGGTAGGCGCGCACGATGCCGGCCCGGCCGTTGATGATGGCACCCGTCGGGAAGTCCGGACCGTGGATGTGTTCCATCAGGTCGTCCACCGACGCGCCCGGATCGTCGAGCAGGGCGATGCATCCGTTGATCGTTTCGGTCAGGTTGTGCGGCGGGATGTTCGTCGCCATGCCCACCGCGATGCCATAGGAGCCGTTGACCAGGAGGTTGGGAATGCGGGTGGGCAGCACCTCGGGGATCGAGAGCGTCTCGTCGTAGTTGGGCACGACATCGACGGTTTCCTTGTCCAGATCGACCAGCATCTCGCCGGTGATCCGCTCCATCCGCACCTCGGTGTAGCGCGGTGCCGCGGCAGGATCGCGGTCCATCGAACCGAAGTTGCCGTGACCGTCCACCAGCGGATAGCGCATCGCCCAGTCCTGGGCCAGTCGTACGATGGTCTCGTAGATCGCGCTGTCGCCGTGGGGGTGGTACTTGCCCATCACTTCGCCGACCACGTAAGCCGATTTCCGGTACGGTCGGTTGTACGTGATTCCGAGTTCGCTCATCGCGAAGAGCACGCGGCGATGCACCGGTTTCAAGCCGTCGCGCACGTCCGGCAACGCGCGGCTGACGATGACGCTCATCGCGTACGCAAGGTAGGACTGGCGAAGCTCGTCCTCGATGCTTCGGGCAAGGATTCCGCGTTGCGCCGGCGAGGGCGAATCGGAGCCGGAATCAACGTCGGACATGGCTTTGAGCGCGCGCGGGGTTAAACCGCCAATTCTACCACGCCCGTATAATCAACCGATGCCTGAACCTTCCTCTAATCCGTTATTCCCGCAGGGGTCCGAAGCCGCCGATCTGGTTATTTCGCCGCGTCTTCTACTGCCCGTCGCACCGCGCAACGAGGCCTTGGAAGGCTTAAGCGTCGCCTTTCGCGGCGGTTCGATCACCGCACTCGGACATCGCGACGAAGTCCTCGCCGAACACCCAAACACGCCGCACCTCGAACTCGGCCACCACGCGCTCCTGCCCGGCCTCGTGAACGCGCACGGCCACCTGGCGATGTCCCTGCTGCGCGGCCTCGGGGAATCCGAATCCCTCACCGATTGGCTGAACAACACCATCTGGCCGCTGGAAGCGCGGTGGATGGACGAGGGCTTCGTGCGAGACGGTACCCGACTCGCCGTTGCGGAGATGGTGGCCACGGGCACGACGACCGCCTCGGACATGTACTACTTCCCGGAGACGGCGGCCTTGGCCTGTCGCGACGCCGGCTTCCGACTCCAGGCGGCGTTCCCGCTCATCGAGATTCCCAACGCCTATTCGTCGGACTTCGACGAATGCCTCGCCAAGGGGCTCGCGCTCCGCGACCGGTTTCGCGATGACGGCCTGATCACCACCTGTTTCGGCCCTCATTCCGCCTACACCGTCGACCCGAAACGGCTGCGCCGAGTCGCGGTCCTGGCGGACGAAGTCGATGCGGACGTGCACATCCACCTCCACGAGACCGAAGCGGAGGTTGCCGGTGCCCGCGACGCCCAAGGTGGCACCTGGATCCGGATCCTGGACGAGATCGGCCTCTTGACCGAGCGTCTTCAGGCCGTCCACATGACCGCCGTCACCGACGCCGAGATCGACCTCGTGTCCGAGCGCGGCGTGCGGGTCGTACATTGCCCCCACTCCAACATGAAACTGGCGAGCGGCATCTGCCCCGTGACCAAGTTCCGCGCCGCAGGCGCCACCGTCGGCCTCGGCACCGACGGCGCGGCTTCGAACAACGGCCTCGACATGTTCGCCGAAGCGCGCCTCGCGGCACTTCTCGCCAAGAGCGGGGATGCCGACCCGACCGTGCTGCCCGCCGCCGACATCATCGCCATGGCGACCTTGGGCGGTGCCCGCGCGATCGGCTTGGACGAACAAATCGGCTCCATCGAGGCGGGCAAGCGCGCCGACCTGGTCGCCGTCGACCTCAACCACCCAGCCATGCAACCGGTCAACGACCCGCACGCCGCTCTCGTGCACTCGGATGCCGGTGCACGCGTCACGCACACCTTCATCGACGGGCAATGCGTCTACGAGAACGGCGTATGGAAAACGCTCGACATCGACGAGGTTCTCGCCAATGCCGTGTCTTGGCGTACGAGGTTAAACGGGGACTGAGACGATCCTGTCGGTGTGGAGCTTCAGTTGGGGGCTGCCCCGGCGAGTTCCCCGTCGATCACGTCGCCCTTCGTGGTCTCCACCACCGAGATGTCGAACTGCGTCTGTAGGTTCATCCACAAGGCCGCACCCGTGCCGAAGTAGCGGCCTAGGCGGACGGCGGTCTCGGCCGTAACGGCGCGTCTCCCGCGAATTACGGCGGTTATCCGGTCAAAGGGCGGGCAACGACCAGTGGTATCGTGGCAGACGAGGACGTCACACGGTCCATGGAAAATGATCAACGCCGACGCGGATGAGATCGCCAAGTTCGAGGCGCTGGCGCATCGCTGGTGGGATACGGACGGCGACTTCAAGCCGCTGCACGACATCAACGGTCCGCGCTTGGCCTACATGAAGCAGCGTGCGGATGTCGTGTTCGAGGAGTCCCGGGTGCTGGATGTCGGCTGCGGAGGAGGACTGGTGACCGAGGCGTTCGCGGATCTCGGCGCCGACGTGACAGGCATCGATGCGGGTGAAGCGCCGTTGGCGGTGGCCCGGCTGCATGCTGCCGAGCGTGGTCTGGAGGGCATCGAATACGTCCGGGCGACGGCGGAGACCTTCCTCGAGACGCAACCCGGGGAGTACGACCTCGTGGCGTGCCTCGAGACGCTCGAACACGTGCCGGACATCGATTCAACCGTACAAGCGTTGGCGGGGCTCGCCACGCCGGGCGGCGATGTCTTCCTCGCCACCATCAACCGGACGCCCAAGGCGTTCGCCTTGGCCATCGTCGGGGCCGAGTACGCTCTCAACATTCTCCCCAAGGGTACCCACCGCTACGAGAAACTGATTCGCCCGTCGGAGTTGGCCCGGGCTTGCCGGGATGCCGGGTTGGCGGTGTTGGACATCACCGGGGTTTCGTACAACCCGTTCACGCGCCGTTGCCGATTCGTCAACGACGTGGGCGTCAACTACATGCTGCATGCCCGGAAAAGCTGACCGGGCGTACCACCCGCGCGTCGATCTTCTCGCCGGCCGGGTCGTCCTGGTAACGGGTGCCGGCGATGGCATCGGTCGTGTCGCGGCCCTGGCTTACGCCGAGCACGGTGCCCATGTGGTGCTGTTGGGTCGAACGGAAAGCAAGCTCGAGGCCGTGTTCGACCTCATCGAGGCCAATACCGAGACGCGTCCCGTGGTGGTGCCCGCCGACCTCGAACACGCGAGCGAAGACGCGGCGACGGCTCTCTACCACGCCATACGTCGCGAATACGGGCGATTGGACGGCATTCTCCACAACGCCGGGCTATTGGGTCCGCGTGCCCCCATCGCGGAGTACCCCGTCTCGGACTGGCTCGAGGTCATGCACGTCAATGTAAACGCCGCGTTCATCGTCACCCGAGCCCTGATGCCGTTGCTTGGGGAGTCCGCCGATGCGTCGGTGGTGTTCACCTCCTCCGGCGTCGGTCGCCGCGGACGGGCCGAATGGGGCGCCTACGCGGTCTCGAAGTTCGCGCTCGAAGGACTCACGGAGGTACTCGCCGACGAGACGGCGGGCGCGGGCCGCATTCGGATCAATTCGTTGAACCCGGGAGCGACGAGAACCGCGATGCGCGCAGCCGCCTACCCCGACGAAGACCCCGGGACCCTGCCGCCCCCGGAGGACCACATGGGACTCTACCTCTACCTGATGGGCCCTGATTCGAAGGGCGTCACCGGCGGACGTTTCGACGCGGCTTCCTGGGCAGGACCGCCCTGATCGGGTAGCGGTTGGACTCGGATCGCCCTGGGTGTAAGCCGAGACTCACGCAACATTCAGCCGTTTCCTACAGACTCCGCGAGGTGCCATCCGCGAGCATCGCCCTATGCTACGGTTTCGACTCGAAGGAGTTCGCCAATGGCCGAAGCCGCCTTGGGCGAACCCTTGTGGTCGCCCCCATGGGATCGGTTCGCCAACACGGGACGGGACGAGCCCGTCCCTACGGGCCGTTGTTCTTCGTGACTGTTTCGTTCGCTAAGCTGGGATAGGCAATCAGCATCGTCCGCGACGGTTGTTTCCGTCCTTTGCGCTTGTCCGGTGGCATGCCGACGATCGATCGCAACTGCGCGACGTCGTCGTCCCCCATTTCTTCCCAGGCACCCCTCGGCAGCCACGCTGGGAGAATCACCGGGCCATAACGGACGCGCTTCAACCGGCTGACCGTGACTCCCTGGCTTGCAAAGAGCTCGCGGACCTCGCGGTTGCGACCCTCCATCAACACCACGTGGTACCAGTGGTTCGTCCCCGACCCGTCGTAGTAGCGAATGTCGCTGAACGATTCGATGTGGCCGTTCACCTCGACACCCGCCTTTAGACGCCCGAGTGCCTCGTCGTCGAGCAGACCCGCAACGCGCACCGCGTATTCCCGGTCGATGCCGGTGCTCGGGTGGCTCAGGCGATGTGCCAGATCGCCGTCGTTGGTGAATAGCAGAAGCCCCGTGGTCTGGAGATCCAGGCGACCGACGGATATCCAGCGACCGGTCCTCGGCTGCGGAAGGTCGTCGAACACGGATGGTCGACCTTCCGGGTCGCGGCGGGAGACGATGACGCCGGCGCGCTTGTTGAGGACGATGACGCGAGACGTGGCGGCGGACGCCTTGGCCACCTTGCGCCCATCCGCAACGATGTCGTCGGTGGCGTCCACGCGCGCGCCGATCTGGGCGACTCGCCCGTTGACGGTTACCCGGCCGGCGGCTATCCACCGCTCCATCTCACGACGGGAGCCGAAGCCGCGGTCGGCAAGAGCTTTTTGGAGTTTCTTCGTCATGGATCGAGAGCCCTCAGCCGGGGAGCGCCAGGACTTGCCTCTCGCAAGAAGAGCCGGCGGACGGACGCTTGTCAGCGGTCAGGCGGATCGGCCGGTCGGGGCATCTGGATGATCTCGGCCATTCGCCGCGGCGGCGTTGCTTCGCCCTGTTCCTCAACCGGACCCTGCTCCTCGACGGGGGCCTCCTCCTCGGCGGGTTCTTCCGATGCTGTGGCGTCGTCGAGGACCGGTTTCATCAGGGACTCGATCTCGTCCATCGGCGGCAGGTCGTCGAGGCTTTTTAGATTGAAGTAGTCGAGGAAGGCGCGGGTCGTCCCGTACAGTGCCGGTCGTCCCGGCGTCTCGCGTTCACCGACGATGCGGACCCAGCCACGTTCTAAGAGTGTGCGCATGATGGACTGGCTTACTGACACGCCGCGGATGTCCTCGATGTCGCCCCGGGTCACCGGCTGTCGGTAGACGATCAATGCCAACGTCTCGAACAGCGCCCGCGAGTACCGCGGCGGGCGTTCTTCGAACAGGCGACTGACCCAGGGGCTGAATTGCTGCCGTACCTGGAATCGAAAGCCGCTCGCCACGCGGACTAGCTCGAATCCGCGGTGGCTGGTGGCCTCGCCGATCGCGTCGAGAGCCGCCCGAAGTGCGCCGCGGGGATTCTCATCCGGCAGTTCGCCGGGGGCGAACAGCTTGATCAGCCGGTCCATGCTCACCGGCTCGTCCGCCGCCAGCAGGGTTGCTTCGACGATGCGCTCGATCTGATCGGCCTCCATCACGCGTCCCCCCCGGTTTCGGCGCCGGTCTCCACCAGATCCTGCGTCGGCTCGGCTTGCGGGGCGCAAACGAAGATGGGTCCAAAGGGCTCGCTCTGCACCAGATCGATCAACGCATCGCGGAGCAATTCCATGAGCGCGAGGAAGGTCACCACGACGCCGCTGCGGCCCTCGTCCAGGTCGAACAGGGAGGCGAAGGGCACCAGGGCGGCTTGACCGTTGACGCGAGCCAGCACGTCGGTCATGCGTTCACGCACCGACAATCCCTCCCGTGGGATCGTGTGGCGCTTCTGCAACTCGGCGCGTTTGAGTACGTCCGCAAGGGCCACCAGCACCTCTTTCAGGCCGACGCTGGGATGCGCGTGACGCTTCACCGGTTCCGGCTTCACGGCGTGGGCGGTGTGCAGGTCGCGTTCGAGCCTCGGCAGTTCGTCCAGCCGACCTGCCGCCTCCTTGACGCGCTCGTAGTCTCTCAAGCGTCGAATGAGCGTCTCGCGGGGATCCTCCTCGTCCTCGTCCTCTTCCCCCGGTTGCTGCAGGAGCATGCGCGATTTGATCTCCGCGAGTGTCGCCGCCATCACCAGGTACTCGCCGGCCAATTCGAGCTTCAGCACCTTCATCAATTCGATGTGGCGCATGTACTGTTCGGTGATTTCGGACACCCGGATGTCCAGGATGTCGATGTTCTGGCGACGGATCAGGTACAGCAACAGGTCCATGGGTCCTTCGAAAGCCTCGAGGAAAACTTCGAGGGCGTCCGGCGGGACGTAGAGGTCGGTCGGCAGGTCGCGGTACACCTTGCCCCTGACCAGGGCAACGATCTTGTCGTCGCGTTGTTTCGCGTCGTGCAGGCGGTTCGAGCCTCGTTCGAGCGGATCGCCCTCGGGTCCGGCGTCGCCGGTCCCACCGGGGCCGGGCCGTCGGACGTTGTCGTCGTCCGAGGTGGTCATCGGTGCGCGATGCCCACGGCGGCCTTGACGTCCTCCAGGGTTTCCCGCGCCTCCTCGCGGGCGGCCTCGGACCCTTCGATTAGGACGCTACGGACGAGGTCGGGATTGTTCTCGAACTGTTCGGCACGCTCGATGAACGGGGCCTGTTCGCGGTTGATGGCGTCGATGAGGGGCCCCTTGCAGTCGATGCATCCGATGCCGGCGCTTCGACAACCATCGGCGGCCCAGGTCTTGGTGTCGTCGTCCGAGTAGATCTCGTGCAGCGAGAACACCGGGCACTTGTCCGGATCGCCCGGGTCTTCGCGACGTACGCGCGCCGGGTCCGTGACCATCGTGCGAACCTTCTGCTCGACCACCTCCGGGCTTTCCCGCAATCGGATCGCGTTGTTGTAGGACTTCGACATCTTGCGTCCGTCGATGCCGGGTACCAGCGGTGCCTCCGTCAAGAGCGCCTGGGGCTCCGGTAGGATGATGCGCCCGCTACCTTCCAGGTAGCCGAACAGGCGCTCGCGGTTGCCGATGGAGAGATTCTGCTGTTCGGCCAGTAGCGCCTGGGCTCGAGACAAGGCTTCGGTGTCGCCTCGCTCTAGGTAGTCCCGGCGGGCATTTCGGTAGAGGCGGGCCTGCTTCTTGCCCATCTGGGCTATGGCGCCCTCGGCGTGCGTCTCGAACTGTGGCTCCCGACCGAAGACGTGGTTGAAACGACGGGCGATCTCGCGTGACAGTTCCAGGTGCGCGACCTGGTCGCCGCCGACCGGCACATGGCCAGCGCGGTACATCAGGATGTCCGCCGCTTGCAGCACGGGATATCCCAGGAAACCATAGGTTCCGAGATCCCGGTCGCGGAGATTCGCCAGCTGGTCCTTGTAGGTCGGTACGCGTTCGAGCCAGGACACAGGCGTGATCATCGATAGCAGAAGGTGCAGTTCCGCGTGTTCCGGAACCTTGCTCTGGACGAAGATGGTTGCCGCCCCGGGGCTAAGGCCCACCGCCAGCCAGTCGACCACGGTGTCGAACGTGAACTGCTCGATGTTCTCGGTGTCCTGGTAGCCGGTGGTCAGCGCGTGGAAGTCCGCCACGAAGAAGTAGCAGTCGTATTCGTGCTGAAGCTGTACCCAATTCTTCAGGGCACCGTGGTAGTGGCCGATGTGCATGCGACCGGTGGGCCGCATCCCCGACAATACCCGCTGATCGGAGTCGCTGCTGCTCAAGGTTGGTTCGGTTGCCTCTTCAACAACGCCCGTAGGGCACGGGCTTGTCCCGTTCCAAACACCCATGCCCGGTGCGGGCGGGGATAAGCCCTGGGATAAGCCCCGCCCCGACGAGACTGTTGCGGCGGGCCCTGGATTCGCCGACGTCGTGGAATCTAGCGCGTCTCGCGAGTACGCGAGCCGTCCAAGAGCAATTCGCGGCACCTCTCACGAAACTTGGTTCAAGTGTAAAGAAGCCGACATCAACGGTCGCCCGGCGGACTGGTTCATGAGAAGCAGTATAGCGTGGTCAGATGTCCAGCGTGCCGACGCCGTCCCGCACGACCCGGGCGTCGCCGGACGTGAGATCCACAACGGTGGTGGGCTGCACGCCCCCGATGCCACCGTCGACGATGACGTCCACCGCGTGTTCGAGCCCGGCGCGTTCCATCTCCATGTCGGTGAGCGGCAGGCTGGCACCGGGCAGGAGCGCCGTGGTCGACATGATCGGTTCGCCGAGGGCGGTCAGGATGGCTTGGGCGATGACGGCGTCCGGGACGCGTAGGCCGATCGTCCGGCGTTGCCGATGCACGAGCCGGCGGGGCACCTCGCGGGTGGCCGTCAGTACGAAAGTCATCGGTCCCGGCAGGTGGCGCTTGAGGATGCGGTAGCTGGTGTTGTCCACGCGGGCGTAGGTCGCCAGTTCGGACAGGTCGCGGCACACCAGGGTGAGGTGGTGATCCTTGGGCAACTGGCGAAGCGACCGAATCCGGTCGGCGGCATCCTTGTCCCCCAGTCGGCATCCGAGGGCGTACGTGGAGTCGGTGGGGTAGACGATGACGCCACCGCCCGCGACGATCTCGGCGGCGCGGTTGACTAGCCGCGGCTGCGGGTGCGTGGGATGAACGACGAGGTATTGGCTCAAGGTGGGCGACGGTGCGTTATGATGGCGGCGCATGATACGACAGTGCGCCGGTCTAATGGCCGCGCCATCGACATCCGCTGCAGTCGGGCCAAACCGCCGCCTACGCAACAACCTATCCTCTCCTAGCACCGTGCTTCAGTTCATCGATGTAATGCTGCGCCGCGGCGAGAAGATGCTGTTCGACGGCCTCAGTCTCACGATCCACGCCGGTCACAAGGCGGGGGTCGTGGGCCGCAACGGGATCGGCAAGTCGACGCTGTTCGAATTGGTCCGGCATCGGCTCCTCCCGGAGGCGGGCGAGATTGTCTGGCCGGCGTCCTGGCGGCTGTCCTGCCTCGAACAGTCGATCGAGCCGTCTTCTCGTTCGGCCCTGGATTTCGTGTTGGATGGCGATACGCGGTTGCGATCCATCGAGAGATCGATCGCGAAGGCCGAACGCGCGGCCGACGACCACGCCCTGGGCCATCTCTACTCCGACTTCGACGATGCCGGGGGCTACGATGCCCATGCACGCGCCGGCGAGATCCTCTCCGGCCTCGGCTTTGACGCGTCCGACTTCGACAAGCCCCATGGCGCGTTTTCCGGCGGCTGGCGCATCAGGGCGAACCTCGCCCGGGCTTTGATGACCCCTTCGGAACTGCTGTTGCTCGACGAGCCGACCAACCACTTGGACCTGGACGCGACGCTGTGGCTCGAGAACTGGGTGCGCAAGTACCAGGGAACGCTGCTCTTGATCGCCCACGACCGGGACTTCCTGGACCGCAGCATGGGCGAGATCGTCCACCTGGACGACGGCAAGGCCACCGCCTACGCGGGCAACTACAGCGCCTTCGAACGCCAGCGCGCCGAGGCACTGGAACGCCGGGCGGCGATCTACAAGAAGCAGCAGCGGCGCGTCGCCGAGATCCACGCCTTCGTGGACCGTTTCCGGGCCAAGGCGAGCAAGGCGCGCCAGGCCCAGAGCCGGTTGAAGGAACTCGAACGCATGGACCTTCTCGCCCCGGTCCACGCCGAGTTGCCTTACCGGTTCGCCTTCACGCAGCCGAAGAAGATCTCCAACCCGACGCTCATGCTCGACGACGCGGCGATCGGCTACGACGGCAAGGCGGTCCTCGAAGATGTCACGTTGCGGGTCTATCCGAACGATCGCATCGGTGTCCTCGGTGCCAACGGCGCCGGCAAGACCACTTTGCTGCGCTGTCTTGCTGGCGAACTGACCCCGCTCGCGGGATCGTCGGGTCGCGGCCAACACGCCACGGTGGGCTACTTCGCCCAACACCAGTTGGAGTCGCTGGATCTCGACGCCTCGCCGCTCAACCATTTCGCGGATCCGCAGGGAAACGATCTGCCTGTGTGGACGGATCAGCGGATCCGGGACTACCTCGGTGGTTGGGGTTTCCGTGGCGACGACGTGGGCCGGCCGGCGAGGACGTTCTCCGGTGGCGAGAAAGCGCGGCTCGTGCTTGCGCTACTCGCCTGTCGACAGCCCGCCGTGCTGGTGCTCGACGAACCCACCAACCACTTGGATCTCGACATGCGGCAGGCGTTGGCCATCGCCCTGCAGGAATACCGGGGTGCCGTGCTACTGGTATCCCACGACCGCCACCTGCTCAGGCAATGCGCGGACGACTTCTGGCTGGTTGCCGACGGCACCGTCAGGCGCTTCCGCGACGACCTCGACGCGTACACCGCGCTGCGCCGAAAACGCTCGGCGGGCGAGCGTCCGGCAAGTGACGGCGCGCAACGCCAACCCCGCGGCAATCGCAACTCGTTGAGCCGAGAACAGGTACGGCTCGAAAAACGCCTCGAGCAGCTTGCCGGTCGCCTCGAGGACATCGACGCGAGTCTCGGCGAACCCGACATGCATGAGCGACCCGACGAACTGGCTCAGCGGGTGGCCGAACGTCGGCGAACCGCGGGGGAGATGGAACGGGCAGAGGCGGCTTGGTTAGCCGTCCAGGGGAAAATCGACCTGCTGGATTGACCCCCTATGCGCATCGCTTGGGAAAACCGCAACCCGTTGAATCGCCTGACCGAATCGTAGGGGCGACGCTTGTCGTCGCCCGTTGGCGAATGACCCGGTTGCCCCGGCAACGTAGACACACCTCTTTCGGGGGGATCCTCCAGTGGCTCGATCGTTCAACCGTCAAGATGCGAGCCGCTCAGAAACGCCGGGTCGGCAACGGCGTCGCGAATATGGCGGGCCACGAGGTCGGGCGCTTGCATCGGCATGAAGTGCGTCAGTTCCGGGTGATGCACATCGCGCCCGTTTGGAAATGCCGCCGCCAATCCAGCCCACGTCGGTGATCGGGAGAAGTCCATCGCGCCCGAGCCGAGGGGGCCATCGTGACCGGAAGGCCGCGCCTTTGCCCGCAGCACCACGACCGGTTGCGTCACTCGTTCGATGATCGCGCGGATGTCGCGACCGGCGCTTCCCGCGTAGATGGCGGCTTCGACCTGGGGCGGACAGCCGAGCACGAAGCCGTCGCCGTCGGGAACGATGCCGAAGCGGCAATAGTCCATGAGAATCTCGGGAACCCATAGGCTGAACGGATGCCTGTCCTTGAATCGTTCGAACATCTCCTCGGGCGATGCCCACTGGTTGCGTCGGCGGGAAACGGGATGATCGTCGGCCGAACGGAAGGGCGCTGAAATGGCGTATGCGGCGGGATCCAGGATCACGGGATCGACCAGCAGCAAAGCCCGGAACCGCTCCGGGTGCACGCCAGCGGCTTGCACGGTGGCGTGGCCGCCCATCGAATGACCGACGCCGATGATGTCGTCGAGATCGAGTGCCTCGACCAGCGCGGCCGCATCGGCACCGAACTCACCCCATTCGTAGGGCGGCGCCTTCGTGGAGCGACCGTGGCCGCGCTGATCCACGGCGATGACGCGAGGGGCTTGCCTCTCGCTTGAGAGACCCCGGATGACACCATCCCAGCAGCGAGCATGGAAGCCGGTGGCGTGCAGCATCAGCACGGTGGGCCCGACACGAGGTCCCCATTCGAAGTAGGCGAGTTCAATGCCGCGAATGGCGACCCGGCACTCTCTCACGTTAAGGTGTCCTCGGACTCATGGAGAACGCGACCGGACTCGCCGTTGGCGCGTCGGGACGGGCTTGTCCCGTCCCGCTGCTGGCGAAACGCACGTCCCTGATGCCGCCGACCGCGCACCCCGACGGGGGCGATCGGGGCGCTACGGACCTGTTCCATGCAGCGCCATGGGCTGCCGGCGCCCGTAGGTGAGCGTGCGCCACAGCCACTCAAGCGGCCCGAACCGATAGCGGTCAAGCCACCACACGCTGAACGCGATCATGACCAACCACTGACCAAACACGACGTAGTACAACTCGTGCCGCGCCAGCTCGTTCCACAATCCGAACCCCATGTCGTGGAAGATCACGATCCCGAACAGGCTCTGGAGGATGTAGTTCGAGAGCGCCATGCGCCCCACGGCCGCAAGACCCCGCCGCAGTTTCGCCAGGTAGCCGCGCGCGCCGGCGATCATGACGGCCGACACGAAACCCAATGCCATGCACACCCGGCCGAGGTCGTTGGTGGGAACGGACGCACCGGACACCCATTCGGGCGCGTAGTCGGTGGCGATCTTCATGGCCATTTCGAAGCCGTTGACGGCCAGGCCGATGCCGAATCCCAGGACCGCCGTCGCCAGGTAGAAGCCTTGGCTTCGCTGTCCGGTCAGAAAACCGACCTTGAACAGGGCCATGCCGAGCAGCATGCACGCGATGGCGTCCCAAATAATGAAGTAGGGCAGCGCGAAGACATAGAGGTCGATGACTTCCCCCGCATTCGCCTTAACGGATTGCCAATACGACCCTTCGAACTTCAACCTCTCCCTTTCGAGAAGGCCCGGGGTCGGCTCGATGTTGACCTCCAGCTCGCGCCATCCGTCGAGCATGGCCCGTTCTTCGGTCGTTATCGACTCGCCGGCGTCCAACCGCACCTGCACCGCCTCGGCCTGCTCGGGCACGACCGTCAGCATCAGGTAGAAGGATCCGTAGCAGATCACCAGGTAGGCGAAGACAACGCCGGCGGCGATGAAGAGTCCTCGGGGTGGCCAGTTGCGTGCGAAGTAGAGAACCATTCCGGCAAGGGCGTAGGGCACGAGGATGTCGCCCGTCCACAACAGGACGAAGGCATCGATCAGGCCGATCGCGAGCAGCAGCAGCTGGCGCCGGTAGTGGATCGCCGCGCCCTTGCCGCTTGCCGCCACCATGGCGATGCCGGCCCCGAACAGCATCGAGAACAGCGCGCGCATCGCGCCCTCGAAGACGAACCCCATGGCGAAGTAGGCGGCGAAGTCGACACCGGTGGTCGAGCCGTCGACGGTGGGATCGAACTGGGCCCGGAACGGCAGGCCGAAAGCCAGGATGTTGATGATCAGTATGCCGAGGAGGGCAACGCCGCGGATGGTGTCGATGGCCTCGATACGCTCGTTCGGCGCGGCCGGCGCAAGGTCGGTCATGGCGACACTATAACGCGAAGGGGTCGTTCGCGATGGTTCTTTGCCGGCCCCGTAGGGGCGACGCTTGTCGTCGCTTTTTTTGTTTCAACCCGGGCGACCGTGCGCCTACAAGGAATGCCGCCGCGGCCGCAGAGCGCACCGCCGCCGGCGTGAACTACGCCGTCCCGAATCAAATGACGGGACGGGACAAGCCCGTCCCCTACACCACCGCCCGCGGCTTGACCCGGGGTCCCGGGTGCCGTGTGGCCCGGTCGAACCAGTCGGCCGCGGGGATGTCGTGGTAGGCGCGCAGAAGCGTCTTGAGCCGCGCCAACGCGCCGTCGGGGTAGGCAGCCAGTTCCTCCACCAGTTCTCGTGCGGCTGTTACGACGTGGTCATCGGAAACGGCCTCGTAGGCGATGCCCAGGGAGGTGAGTTCCGAGCCTGGAAACCGACGCCCGGTCAGCGTCAACTGCGCGGCGGTGCTCTCGCTGTGGCGCAGTCGAAGCCATGCCATGTTGTACGGTGCCGCCATGCCCTGCTTGACCTCGCCGACCTGAAGGAAAGCGGTCTCGCCTGCAACCAGGAGGTCGGCAGCGAGTGCCAGGGCTGCGCCCCCGTTGATCGCGTAGCGCTCGAGGGCGGCGACGACGGGTGGCCTTGTGGGTGGCCCGCCAGATGGCCGGGAAACGCGGCATCCAGTCCGGCGGCGGCTCGGCATTGAAGGCCTTCAGATCGAGGCCGGAGCAGAATGCGCCGTCGGCGCCGCGCAACAGGATCGCCTGGATGCCGTCCCCGGCATCGGCGCGTTGGATCGCCGCCGCAAGCCCCTCGCCTAAGGGGCCGTTGATCGCGTTCCGGCTCTCGGGGCGGTTCAGGACGACCTCGGCCCACCGCCCGTGGTCGATGAACTCCACCTCCGCCATCCGACGCCCCTTGATCGACGTAACGACGCCGAAGCATACTCCACCCTCACCGTACAACCACACAGGATAGGGAGCACGAGCGTGGATCTGACGGACAGCAAGACGCTTAACAACTTGAAGGACGCGTTCGCCGGCGAGTCGCAGGCGAATCGACGGTATCTGTATTTCGCCGCCAAGGCGGATGTCGAAGGCGAGAACGACGTGGCGGCGGTGTTCCGGTCCACGGCGGAAGGCGAGACCGGCCACGCCCACGGCCACCTGGAATACATGGAGAGCGTTGGCGACCCGGCGACCGGCCTGCCGATCGGGACCACGGACGCGAACTTGAAGGCCGCCATCGCCGGTGAGACCTACGAGTACACCGACATGTACCCCGGTATGGCGAAGACCGCCCGTGACGAAGGCTTCGACGAGATCGCGGACTGGTTCGAGACGTTGGCCAAGGCCGAACGGTCCCACGCCAACCGCTTCACCAAAGCGTTGAACGCGATGGAGGACTAGCCTCGCTACTCGTAATTCGCGACGACGAAGGCCTCGCTTGGAGAAAGCGGGGCCTTTTTTGTGTCCAAGGTGTGAACAAACCCTACTAGAGGAACGACGACATCAGGGAAGGTAGCCTCGAAGCGCCGAAACGCGAGCCGATCGACTGGCAGGGCGCGGAATTCCACGACCGGAACGCCGTGGATGCCGAACTCGAGCGAGTGTTCGACGTCTGCCACGGTTGCCGGCGCTGCGTGAATCTCTGCGAGGCGTTTCCGACCCTGTTCGACCTGATCGACGAGTCGGACACCATGGAAGTGGACGGCGTCGACAAGGCGGACTTCGGCAAGGTGGTCGAGCAGTGCTACCTGTGCGATCTCTGCGCCGAGACCAAGTGTCCGTACCTGCCGCCCCACGAGTGGCGCATCGACTTTCCGCACCTGATGCTGCGTGCCAAGGCGGCGCGGTTCAAGGAGTCGAAGCCGCGCTGGCGCGACCGGCTCATCACGAGTACCGGCGGGGCATTTAAGGCGTTGTCGACACCCGGTGTCGCCCCGCTTGCCAACGCCGCCGCGAACAACGCCACGCTCCGGGGTCTGGGTGAACGGCTCGCGGGCATCCACAAGGACGCCCCGTTGCCCGTCTTCCATAGCCGCACCGCGAGCAGGCGCGCCGCGCCGACCGACGACATCGAACCCCGCGCCGGCAGTGGGACGACGGGCAAGGTCGCCGTGTACGTCACTTGCTACGGGGAGCACAACGAACCGAACGTCGTCGAGGATCTACTTGCAGTGCTGCGCCACAACGGCATTGCCGTGAAACTGCTCGCGGGTACCGCCTGCTGCGGGATGCCGAAATTCGAACTCGGCGACCTCGACTCGGTGGCGGCGCACAAGGACGCCAACCTGCCGCTTTTCCTCGACGCGATCGACGACGGCCACGAGCTCATGTCGATCGTGCCCTCGTGTACGTTGATGTACCGTCAGGAACTGCCCCTGCTGTTTCCGCACGACGAAGCGGTCGCGCGCGTCGGCGAAGCGTTCTTCGATCCCTTCGAGTACCTGGTCCTGCGCCGTCGTGATGGCCTCGCCAACCTCGATTTCGAGGACTCCCTGGGCAAGGTCGCCTACCACGCCGCGTGTCATCAGCGCGTGCAGTCCATCGGCCAACGTACCCGGGAGTTCCTTTCCCTGGTGCCGGACACCGAGGTCACCATGATCGAACGGTGTTCCGGACACGACGGCACGTACGCGGTGAAGGCGGAGACCTATCCGAAGGCGATGAAGATCGCCCGGCCGGTGGTGCGGCGGGTCCGCGAAGCCGAAGCGAATACGTACGGGTCCGACTGCCCCATGGCCGGCCGGCTCATCGAGCACGGCTTAGACGATGGTTCGACCGCCACGCATCCGATCTCGATGCTGCGCCGGGCGTACGCGATTTGAGCGTTGAGGTCGTCGTGCAGAAGCTGACTCGCGAAACGCTCTGGAGCCTCGAACAGTACGCCGTGGAACGCGAGGCGTTCCGGCGCATGGTGATCGAACACAAGCGTGCCCGGCGGGTGGCCCTGGGAGCGCACGCCACGCTTCTGTTCGAGGATTTCCTGACCATGAAGTACCAGGTCCAGGAAATGCTGCGCGTGGAGCGCATCTTCGAACCCGACGCCATCGAGGATGAGATCGCGGCCTACAACCCGCTGATCCCGGATGGCACCAACTGGAAGGCGACGTTGCTGATCGAGTACGAGGACGTGGCGGAACGGGCGGCGGCGCTCAAGCGCATGCCCGGCGTCGAGCACCGGGTTTGGGTCGGTGTCGGCGATACGCCGCGAACGTTCGCCGTTGCCGACGAAGATCTCGACCGCACGGATCGGGACAAGACCGCCGCGGTGCACTTCCTGCGTTTCGAACTGGATCCCGACCGGGTTGACGCCGTTGCGGCGGGTGCTGCGGTGACCCTCGGGATCGACCACGACGAACTGCGCTGCAGGGTGACGCTTGATGACCACACGGCCGCGGCACTGGCGGGTGATTTGATCCCGACCGGCGGTTGAGAAGGCGGCACTCGATGAGTGATTTGGCCAAGCAAATCGCGGCCGACATGGCGGGCTGGGACGCGATCGACGACCACCGGACGGGAACGGCGGGTGATCGACAGACATCCGATTGGCTGAGCGGGCGTGTGGAGTCCACGGGCCTCGTGCCGCGCCGGGACGACTTTCCGCTGTCCCGTTGGGTGCTTGAGCACTGCGTGTTGGACGTCGACGGGACCGTTGTCGAAGGTGTGCCTCTGTTCGACGGCGGGACGACCGGTCCGGAGGGTGTCGTCGGTGACCTCGGCTTGGTGGGCGAGGGAAGCGGGAGGTCGGCGTGGCTGGGCCGGAGGCGGAGTCGGCGCACAGCGGCAGCGAAGCGCCGACCCGGCTATGGGGCGCTCGTTAGGAGCCGCGGTAAACCCAGGATCGGCGTCGGTGCGTTCGGCAACGCCGCCGGCGAAGCCACGGGCGCACTCGCCGCCGCCCGTCGATCCGACGAGTACGGCGCCATCGTGGCTGTCTCCAGGATGGACACCCGGGTCACGGGTCTCGCCTTGCAGAATGCGGATCGGTTCAACGAACCCTTCGGGCCGCCCGTTCTGCAGGTGGCGACCGAATACGAGGAATGGCTTCAGAACGCGGCGGCAATCGGGGCTTCGGCGCGCCTCACGGCGCACGTGACCCGCGAGACGGCGACGGGATCGAACGTGTTCTGCCGGGTGCCCGGGCGCGATCCGGCGCTCGAGCCGTTGACCGTGGTCACGCCGAAGAGCGCGTGGTGGGTTTGCACGGCGGAGCGTGGCGGCGGCATCGCGGTGTGGCTGGCCCTGCTACGTTACTTCGCCGCGAGTCAGCCCGCGCGGGATGTCGTGTTCATCGCCACCAGCGGACATGAACTCGGCCACCTCGGCCTCGAACACTTCCTGGCCACCAAGGTCACCCCGCGCAGCCACGCCTGGATCCACCTGGGCGCGAACTTCGCGGCCGTGGATTCCCGAATCCGGCTGCAGGCATCGGATCGCGAATTCATGGACATGGCCGAGGGCGCACTTTCGGCGCACGGTGCCCCGGTGTCGACGCGGACGCCACTAGGCGAACGCCCCGGCGGCGAGGCGCGCAACATCTACGATCTGGGCGAACGCTACGTGTCGCTGCTGGGAAGCAATCGCTGGTTCCACCATCCCGACGATCGTTGGCCGACGACGATCGATTTGGACAACACCGAACGGGTCGCGCATGCCGTGCTCGCCATCGCCACGCGCTTGGCCTGACCTGGTTCACCGAAATCCGGCTCTAATCGTCGGGGCGGCCCTCGTGGCCGCCCGCGATGGACCCCGAGGACATACCCTATCCCCTTCGCCAGCGGGACGGGACAAGCCCGTCCCCTACGGTCCACCGTCAGTTTCCGGTGCGGCGCTCGAACACCACCAATAGGCTTGACTCGACTATCTCGAAGTTCGGGAAGAACACGAGCTGTTGAGACAGGCCGGCAAGGTAGACGTGCCGACCATCCGGGCTGGCGATGTACGACAGCACGTCGTCGATGTTCGGCAGGTCGTTTCCGAAGGTGTCCGTTCTGAACCCGGTCAGGGCCAGCAAGTCCCCGGGAAATACCGAGCTGAAACCGCCGACCTGAACCGTGTAGAGATAGCTCGAAGCACGGCAGGCGATGTCCGCCGCCAGAACGTCGTGACGGGCCAACGAGTGGCCACAGCTTGCGAAGAAGGACAGGAACGGTACGAACGAATCCTGTTTTCCGACAAATGACGGATTGGCGGGATCCGAGAGATCGAACGCGGCGGTATCTCCACCGCCTCTGCCCGACGACACGAAGAGATGTGACGTATGCACGGCGAGTCCTCGAGCCTGCGCAAGTCCCTCCACGATCACTTCATCGTCGCCGACGGTGCTTCCCTCGGCGACGGTCGACACCATGTCGAGTGCTCCGGTTTCGGCGTTCCGTTCGAAAGCGATTAACTGCGGTCTGCCTGCAAAGCCCGCTGTGACGGCGCACAGGTGAGAACCGTCGGCGGTCATCGCGGCTTTCGTGACGCCGTCGATCATGATCTGTTCGACAGACGTCGACGCGGTGTGCTCGTCGGTGAACTGGTAGGTCTCGACCATGAAGGTGGGCATGACGATGTGGAACCGTCAATCAGCACTGCTTCTCTCGGGCATGGGCCGCCCTCCACCCTGCCCGCGTACTCGATGCCCCCACCGTCGACGGGGGTAAACCGCGCCCAGCCGTCGCAGGAAACGACGAGTAGTGCCGAGCCCGTTTGGTCCCACAACAGCTGGATGTCGGGATCTTCGAGGGGGAACTCGGCGAGTATCTGCACGAGGTCAGTTCACCGGTGTTCGCGTCTCGCCCGAAGACCACGATCCCGAACTCGGAGGCGACATAGAGTTCCGTTCCGTCGGCATTGAAGGCTTGGGCGCCCAATCCGTCGAATTGCGTTTCCGACCCGACGACGATCCCGGGCTGGTTGTCGGGGATGACTTCTACGAAGCGCAGTCGGGCCGGTGGGCTTGCGGGGCTCCAGGACAACTCGAAAGGCCCTCGTTCACGTCCACCGAAACCGTTCCTGTCGTAGATGTAGCTTCCGAGGCGGATGACGTATCGAACGCCGGCTTCGGCCTCGAAGTTCATGGCGGCCTCTCCGGGGGCTAAGCTGCGGCTCGTGTGCAGCAACTCGAGGTTGCCGTCGGCGCCCGTCCGGTAGATGGCGAGCTTGATGCCTTCGCTCCCCGCCACCACGAACCGCGTCCAGCCGCTTTCCGCGGGTTCGAAGGTCCACCACAGTGAGGAGTCGCCCAACGCGCCCGTACGCTCACCGGGTTTGTTGGTGGCGAACTTGTTGGAGCCGGTAACCGACCCGGACTCGCCCATCAGCGCGATGGCGTTGGCCAAGTCGTCGTTTTCGGGTGTCTTGCCCCACTGCAGGACCATTTCCACCGGATTCACGGAGGTGTGGGCGGCGTCCCCCGGTAGCCCCAGTGCGAACGCATACGACTCGCCCGCCTCGGTATCGAACGCCAGCCGCAGGTCGGTGTTGGCGGCGACGTTCGTAGCCACCGGTTCGAGTGCGGCGAGTTCCGTGCCTTTGAATACCGACATCTGCAACGGGGCATCGCCGATGTCACGAGAGAATCCGGGGTCCACCTGCCAGGTGTAACGGCCACCGGCGGCGGGTTGGTGCCAAACGTACCAGGCCGTCCGGACGCCGGACTCGACCGGTTCGCCGTGTTCCACCGTCAGCAAGTCGAAGTTCGCGTGGGTTGGCGCGAAGTTGCCGAGCACCGCCTGCGCGGAGGCGAAGTCGTCATCGTCCGGATCCTCCCGCATGCCCGGCACCCAGGACAGGGTGAACTCGGTGCCGGAGTAGTAGGCGGAAGCCGACGCGATGGCGATGTAGTACTCGACGCCCTGTGTGGCGGGGAACACGGCATCGCCGGGAACTTGGTCGCAGGAGCGGACATCAGCCGGGCGTCCGACACGGTTTCGCCGGTGAAGACCGAAAGCGCCAAACCGCGCCGGTTTACCGAGAATTCCCAGTCGCCGGTCGTCGGCGCTGTCCAACGGTACCAGACGCTGGCTCCCCAGCCGTGGAGGACTAGGGGGTGTACGCGCTTGTGTGGCCGATGAACTTGCCGGGCTCGATTGTCGCCGCCTGGTTGTTGCCGGTCACGCTGCCGTTCTCGCCTTCGATGATGGCGGCGTGGGAGAAGTGGTCGTTCTCGGGTGCCGCAGCCGGCCCCCATTTCACGGTTAGTCGGGGCGTGGACGCCTGCCGCAATTCGAAGTTGCCCTCTTCGTCCTCCTCTACATGTGTGAGTCCGGTGGGGTGAATCGTTAGCCGGACTCGGTAGGTCTCGCCCCGTTCGGCATGGAAGGCGAGCCCGCCGCCGTCGAGTCCAGCCAAGGGTCCATCGGGAAAGGCCTCGATCACGACGGAGTCCGAATAGTCGTCCAGATGCGACCGCACAATCGTGAACCGGACCAGACCATGGTCGGGCGCCGTCCACAGGTACCACAGCGAGCGGTACCGCTGCGGGTGGCTAGAACCAACCGGGATGGGCGGTTCACCTTGGTCAACGGCCGCCACTGGAAATGGCAACGGCCGCTACTCGGACGGCCGCTACTCGGAGACGGCCGCTACTCGGACACACACCACCAAACGTGATGTGACCGTGACATCACGCGTCCGGTGGAATGCTTCGCTCGGAGGGATGCTTCACTCGGAAGGATGCTTCACTAGGCCGCCCCTCGGACACACACCACCAAACGTGAAGTGACCGTGACATCACGCGTCCGGTGGGATGCTTCACTCGGAAGGATGCTTCACTCGGACATGCTTCACTCGGACACACACCGCCAAGTGTGATGGGACCGTGACATCATCGTGGCTACCGGTGATTTCTCGCCGGTTTTTCGGGGTCTCGTTCCTACCCACTTCGGCGCTTCCGTCCTACGCCGCATATGGTGGATGGCGGGCATAAATCGCCGCCTGGCTGGGGGACACTATTCGGCATGGCAACGCCCCGCAGACTGCTAGTGGATCCCGAGAACGCGTGCGCCTATCACTTGGCGTCGAAGTGCACTCGGGGCATGTTCCTATGTGGTTGGGATCGTCTGACGCGCAAACAGTACGGACACCGCCGGCGCTGGCTGGTCAAGCGGGCCCGAATGCTGGCGTCGTGCTTTGCGGTCGACTTGCTCACTTACACGGTGATGAGCAACCACTTCCACTTGATAGCGATCTACGACCCGAAGGCTAGCGAGACCTGGTCCGACCAAGAGGTGGCACGCCGTTGGGTCGACGCGTTTCCGCCGCGCAAGCCGAGTTCGAGGGTCCGCGGCAAGTTTGCAGCGGCAAGGATGTGGGAGCTACGCAAGGCCGAACGGAGAACACTGATGTTGTCCGACGCCGACCGGCTTGAGCGGGCTCGGTGCACGTTGGGATCGCTGTCCTCGTTCATGAAGCACTTGAAGCAGCCGATCGCACGGCGGGCGAACCTCGAGGACGACTGCGAAGGGCATTTCTTCGAGCAGCGGTTCTATTCCGGAGCACTCTTGAACGAGAAGGCGATCATCGCGGCCTCGGCGTACGTGGATCTCAACCCGGTGCGCGCCGACCTGGTGGAGCGGCTCGACGAATACGAGGAAGCATCGATTGCCGAGCGGGTCCGGGAAGATAGCCCGGAGCGGCTGAACGATTACCTCCGTCCTATCGCCTCGGGACTCGGCCCGCAGCAGTATCGGTCATTCGTGGACATCACTCTCGGCGACTACGTGGGTTTGCTGGAGGGGATGATCGCGGCACAAACGACACCCGAGAAGAAAACCGTTCAATCCGATCGGATCTCGGATTGGCGGGCACGGATGTTCGCGCTCAGCAAACGACAGCGCGCCTACGGTTCGGCGGAACAGCTTAGGGCATGGTCAAGCGAGCGCGGCCTGCGGTGCCTCGAGACGCCTCTGCCCAGCTGACCACTGCGACCCGTTCGGCGTGGCTGGATCGGGGCACGGCGGTGCGGAGCCTAGGTGAAGCACCTGCCCGGCCTGCGTCCCTCCTACTCGACGCGCAGCACCATGAAGTCGACGGCGGCCGCTAGCTCGTCGTCCGAACACGAGCCGCACCCCGCCCGGGGAGGCATACCGGGCGCCATGCCCTCGATGACGCTGTTCAGTAGTTCGGCGCGAGTCTTGGTTAGGCGCGGCGCCCAGGCCTCCTTGTCGCCGAGCATTGGCGCATCGGCGATCCCGGCTTGGTGACAGGCGTAGCAGTACCGCTGGTAGATATCTTTACCGGGATGGTCGACCACCTCGGTCCCCGAACCGCAGCCGGTGCATAAAAGTGCCGCGGCGATGGTCGCGACGAAACTTGCTCCCGTGATCATGCGTCCGGCGGAGCGCGGGGTGGTGCGACTACCGCTCATGACTCGACCTTGAAGTCGTCGGCATCGCGCCAGGCGGGGAAACGCTGCCGATAGGCTTCCAAGGCGTCGAGATCGAGGGATGCCGTGTGCGCGCCCGGTTCGTCGGTTCCTTCCACTAGGGCGGTGCCGTTCCAATCGTAGACCGCGCTACCGCCGCGATACTCGACGTTGTTTCCGTCGACCCCGACCCGGTTCACGCCGACCACGTAGCATTGGTTCTCGACGGCTCTCGCGCGAAGCAGCGCGTCCCAAGCCGATTGACGCGCCGCGGGCCAGTTGGCTACGCACAGCATGACGTCGTAGTCGTTCCTACACCGCAGCCAGACCGGAAACCGCAAGTCATAGCAGACGCTGACGCACAGGCGCCACGAGCCGAGGGTCACAACGACCCGTTCGCGGCCAGCAGCGTAGTGTTCGTCCTCGCCGGCCATCCGGAACAGGTGCCGCTTGTCGTACACCGTCGCGCGCCCATCCGGCGGCATCCATACCAGCCGGTTGAAATAGGAGCCGTCCTCGATCACGACGCTACCGACGATGGTGACGTCACGTTGGGCTGCTTCGCTGCGTAGCCAGGCGACCGTTTCGCCGTTCATCGTCTCGGCCACTTTCCGGGAACTCATGGTGAATCCGGTGCTGAACATCTCCGGAAGGACGATGAGATCGACGCCGTCCTTGATCGTATCGATGATCCGTGTGAAGGCCTCGCGGTTCGCGGCGGGATCGTGCCAGGCCGGTGCCGTTTGAATGAGCGCTACCCGCAATCTTGCCCCTACAGCCGGCATAGGATTTCCGCCGCCCGTTCTAACGTGGCGTCGTCCTTGGCGAAACAAAAACGCAAGAGCTCTTGATGTGGCGGTTCTAGGTAAAAGACAGAAATCGGGATCGAAGCAACCTTCTCCTCCCGCGTCCAACGCTTGGCCAACTCGGTGTCCGCCTCGTTGGTTATTGCGCCGTAATCGAGAAGCTGAAAAAACGTACCTGCGGACGGGGTTAGCTTGAATCGCGATTCCGCCAACAAGCCGCAGAACAGATCACGTTTTTCCTGGTAGAACGCTGCGAGGTTTTCATGGTGTTCGGGGCATTTCTCGAGAAAATCGGCGATGCCGTATTGCAGCGGCGTGGCGGTGGTGAACGTCACGAACTGGTGAATACGCCGAAATTCCGCGGTGAGCGGGGGAGGGGCCACGCAGTAGGCGACCTTCCACCCGGTCGTGTGGTAGGTCTTGCCGAAGGACGATACGACGAAGCTGCGCGCAAAGAGATCGGGGTAGCGGGTGAGACTCACGTGGGGTCGTCCGTCGAACACGATGTGTTCGTAGACCTCGTCGGCAATGACGTAGAGGTCATGTCCAGCCGTCACGGTGCGCAGATTGTCGATGTCATCGGCGTCCCAGACGGCGCCGGTTGGATTGTGCGGCGTGTTGGTCATGATCAGCCGCGTCCTTGGCCCGATCGCGTCGGCAACCCGGTTCCAGTCGATGCGGAAATCCGGCGCTTGCAAAGGGATGTGCCGACAGACCCCGCCCGCCAGGGTCACGGCGGGTTCGTAGGCGTCGTAGCAGGGATCGAAGACGATCGCCTCGTCGCCCGGTTGGATCACCGCGGTGACCGCGCAGAACAGCGCCTCCGTGGCGCCGGATGTCACCGTAACCTCCGACTCGGCGTCGATTTCGGCGCCGTAGAGGGTCCCAACCTTGTTGGCGATCGCCTCGCGCAGCGGTTCGATGCCGGCCATGGGCGGGTATTGGTTGTAGCCGTTGGTCAGGTAGTGACCGACCCGTTCAAGTAACAAAGGCGGGCCATCGAAGTCCGGATAGCCTTGGGAGAGATTGATGGCTCCTTCGTCGGCGGCGAGCTTGGACATCACGGTGAAGATGGTTGTGCCGACGCTGGGGAGCTTGCTGTTCAGGGACAAGTCGTGCGGTGTATCGCTCGGATGCTGAGGATTCTGCCACATCGCAACGTGCGTAAGCCGCCAAGGCACCGCGACCGGGAACTTTTCGCCGAAATCCGTGTCGAGACCTGAGAACAGAGGGTTTTCAGCAGGTTACGAAAACCAGGCCCATATCGGGTCTCGGACACACACCACTTCGGGCAAGATCACTATGATGTCATCCACCGAGCCTAGGCGGGCGAGCGGGACCCGGGCCTGTCCTCGGCTTCCTCGCCCCTCGTCGCCGAGTATCATGGCCGCATGAAACGCTTGGGCGAGTTGCTCGTCGAACGCAACGCCATCCAGCCTTCCGACCTCGAGAAGGCTCTCTACATCCAGAGGACGGCTGGCGGGAAACTTGGTGCGCTGCTGGTCCGGACCGGCGCGATCTCCGAGGACGTGCTCCTTGCGACGCTGTCGGACCAGTTGGGGGTCGTCTATCTCCGTGACGCCGACGACCTGCCCGAGCAACTCGACGTCTACCGCGCCATGGCCGAGTCGCCCATCAAGCTCGATTGGCTCTTGGACCACGCGACCGTGCTTTGGGAGCGGGATGGCACCATCTGCTGCACCGCCAAGGACACTCGCGACCACGCCTTGGAGGAGACCTTCAACTATTTCTATCCCGGCGAAGAGATCACCTACTACCTGGCACCCAACCACCAGATCGACCGGATGCTGGACGGTGTGCGCAAGGAGCGGGCCATCGAGGACCTGTTCTCCGGCGACGATGCCAAGGCGCTGCGCGAGATGGCGGAAGAGGCGCCGGTCATCGAGTTGGTCAACAACCTCCTGTCGACGGCCGTGGATCTCGGGGCCTCCGACATCCACGTCGAGCCCATGGAGGAACAGTTCGTCGTCCGCATGCGGGTCGACGGTGTGCTCCACACCCGACTGACCCAGCCCATCGACCGTTTCCCGGCGGTGGCGTCGCGCATCAAGCTGATTGCCGGAATCGACATCGCCCAACGCCGTCTCCCCCAGGACGGGGGCATCAGGGAACGCATCTCGGGCAGGAACATGGATATCCGGGTCTCCACCGTTCCGTGCACCTTCGGCGAGTCCATCGTGCTGCGCATGCTCGACCAGGAACGTGGCGACCAGGCGCTCGAGAACCTCGGCATGGAGCCCGACCACCTGACGATGTTCCGAGGCTGGCTGCGTGCCAGCAACGGCATCGTGCTCGTCACCGGTCCAACGGGCTCGGGCAAATCCACGACGCTAGCGGCGGCGATCGAAGACATCGACGACGGGATCAAGAAGATCATCACCGTCGAGGATCCGGTCGAATACCAGATGCCGAGCATCACCCAGATCCAGGTGCACGCCGAGATCGGCTACACCTTCGCAACGGCCCTCCGGCACATCCTGCGCCAGGACCCGGACGTCATCATGATCGGCGAGATCCGTGACCTCGAGACCGCCGAAATCGCCATCCGTTCGGCGCTAACCGGCCACGTCGTCCTGTCGACGGTCCACACCAACGACGCCGTGTCGAGTTTCACCCGCCTGATCGACATGGGCGTGGAACGTTTTCTGGTCGCCTCGCCGACCAACGGCGTCCAAGCCCAGCGCCTCGTCCGGCGGGTGTGCTCCCATTGCGCCGAACCCATCGACGAACCCGCCTTGGCCATGGAACTCGTACACGCGGCAACCGCCCATCAACTTGGGACTCAGTGGGTCCGCGCCGTCGGCTGCGATGCCTGCCAACACACGGGCTATCGCGGGCGAATGGGCATCTACGAACTGGTGCCCATCAACACGGAACTCCAGGACATGATCGTCTCAGGCGCGTCGCTGATCGAGTTGAAGCGTTTCGCCCACGATGACCAGGGCCACCGCACCCTGCTCCAGGACGGCCTGCTCAAGGCATCGCAGGGCCGGACCACGGTAGAAGAGGTCCTGCGTCAGACACTGACGGGCACCGACGAAACGTAGACCGCTAGCCCCGTGGCCGACTCTTCCTGCTGGCCCGACTCGTACACTTGTGTTTATTCCGGACTCGGACACACACCGCCTTTGGTGATGTTGCGGTGGTGTCACCCGCCCCCACCGCCAAACGCCCCGGATTGAGCGCCTGCCCCCCCTGTGCTACGTTGCCGACGTCGAGGCCCGAGGATGGATCCATGGGCGAAGCACTCGCATTGACGTTGACCGCATTGCGCACCAAGTCGAGGTGCGACCGCGCCACTGGCGGAACTTCCCGCGAACCCCGGGGTCTACATGCCCACTTGCGTGCCGGCATCCTCGGGGGGAGCGCCGCCGGACGCTGTAGGCAACCCGAGCGAGCACACAGGATCCCGTTGCTCCTGCTACCAATATGCCCCAGTACGACTACGAGATCGTCAACGGCGAAGGCGAACTGACCAAGGGCCAGATCGAGGCCGCGTCGCCCGCGGAGGTCGCCCGCCGCCTTGGCAGCGACGGCCAAACGCTGGTCGGCGTCAAGGAATCCCCGGCCACCACGCTTCCGACTTTCCGTCGGCGACTACGCACCGTCGACCTGGTGATCGCCTTCCGCGAACTCGCGACGCTGCTGTCTTCCGGCGTGTCCTTGGGCGACGCGGTGATCTCACAGAGCAAGGGCAGCTACCACCCGCAGCTGGTTGCCGCGTTCGACGAGATCTCCAAGGAACTGATGCGCGGCGCCAACTTCCTCGGCGCCGTCCGCGCCGCCAAGCTGCCATTGCCCGACCATCTCTACCACCTTGTCGAGGCCGGCGAGCTGAGCGGTCACCTCGCCGAATCGCTCACCCGCGCGGTCGAGCAGATGGAATACGACCGCCACGTGGCCGGCGAGCTACGCAGTGCGCTCACCTACCCCGCGATCCTCGTCGCGTCCTGCGCGGCTGCGGTGCTCGCGGTGTTCTTCTTCGTCGTCCCGGAGTTCGTGCACCTGCTCGAGGGCGACGCCGAACTGCCGCTCGTCTCGGAACTCGTTCTCGGTACCGGCGCCTGGTTCAACGACAACCGCTGGCTGGTCGTCGCGATCGTGATCGCCGTGGCGTTCACCGTCGCCGCCCTGTTCAGGAACCCGAACATACGCCAACGGTTCGTGGACACCCTGGCCCGCCTACCCCTGCTCGGGCAATGGTATTCGGAGACCGACACCGCCAAGTGGGCGATGGTGATGAGCGCCATGCTGACGAGCCGGGTCGAACTGGTCGGCGCCTTGGGCCTCGCGGCCCGCGGCGTGCGGGTCTCCCGACGCCGGGCCATGCTCGACCGGGCATTGGCGGACGTGCGCGGTGGCGAAACCCTGTCGACCGCGCTCGAGAAGCAGGATGCGCTCACCGCCACCGGCTACAACCTCATCCGGGTCGGCGAACAGTCGGGACAACTCCCCGAGATGATGCGTTCCCTCGCGACCCTCTACGAGGAGAACAGTTCGCGGCGCATGAAGCGCGTCCTCACCCTCATCGAACCCGTGGCGATCCTCGCCATCGGCGCGTTCATCGGCACCATCTTCATCGGCGTAATACTCGCAATAACGGCGGTCAACAATGTCCCATTCTGACAACTTCCACGAAACGGGAGGGGCGACCCTTGCAGTCGCCCGCATCGTAATCCGGCGTTCGCGTCGACACGGGACGGGACAAGCCCGTCCGCTACGTTCGCCCCGCACGAACCGCCTGTTCCGCGCCGTTCGTTGCGCGCCCCGCGGCTTCTCATTGGTCGAACTCCTCGTCGTACTGGTCATCCTCGGCCTGCTCATCGGCCTGGTCGCCCCGAACTTCATGGGCCGGGCCGAACAAAGCCGCGGCGATGTCGCCAAGGTGCAAGTGGAATACCTCCACGGCGCACTCAAGACCTACCGCATGGACGTAGGCCGGTTCCCATCCACGGAACAAGGCCTGGGGGCGCTCATGCGGGCACCGACGGAAGTCGCGGACTACTGGCGAGGCCCCTACCTCGACAAGGAACTGCCCCTCGATCCCTGGCGCAATCAGTACCAATACCGCTATCCCGCCGACAACCTACAAGGCCTCGCGCTCTATTCGTTCGGCGCGGATGGCGCCGAAGGCGGGGAGGGCAACGACGCCGATATCGGCTACCTGCCGGAGGCGACGACCGAATAGCTGCGTGCGTGCGCGCTGCTCGCGGCTTGTACATATACATATATAAATGGGTACTCTCGATACAAATCCGTCGCGAAGACCTCAACGGGGCGTTGGGGCTGCGGGACGGGACAAGCCCGTCCCCTACGGTCGTGACCCATGCGTCCGTGTGTGTGCCCGGCGGGGCGAACGGGTCCGTAGGGGCGACCCTTGCGGTCGCCCGAATCGCGAGGTGGCGGCTGTGGGCACGGGACGGGACAAGCCCGTCCCCTACGGTCGTGACCCAAATGCAGGCGTGTGTGCCCGGGTGGACCGGATCCGTGCGGACGCCCCTTGCAGACGCCCGTATCGACGGCTGGCATCCGGGATCACCCTGATCGAACTCCTCGTCGTCCTGGCACTCCTCGGCGTCCTCGCCGCCGTGGCGCTCCCGAATCTCGAGCGACTGACCGCCAGCGTCACCCGGGACACCCAGCGCGAGCACATCCTCAACCAATTCGCCGAACTCGGCGCCGCCGCCATGCTCGACGGACTCGATTACGTGGTCGTCGGAACCGATGCGCCGGACGGCGAGGCCATCGACGCCCTCGTCGGCCGGACGCGTTATCCGCTCGACGTCCCGGGCGGCTGGGAAGTCCTCATCGACGAACCGATCCTGGCCCGTGCCAACGGCGTATGCCTCGGCGGCGCCGTGACCTTGCTCCACGAGGAACTCGAACCGCTCTCCCTCGAACTAACAGCCCCCTTCTGCCGGGTCGATGCGTCCTAAACGCCCCAAAGTTCACCGAAGGCGGACAAGCTGGCGACACACCGTCCCCGCGGTGCGCGTGGCCAAGCCCACGTTCCGGCGGCGCACCGCCGGCTTCACCCTGCTCGAGAGCATCGTCGCACTCGCGATCTTCGCGGCCAGCGGCATGGCCCTCTACGGCCTCTTCAACACCAACCTGATCACCCTCAACCGCACCGCGGACGTTTCCCGCCAGGTGGTTGTGGTGCGCAATGCCATGGACTACCTGTCGGCCATCAACCCCCACGACAAGCCCGAGGGCGAAGTGGAACTCGGCGGCGTCGACGTCGCCTGGCAATCGAACCTCGTCGAGCCGATCCGTCACGGCCAGAACACCATCGGCGGCCGCGGCGACTTCGATATCGGACTCTACGAGGTCGAGTTCGCCGTCACCGACGACGGCCGCTCCCTCGGCACCTGGCGCATGCGCGTCGCGGGCTACGAGAAAGTCCGCGGCATCTTCCCGGGTCAGGATTTCTGATGCCCCCCCGGAACCTGCACCATCAACGTGGTCACCTCAGCCGCGCAGCCGGCATGACCCTCGTCGAAACCCTGGTCACCTTCGTCATCCTGGGCTTCCTCACCACCCTCATCCTGCAAGCCGTCGGCTTCTTCGCAGCCCGCTACGAGGGCGTCCAGCGCGTGCACCGCGTCGCCGCCCTGGAGTCGCTGCAGCAAAACTGGTTCGCGACCTCCGTGCAGGGCTTCGTTCCCTACGGCGTCCACGCCCGCCGCTTCCAAGGACAACCGACCCGCTTCGAGGGCATGACCCTGGAACCCCTCCATGCCCAAGCCGGCACGCCGGTCACCGTGCGCTGGTCCATCACCGAAGACGGCGTGCTCTACTCGGAGTCCCTCGCACCATCGGTCCCCGGCATCGAATGGCCCATCCGTGGCTCGGACACTTCCGTACGACCCCAATCCCGTCCTCAAGCGGACACACGCGAAATTTTCGATATCGATTTGAGATCACGCCGTTTGGCACCCGGGTACCCCGACGCACGCCAGGGCGATCTCGTTTTCCACTACGCCGACGCGTTCGCCAACTGGTACGACCACTGGCCCCCGCGCCCCGACGCGGATCCCGTGCCCGGCACCGCACCACGGCCGGGGCAGGCGGCACCCCAGAGCATCGACGACCTCATCGACGCGCTGGCGGAGACGGCCACGGTCAGGGTCTCGTCGGACGATCCGCTCCTCGACCCGGCGAACGACTGGACCCCGCGTCTCATCCGCCTCTTCTCCGCCGAAGAAGGCACCATCTGGCTCGCCCGGGTGGAGCCGTCCGCCCGTCCGCTGCTTACCGACGTGGACGTCGAATGACCCGGCGGGAAGGTTTCATCCTCGCGGCCACCCTCTGGGCGCTGGTCGCGCTCACCGTGGTCGCCGCCTACATCAACGGCGTGACCCGCACCAACGTGGACAACGCCGACCGCGCCAAGCGGATGCTGCAAAGCGAACTCGATCGCCGCGGCACCGAAGCCACGCTGCTCTACCTGCTCTCCACCAACCGCATGAACCACCGCAACCTCGTGCTCGAGTCCGAGCAGCACTTCGACATCGACGACCAGATCCTCACAGGCGACGGGGACGCCACCCTGAGCCTCGCCAGCGACCCGTACCAGGGCCTCGGCGAAGTCGCCTTCTCCCTCCAGGACGAGACGGGCCTGGTGTCCATCAACACCCCCAGCGAACCCCTGATGGCCCGCGCCCTCGAAAGCCTGGGTGTCGCCCCCAAGATTGCCGCCGGCCTAATGCCGCGCATCCGTGACTACATCGACAAAGACCACATCCTGACGCTCGACGGCGCCGAAGACTACGACTACGCCAAGGCCGATCGGCCGCCCCCCGCGAACTGGCATCTCACCACCGCGATGGAGTTGAACCGCGTGCTCGGCGCCGACGGCATCCTGGACCGCGCCCAATGGCAGCGCCTGCGCGCCATGACCACGCCGCGAACACTCGCCGCCGTCAACTTCAACACCATGCCGCCCGAAGTCGCCGCCGCGATCCTCGAGACCGACGTCGACAACCTCGCCGAGTTCCTGGCCGCCCGGGAGGAGGAGTCCCTCTCCCGGCTTGATCGCATCCGCGAACTGACGGGACAATACGCCGAGGTCGACTCCGGGCTGATCGCCACCGTGCCCTCCGTCTTCCTGAGGATGACCACTTGGTGGCAGCACGGCGGACCACGGACGGTCGTCGGCATCACCCTCACGCCCTCGACGCCAATCGGGCCACCGGCCGCCGCACCGTGGCGCAAGGAGTACCGCTATTCCGAGCCAGCCGACCACACGGGGACGCTTCGCCAGGCGGCGACGCCACTCCTCGGCGGGCAACCCGGGGATCCGACATGACCCGAGGTGATCCCGTACGGACGACCCTTGCGGTCGCCCGAGTTGACGTTGGCGGACCGGCGTACACGGGACGCCACAAGGGCGTCCCCTACGTGAGCCCCGAGGGTGTCGCGGGCCATCGCCCCACGAAACGACACACCCCCGTAGGGGCGACCCTCGCGGTCGCCCCGATTGACGTTCCCGATTCGGTTCGCGCGAGACGTCCCAAGGGTGTCCCCCACCGCCATCCCAGCGGCATCCCCGAGGGCGGACGATCCAGATGAGCGACCCCGCCGAAACCGCGCCGCAGGCGGATCGCGGACCCCGCCCCGCGACCCGCGCGAGACAACTCGCCGAACCCCTGGCCAACGGGGTACGCCGCTGGCGCCGCCGTCTCGCACGCCGTCCGAACGCCATCCAGACCCGCAACGGCAGCGAGCCGCTGGACTTCAAGTCCGTCCACGCCCACTGGATCATCGGCCGCGACCTCTGCCTCTACCGTTCGGAAGATTTCGCCGCCATCCCCAGGAACCGACGCGATGCCGCCGTCGCCCTGCGCATCCCCGTCTGGAGCCCCTTCCAGCGCACCGGCCACCACTGCGTCTGGTCCGGCAGCACCGCCATGGTCTGGTTCTGGGACCAGGAGGCGGTCGACATCCGCCCGACGGACCTCGGACTTCCGGAGACCGGGACCACGTCGACCGACCCGGCAAACCGAACCCGGACCCGCGTCCTCCCCGAGTCCGTCTTCCAACCCCGCCACGGCGCCGGCCTGCACCTGCAGGCCTGCGCCAACGGCTACGACCTCCAGTACTGGCAAGACGACGTCCTGAAGGACGCCCTCTGGCTCCCCCAGCCACCCGACACTGCCCGCGTCCAGGCGTTCCTCAGCCAAGCCCCGATCATGGCCGACGACGCCACGGCGTTGGCCTTCGAAACGCCGGTGACCTCGCCGACCACCTTCGCCCCAGACCCCTGGTACTCGCCCCTCACGCCGCAAGCCTGGCTGATCGCCAACGAGCGAACCCTGGTGATCGCCGGCCTCGCGATATTCGCCGCCGCCGCCGCCTTCGAGGAAGCCCGGGTCTGGCGCTACCACTTCGCCCACCAGGCCGCCGCCGCCGAACTCAGGCAGATCGACGAGGAACTCGCCCCCGTGCTGGACGCCCGCGACGAACTCGTTGCCCTCAACCGCCGCAACGCCTTCCTGGCCGACATTCTCAACGAGCCCTCGCAGGCCGAACTCATGCTCCGCGTGGACCGAGTCCTGCCCAGCGACAGCACCGAGTTCCAGGCCTGGCGCTACCAGCAGCGCGACCTCGCCCTGACGCTGTCCGACGACACGGGCATCGACCCCGTCGCCGTCGTCACCCGCCTGCAGGCGGAACCCATGTTCAAGGATGTCCAGCCGGGCCGAGCTCAGCGCGAGGGCATCGAGATCACCCTCAACGTCGACCCGGCGGCAAACAACCCGTGAGCGCGTTCGCAACCACCATCGACCGTGCACGCGCCGAACTCGCGGCCAATCCGCGCCTGCGCCTCGGCGTCTGGCTGATCGTTGGGATCCTCGCCGGCTACTTCGCTTTTGTCATCCAGGCGGACCGGGTCGATGCCATCGCAACGGACTACGCGGTTGCCGACGCCCGGTTAAGCCGGGGCCGGGACCTGCTCGCCCGTCAGGACTGGGCCGAACGCCTTGCCGCCGCCCGCGCCACCGAAACGAATCTGCAAGGCAGATTTTGGCGCGCCGCGAACGAGGGCCTGGCGCAGGCGCGACTACGCAACGTGGTGGATGAACTGATGGCCAAGCTCTACCTCGCCCAACCGCGTGCGGACCTGGGTTTGAGCCGCGCCCTCCCGGATGTACCGAGACTCTGGCAGGTGCAGGCCCGGATCTACGGCCAGGGCCGGACCCCATCCATACTTCGGTTGCTGCACAGGATCGCCAACCATCCGAACAAGATCGTTGTGGAGCGGGTCGAGTTGACTCGCGGCGAAGGGAGCATCCAGGTGGACCTGCTGATATCCGGCTACTTCCTCATTGACGAGCGACGCGATGGCATCCCCGGGGCAGAGGGTTGACACCTATGAAGCGTGCTTTGCAAATCTCCACGAATCCGGCCGGTTACCTTCGCCACCCCGCCTTCCCCGTTCTCCTGGCCGCGCTGGCCTTCGGCCTCATCGGTTTGGGTCTGCCGCCCCGTTCGGCCGACGCGGGAGTCGGCCCGGTCTTGGGCGGTACGGACTCGACGGCGCAACTCGCTCCCGCCGAGGATCCCGACGCCTTCCGAACGATGTCCCGGTGGGGGACCGACATTCAGAGCGTCGAGAACGACCGCTCGGAAACCGACGACCAACTCGCGTCGGGACTGAACCCCGAACTCGTCAAGCTCGGCTTCATCGGCCTAACCCTCACTACCGACGAAGACGCCGTTATGCTGACCCATCCGGATGGCCGCACGGTCCGGCTGACGGGCGGCGACTCCCTGCCGGATGGCCGCACCCTGGTGTTGGTGACGGACAACGCCCTGACCCTCGAGGACGACAAGGGGCAACGGGAGACGTTGGTCCTGTTCCCGCGCCTCGCGGAATCGGAAACAAACGACGAGTAGACGAGTAAATGTACAAGGAACCGATCCGCCCGTTGCAGGGTCTGACTTGGACGGGTCGGAAGGAAAGGAGGTGGATTCCATGACCTATACGCCATTACCCCGATGCCGCCCGCCGCCGGCGACCGCCGCGATGCTGGCGTTGTTTGCCCTGGGCATGGCCGGTTGCTCGAGCCTGAGCGTCGAACCCTTCCCGGAACCGCTGAGTGCCACACCCTTGGCACCGGAGGACGAGGTGCTGCTATCCGGTGGTGATGAAGGAGCGGATCCCACCGCACCCACCGTCACCCGCGCCCCGGGTGTGCCAATCGGCCCGACGGTTGCCGAGGGAACCGCCGACGACCTAGGCCAAGACCTCACCGGCGATCCCATCGAGGAGGTGGCCTTCAACAACGCGCCGCTCCCCATCTTCATCGACGCGCTCTTCAACGAGATCCTCGGACTCTCGTTCGTCGTCTCGCCTGACCTGCGCGACACGACCGATCTCGTCACGTTGCGCATCGCCGAGCCGATAACCCCGAGCCAGCTATTCACGACGGCCCGGCGGGTCCTGGAGGAACACTACGGCGTGCGTATCCGTGCCGACGACGATGGCATCCTGACCTTCGAGCCCACCGACGAGATCGCCGCCAGCGGGATTCCCCTGCTCATCAGCGGCCGGACGCGCCCGGAAGTGCCTGCGACGCACCGTACGGTGTTCCAGATCGTCCACCTCAAGGTGATGTCGCCCAACGATGTCGCCAGCCTCCTGCGGCGTCTGTTGGGCGGTGTCGAGCTCGAGTTCGAGGAATACCCGCTGCTGGGTGCGGTCCTGCTCAAGGGGAACCTCTCGTCCATCGACCGGGCGGTGGCCATCATCGAGGTCCTTGACCAACCCCGACTCAGCGGTCGCCACGGCCTCGTCATCGAACCTGTCTTCCTCGACGTCGCCGAGTTGGCGACCGACTTGAACGAAGTCCTCCGATCCCAAGGCTATAGCTCGCGGGTGGGCTATTCCGACCTTTCGGGTGCCATCGTGCTACTTCCCCTGAGGAGCGCGAACAAGCTCGTGGTCTTCGCGGTCGACCCGGCCATCCTCCCCCGCGTGGAGGAGTGGGCCGAGGTCATGGATGCCGAGCGTGAAGCCGCCGTGGAGGACGTTCAAGAACACCCTGGCGGAGGATCTGATCGAGACCCTGAACCAGGTCTTGAGCATCGAGGGCGCCGAGGAAGGGGAGGACGGTGCGGGGGAACGACGCCAGCGGCGTCGGTCGGGTACTCAACTTGTGTACGAGAAGAGCCGGAACGCCGTGCTCTACCGGGGCAACGGCAAGGATTGGGCGCGGATCCGCATTCTGATCGACAAGCTCGACAAACCCGTTCCCCAGGTCTTGATCGAAGTGCTGCTCGCCGAAGTCACCCTGAGCGGCCAGGAGGAGTCCGGCATCGAGTACCTCGCCAACCTCGGCATCGGCAGCCGGGGCATCGACGCCCAACTCACCTCGGGCGGGCTATCCATGGCCCTCGATGGCGCCGGCGAGACGAGGGCCCTGCTGCGCCTCGCCTACGAGGACAACCGCGTGGCGATCCGCTCCCTGCCGCGGCTCGTCGTCAAGAGCGGGGAATCCGGCAACATCTTCGCGGGATCGCAGGTGCCGATCCTGTCCCAGCGCGCGGAGGGCGTCCAGGTGGAGGGGTCCACCAGCATCGTCCAGCAGATCCAGTACCGCAACACCGGGGTTACCTTGGACATCACCCCGATCGTCCAGGCCAATGGGCTCGTCGATCTCGAGATCAGCCAGACCTTCAGCGAGACCCGGGCCGCCGGCGCCGCGAGCCTGACGCCGACGATTCTCAGCCGCAATCTCGCCACCAGCATGACGCTGCGCGACGGTCAATCCGTCATCATGGGCGGCCTGATCTCCGACACCCAGAGCCAAGGCCATTCCGGCGTGCCCGGCCTCGGTCGGATTCCCGTCGTGGGCCGCCTGTTTCGGGCCGACTCGTTTCAAAAAGACCGTACCGAACTCGTCGTGATGGTGATACCCTATGTCATTGCTGACCATCGTCAGGGCCGAGAGCTAACCGAGCAGATAAAGTCGCAGCTTGAACTGCACCGACGTTTCCTGTAGAAAGGCGCGGATAGGGGCTTTCGAGCGGTGCGGATTGGCCAAAAAAAGTGTTGCCAACCCGCTAAATGCGTGGCTAAATCTCGCTAGCTCAGTGGCGTGGGGGGGAATCCCCGCCCGGGTCATAGGCTCTATGGCAGTGAATGTTAGGAAGACTTGGAGTTAAACAATGCTCTGCAAAAGAACCATGAGGGCTGCTCTGGCCCCTGTGATCGGGCTCTTCGGGGTGCTGCTCGCGATGTCGGCTGGTGCCGCAATCGATCTGGGTGAGCGGCAAGGATTCATTTCCGTTAACCCGCCGAACTTCGATCAGAACCCGCCGAACCGCTATGCCGCCGAGACGATTTCGATCGCCCAGTGTCAAAGGCAAGGTGCCCGATGCGCGGCATACCGGGTTGCGGCCACGGTCGGTGCCTTGAGGCTCACCGCGACGACGGACATCCTGCTGCCGACTGGCACGCAGTACTACGTCCGGTACAACTTTACCGGCGGCTGGTTTGCGACCGACTTGGTCTCTGGGACCAGTCCGGACGTTAGCGACCTTGACGTCACCCCGGCCGGGGGTAGCGAGACGGGGACGACTGCGGTCGCCTACCGGGGAGAAGCCGACGACAATACGGTCATCTTTCAGTTGGCAGCAGACCTTGAACTCCCCAAGGGATCGATGTTCGAGCTAGACCTGTCCGGGATGGCCGACGACGTGAGCACTGAAAACGTCAACGAGCTTCTGGGGAACTTCAACATCACGGGTACTGGCAGTGCCACGGCGCCGGTGCCGTCGATGAGAGCGGTGCCCTGTTCGAAGCAGGCCCCGCCGTGATCATCCAGGTCGATCGGGTCGTAGGGGCAGACGTCGAGCCGATGGTGGATGTTGCCTACGTCAGTACTTTGGATACCGATGGCGGTCCGTTCCGTCGGTTCCTGCCGAACGGCATGGGCGGCAAGGATGTCGGCGTGCTCGCCGAGGTGACCAGTTGGGTTAGCGAGGCGCCCTGGCGTGGTGCCAACGTCTACCGAAATGCGTCAACCGGTCGCGGCGCCAGTGGCTCGATTGTCGCCAGCATCTCGGCTGTGGCGTCGTCGGACCCCGGGAACTTCGCGATCGTGTCTGCCGGGGGCGACCTCATCCCGGGCAACAAGAAGCCTTGGAGGGTCTCCAGCGAT
>JAGWBM010000130.1:0-3755 GCA_021295895.1 Pseudomonadales bacterium
CAGGCGATCTCGCCACTCAGACGATCGAAGGCGATGAGCTTCGCGTCCAGCGTCGCCATCAGCACGAGGTCACCGGCGATGGCGGCGCCGCGGTTGACGATCCCGCAGCACAGTCGGAGATCCGCCGGCTGCTGGTGGTCGTAGCGCCAGTAGATCTCGCCGGTGGCGGCGTCCAGGGCGAAGATTCGGTTGTACGAGGTCGTCACGTACATGATGCCGTCGTACACCGTCGGCGAGACCTCGAACTGCTCGGACGTTCCCGTCGGGAATGCCCAGGCGGCCGTGAGGGTGGCCGCGTTCTCCGGGGTGATATCGTCGATGGGCGAGTGGCGGTGGTTGGCATAGTCGCCGCCGTAGTGGAGCCACTGCTCGGGGTTCGACGGTGCCGCCAGTAGGTGTTCGGCGTTAACCGGTTCGCTCCCGTGACCGATTTCCCGGTCGCTGGTCCAGTGGTGGATCACCGGCGCGGGCACCGCCTCCACCGCGGTGGTTTCCACCGGGGCTTCAGCGGGTGCCGGGTCTCCCGGCGGCGTCGTGGCCTGCTCGCAGCCGACAATCGCCGTACAAGCCGCGAACGCCGCGGCCACCGAATAACGCATAGCTGGTTCCTTGGGCGGATGACTGATCGTCGGCATTATGGCCGATCGGGATCGGCCCGTGTCGACCTTCAGCCGATGCCGAAGGCACCCGCGACCAGTTCGTAGGACCTGAGGCGATCCTCGAAGGTCGGCGTGATGGTGAGCAACACCGCTTCGTCGGCACCCGATCGGGTCACGAGATCCTCGATGTCCGCCTTTACCTGGTCCACCGTGCCGATGATCTGCCGGGATCGGCGGCTTTTCATGGCTTCGAGTTCCTCGTCGGTGAAGGGCCAGTCGGCGGCCTCCTCCAAGGTGGGTGCCGGTCCGCGCTGACCGCGGTCGCGGCGGATGCGCTGGATTTCCCGCATGCGCCGGAACACCTCCGCGCGTTCGGCGTCCTCAACCGCGATGGCGAACACGCCAATGGATGCGTAAGGCTCGGTCAGATGCTCCGGGGCGAATCGTTCGCGATACTGCTGCATCGCCTCGATGGCCAGTTCCGGGGCGATGAAGTGGGCGTGGGAGTAGGCGAGGCCGAAACGCGCGGCGTAGGCGGCGGAGTCGTAGCTCGACCCGAGCATCCACATCTCCGGCGCGGTCGGGGACTTGGGCGTCGCCTTGAGATCCCGAAAGGCCTCGGTGATGGGTGTGCGCCCCGAGACAAAGGCGACGAGATCCTTGACCTTGGCCGGGTAGTACTCGATGCCCAGCGGATTGCCGTAGGCCAGTGCCGCCGCGGTGAGCCCGTCGCTTCCCGGCGCGCGGCCGACGCCGAGGTCGATCCGGCCCGGGTAGAGCACCTCCAGCATGCGGAAGTTCTCCGCCACCTTGTAGGGCGAATAGTGCGACAGCATCACGCCGCCGGACCCCACCCGGATGCGCTCGGTCTCGGCCGCCAACCGGGTGATGAGAATCTCCGGCGAGGAACTCGCCAGCGAATCGGAGGCATGGTGTTCGGCCACCCAGTAGCGGTGGTAGCCGAGTTCGTCGCAGCGCTTCGCGAGCGCCATCGTGTTCCGGACGGCGTTCGCGGCGTCTTCGCCCCGGGAGATGGGCGATTGGTCGAGGACGCCGAGTTTGATGGGCAAGGCGGAATCCGGGCGGTTGGCAGGTAGCGCAGTTTACGCGGCGCAACTACGCCCGTCTGCGGTGATCCGGTTCGGAATCGACGTCATGGTGGGCCGGGCGAGCCCGATGCCCGGTCGATGCGCATACGCAGGATGCCGTCCGGCAGCAATGGCACCCGAATCTGTATCCGCACCGGGAACCTCGGACTCCGGGCGTCGGCCATCCATACCGACACGCGCCGGGTACTGCCGTCGACGTAGCGAAAGCGGTAGTCGCAGCGCACGGTGGGACCGGAGTAATAGCGGGATCTTTGGTTCAATTTCCGCTCCGACGTTCTCTCGGGCACGATCGTGTAGGCGTCCTCACCGTCGTGGACGGTGGTCGTGCCGAGGCAGTGCGGTGCGAGGAACATAATCGACATCAGGTCGGAGCCCGGCGGTATGGGCAGTTCCTCGGATTCGTCGTCGGTGGCGTGGATGGTCGTCTTGTCGCCGAACGCCAGCAGCACCTCACGCGTCGCGCCGTCGTCCTCAAGCAACAGGTAGGCGTTGGTGCGTGGCATCCCCTCGACGAATCGACCGGTGGCGGCGAACTGTCCGCGCCACTTGAACAACCGGTTCATCGCACCCGACGTGGTGACCATCCCGGAAAGGTCGTAGCGGTCCTCGTGTTCCTGCAGGGTCATCTCGATGGTGCCCGCGTGAAACCATGCCACCTGGGCGTCATAGTGCATTTCCGTGGTCGACGCCGCTGCCTCGGCCGGCGCCGCTTCCTCGGCGACTGCCGTCCCTTCGGCCGCCGCCACCGCGGCCAGCGCTGCGACCGACAGGCACCGGCACAGGACGTGGCGCGCAGCATTGGCGGTCGTGCGGCTCATTGCGACTTGACGCCGAGGTAGACCGAACCGGCCGCAGTCGTGTCGATGCCGAACCGGATCCGCTCCTGCGCCGTCGCCAAATCCTCGGGGACGATCACGTGGGCGTCGAAACCGGCGGTGGCCATGCGTTGCGGAAAGTCCCTGCCGTAGGTTCTCAGGTGCTCGTCGGGACGGCGGTCGCCGGGGCGACGGACGCGTCCGGGAACATCGCGATGATCCACGGTGACGGGGGCGGTCACTGGGATGTTGAGGATCGCCCAGCCTCCCGGTTTGAGGATCCGGTGCAACTCCGACATTGCCGCGATGTCGTCGGGGACGTCCTGTAGCACATGGCTGCAGTAGACCCCGTGGAACGTCGCGTCGGCGTGGGGTATCGCCATGACGTCGATGCGCTCGTCGACGTCGGCCCGAACGAGGTCGGCGGTCACGTAACCACCGCCCGCCAACTCCCGTAGCCGTGGAGCGATGCACGCCTCCGGCGCGACGTGCAGGATCGGCGATCCCGGTGCCGGACCATCGGGGCTGGTGAGGAAGAGATGGGTCAGGCGATCGCGCTCCCGGGCCCCGCAGTACGGGCAGACGGCATTCGCGCGGCGGGTTCGTCGTTTGCCGGCGGGTCGGAAACCCCGAAAAGACCGCTCGCAGAGAGGGCAATGCACGGTGCCGCCGGCCCAGATCAGGGGCGACGCCAGACGCCGCAAGCGGCGGACCTTGGCCTCGGCTTGTTCAAACAGCCGCATCTGACTCAGCTTCGCCCGCTGGGTCGGTTGGCAGGAGGATGCGCGTACGGTAGTCGAACTTGCGGATCTTGCGTTCGATTTTCGCCCTGGCACAGCAGTTGAACCAATGGGACAACGGGACGAACTCGCTATTGCCGATACCATCGACAATCACCAGGCGGTAACGTTCCGGGCTGTCGGCGACGGCAATGATGTTGTGCGGCAGGAGGTCGCGGGTCAGGAACAGTTCCCGGCGCAGCCAATCCTTGAATTCGCGGATCGCCGCGTCGAGGGCATCGGTCATCCCGACCGGCAACAGCTCCTCCAGGTTCTTCGGATAGCCGCCGTTCCAGTCGCGGAAGAGCGCCGTGACGATACCGATCCCCTGGTCCGTATCGACGGCGCCGTAGAAGCGCGGGACGTGGTTCCAGTCGAGTTGGCCCCGTCGCTTGAGGTGGCCGTAGGCTTTGAGCTCCTTCTGCTGATCGTCGAAGCTCGGCAGACGCTTGA
>JAGWBM010000130.1:3924-5957 GCA_021295895.1 Pseudomonadales bacterium
CGCGTCGAACGCACCATGCGATCCACGGTGAGCGTCTCGGCGGCCCAGTCGAACAGATCCCGCATTCGTGCCCGGGCGGCAACCGGGTCCAAGAGATTGTCCGCGATGATCCGCTTGAGCCCGCCGATGTCGGCAAGGTGCCCCGGGGGCAGCAGTTCCTCGGCACCCGGCACCGGCGTGGAGACCACCGGCAATCTCGCCACCAGCGCTTCCGCGAGGGCGTAGCTCAAGCCCTCCCGGGCCGATGCGAATACCATCAGGTCGGCACCGGCCATCAACGAACGGACATCTTCCCGGTGACCGGCAAGGCTCACGGGCTTGCCCTTGGCCAGCGCCTCGAGCCGTCGCCGTTGGGGCCCGTCGCCGGCGATCACCAGGTGGCCGAGACCGGCGTCCCACAGTTCGATCAGGCGGTCGTAGCGTTTCACCGGGACCAGGCGGCCGACCGCCATCGCGACCGGGTCGCCGGCGCCGATTCCGAACAGACGGCGGAGATCCGCGCCGGTCGCGGCTTCCGGTGCGGGCTGGACGCCGTTGTAGACGACCGACTTGGCTGCATGGTCGAGGCCCGCGAGCACGCCGCGGCTGACCCCGATCACGGCGTCGAAGCCGTGATAGATGGAGAGATCCTTCTTGAGTCCGTGGATGGTTCCCACCGTGCACACGGGTGGGCCTATGGCGGCGACGAGTGCCGCAGCCTTGCCGGCATGCGCGTGAACGATGTCCGGTTCCGCCCGGTCGATCAACCTGCGCAGTCGGCGGCGTAGCAGGGGGTTCCGGCGACCGCGGGTCAGGTCCAGCGGCAGATATTCGATGTCCGGGACGAAGCGGTCCCGATAGCGGCCGTGGGCTATGACCGCGACGTCGTCGCCGGATCTCGCCAAACCGTTGGCGAGGTCGACGAAGTGCGTCTCGAGACCTCCTTCTTCGTCGCCGGCCATGATCTGGCAGATACGCATCGTCAATCCAGGAGGCCGCGTTTTCCCGAGCGCAGGCGGATCGAAAACCCGAGTGCGCCTTCCTTGCCGCTGATCTTCACGCGCTTGAGCCGCATTGCCTCGACGCGTAGATCGGCGCTGATGCCGGCATCGGTGGTCACTGCGTATTGGTAGCCGACTTCGGCCGCGAGTGCCTCGTCGTCCTTGCCGAATATGCCGAACGGATAGGCGAAGCTCGACACCTCGGTCTCGAAGGTCCGCTCGATCTCTGCCTTGCCGCCGGCGATCTCCCGACGTTTTTCGTCGTCGTTGAGGGCGGGCAACAAGGCATGGGTGAGGGTGTGGGCGCCGAGTTCCCATGCGCCGGATTGGAGCATCTCGTGCACCTCGGCGTCGATCAGCTTCGGTTCACGCATCAGTTCGCCGGAGTCGTGGTGCGCCTTCTTGGTCGTCGACCAGTCGCGATCGAAGCGGTCCACGACGAGAAACAGGGTCGCCTTGGCACCGTACTTCACGAGCAGCGGATGCGCCGCCGCATAGTTGTCCCGATAGCCGTCGTCGAAGGTCAGTACCACGGTCTTGGGTTGGTTGATCTCGTCGAGTTCGGACAGGAAGGCGAACCGCCAGCCGTTGTCGACGAGCCACTTGAGTTGCCGTTCGAACTCGGCGGGAGCCACCCGCAGCTTGTTGAAACGCCCGCCCCGAACCGGTTCCCGGACCATGTGGTACATCAGGATGCGCGGCAGGCGGAAGTCCACGGGCCCCCGCCACCACGCGTAGCGCAGCGAGAACAACGCCCCGGCGAGGAGCAACATGACACACAGGACGATGAGCGCTTCGGTCATCGGGCACTGCTGGCGAGTTGGTCCGGTGGCGATCCGTCCCCGGTGACCTCGTCGTAGACGGCGAGCGTCCGCGCGCACATCCGGTCGACGTCGAAGTCGTGATCACGGATGGCACCCCGGGCGGCCACCGGGTCATCGAGGATGGCTGCCAACTTGCCGACCACTGCACCGACATCGCCTGCCTCGGCGCGGCCGGCCGGGTAGACGTGGGAGAGTATTTCGCCGACGCCCCCGTGGGCGTAGCCGACCA
>JAGWBM010000131.1 GCA_021295895.1 Pseudomonadales bacterium
CCGCACGAGTTCGGCAAGGGCGAGGTTCATCGGACAACGCCTTCTCTAACGGTCATCCACGGTCGACCGCGCATGGTTTGGGCGCGATGTTGCCGCCCGCCCGCACTTCGTGATGGGTGATACGCAGGGTTGTCCGGCGGGGGCCGGATGCGTACCATTCGCGCCTTCGCATTACGGATGCCCAGACAGTCCGTTGATGAAGACCGTCAGCACGCGCCGCGAGGACGCTGAACACGATTGGTACGTGGTGGATGCCGAAGGCAAGACCTTGGGTCGCCTGGCGTCGGAGATTGCCCATCGTCTGCGCGGCAAGCACAAGGCGACCTATACGCCGCACGTCGACACGGGCGATTACATCATCGTCGTCAACGCGGAGAAGGTGCGTGTCACGGGCGCGAAGGAAACGGACAAGATCTACTACCGACATTCGGGCTACCCCGGCGGGATCAAAGCGACGCCGCTCAACAAGATGCGCGCCGATCACCCGGAGCGGCTGATAGGCAACGCGGTTCGCGGGATGATGCCCAAGAACCCCCTCGGTCGAGCGATGTTGCGCAAGCTGAAGGTCTATGCCGGACCGTCGCATCCGCACGCCGCACAGCAACCGAAGGCGCTTGACCTGACGATGCGCGTTACGAGCTAACGGGATAGGACTTCGATGGCAGAAACGAATTACGGCACGGGCCGACGCAAGACTTCGACGGCGCGGGTTTTCCTCGCCGAAGGAATGGGTCGGATCTTTGTCAACCGCCGCCCAATCGAAGAGTACTTCGGTCGGGAGACGGCGCGGATGATCGTGCGCCAGCCACTGGAAACCGTGGGTGCGGCGGACAATGTCGATATCCAGGTGACCGTGAAGGGCGGCGGGCCGTCCGGGCAAGCAGGCGCGATACGCCACGGGATAGCCCGAGCCCTCGTTGAACGTGACGAGGAACTGCGCGGGCCCTTGCGCCAGGCAGGTTTCCTGACGCGCGATGCCCGGGAGGTCGAGCGCAAGAAGGTGGGCCTGCGCAAGGCCAGAAAGCGCCCGCAGTACTCGAAGCGTTAACGCGTCCTTTTGCGGACGTTCCCGAGAATGCTGCCTTGGCAGTGTGGTAGTATTTTCCGATCCCATTTCCCACGAGCCGTACTGACCCGAGTAGCCGCGTGAGCATCGACAAAGACGCTACAAGCGTGGAGAGCAAGGGCCGGCGCTACTTCCTGATTGGCATGACCTCGGCCGCCTCGGTGGCAGGGGCCATCGGCGCGGCGGTGCCATTCGTCAAGTCGTGGACGCCGAGCGCAAAGGCACGCTCTGCCGGCGCGCCGAAAATCTGCGACATCTCGCGGCTGCGACCCGGGGAGATACTTGCACCGATGCCGGCCTGGCGCGGCAAGCCGTGCTTCATCGTTGGCCGGACCCCGGAAGACGTCAAGCGGCTCGAGACCGAGCAGGACGATCTGGCCGATGCCGCGTCGGAAAAGCTCGACCGTCAGCCGGCCTACGCACGCAATCCGTGGCGTTCGCGGCGCCCGGAACTCGGCGTCTACATCGGTATCTGTACCCACCTCGGTTGTTCGCCGAAGCACCGATCGGAAGAAGGCGATTTCTACTGCCCGTGTCACGGCTCGCGTTTCGATCTGGCTGGCCGCGTGGTCAAGGGTGTTCCGGCGCCGGACAACCTGGACGTGCCGCCGTATTCGTATCTTTCGGATACCGAGATCATCATCGGCGTTGATGGGGTTGATGAAGAGGACCTGGCCGCGGCAACGCACGACGCTTCGACGGAGCGGGCGTAAGTGGCCGCCTCCTCGCCGGCAGGACCGTTGACGCGCCTGATGGCCTGGGTCGACGAACGTTTCCCGCTGACCCGGGCGATCGAAGATCACGCCACGAAGTACTACGCGCCGAAGAACGTCAACTTCTGGTACCTGTTCGGCGCTCTCAGCCTGGTGGTACTGGTCATGCAGTTGCTCACCGGGTTGTGGCTCACCATGTCCTACGTGCCCTCCGGCGACGGTGCGTTTGCCTCGGTCGAGTACATCATGCGCGACGTCGAGTACGGGGATCTTATCCGCCTTGCGCACTCCACCGGCGCGTCCGCGTTCTTCGCCGTGGTGTATCTGCACATGTTCCGGGCCTTGGCCTACGGCTCATACCGCAAGCCTCGGGAATTGCTCTGGCTCATCGGCATGGCGATCTACCTCGTTCTGATGGCGGAGGGCTTCTTCGGTTATCTACTGCCGTGGGGCAACATGTCATACTGGGCCGGACAGGTGATCGTCTCCCTGGTTGGCGCGATCCCCTTCTTCGGCGAGGGCCTGATGGAATGGGTCCGGGGCGACTACGGCATCTCGGACATCACCCTGAACCGGTTTTTCGCTCTCCACGTCGTGGCACTCCCGATTGCGTTGATCGCGCTGGTATTCGTCCACATCGTGGCGCTGCACCACGTCGGCTCGAACAATCCCGACGGTATCGAGATCAAGGATCACAAGGACGCCTCGGGCGTGCCCCTGGACGGCATCCCGTTCCATCCGTACTGCACGGTGCACGACTTCCAGGCGACCGTCGCCTTCCTGTTCATCTTTTGCGCAATCATGTTTTTCGCGCCGGAAATGTTCGGCTACTTCCTGGAAAAACCGAACTTCGAGCAGGCTGATCCGCTGAAGACGCCGGATGTGATCGCGCCGGTCTGGTACTACACGCCGTTCTATTCGATGCTACGGGCGACCACCTTCCCGATGTTCGGCCTTGCCGCCAAGTTCTGGGGGCTTGTCGTCATGGGTGCGGCCATCCTCATCCCCATGATGTTGCCGTGGCTCGACAGAAGTCCGGTCAAGTCCATGCGCTACAAGGGACTCGCGTCGAAGGTGATGCTTGCGCTGTTGGTGGTGAGCTTCTTCGTGCTCGGCTACCTCGGCACCATTCACACCACGCCGATGACCACGGCAATCGCGCAGATCTGCACGCTGATCTATTTCGCCTACTTCGTGCTCATGCCCTGGTACACGCGCATCGAGAAGACCAAGACGCCACCGGAGCGTGTGACGTGACCAAGACCGCCGCCATCGTCGGGGTGGTGGGGCTGGTCGTCGCGTTGACGGCTCAAGGTGCCGGTACCGATGTGGAACTCGAGTCAATGAAGCCGAACCTTCGCGACTTGCCGTCGCTGCAACGGGGCATGACGCTCTACGTCAACTATTGTCTCGGTTGCCATTCGCTCAAGTTCCAGCGCTACGAGCGCACCGCCGACGACCTTGGCATTCCGCATGACTTAGCACTTCGCAACCTGGTCTTCCCGGGTCGTGCCCGCCCGGCGGGCATGGACGGTACGGCCATCGGCGACCTGATGCAGACGGCCATGCCACAGGAACGCGCCAAGGTATGGTTCGGGAAGCCGCCGCCGGACCTGACGATGGTGGACCGGGTCCGTGGCACGGCGTGGGTCTACAGCATGCTGAAGAGCTTCTATGTCGACCCGGACCGACCGTTCGGCTTCAACAACCGGGTGTACGAGAACATCGGCATGCCCCACGTCTTGGTGGGGTTGCAGGGCGTACAGCGCCTCGTCCCCAAACGACCCAAGCCGGTGGATATTCTCGACGGCTTGGACGAGGTGGTGGCCAAGCGGCCAGACGGCCAATACGTCACCGACGTGACGGCTATTGACGAGTTGCCGGACGGCGCGGATCCGGTGATCCGGGATGCTTTGGCGGAGTTGGAGGTGGCTCCGGGAACGGGCTCGTTA
>JAGWBM010000030.1:0-23341 GCA_021295895.1 Pseudomonadales bacterium
TGGAAATGCGCTTCGAACCGCTCTTGAACGGCTCCGGTACTCCGGAGACGCGCTAACGCTAGTCTCGGAGTAGTAGCGCCGCGCCGACGTAGACCTGTCTCGGCATTCCCGGGAAATACCGGTAGCTCCCGAACGCGAAGTCCGCGCGATCGGCATAGGCCGCGTCGAGAAGGTTGAGGAGCCGCGCAAACAGCCTTACACGTGGGGTTACTTGCCAGTCACCGCGCCAATTGAGGAGCGCATGGCCACCGTAGCGCGCAGTATTGGCCGCGTTGACAAAGTGCGACCCGACATAGGTCACCTCGAACTCGGATGTCACCGCGTCGGTCGCCCAGCGCCAGTGCGCGCTGCCCAGCCAGCGGGGCGCGGTGTCGACGTCGTTTCCGTCGACGATTCGCTCGCCACGACCCGCATTGCGCGTGAAGGCATAGCGATGACGTCCCCACGCCGCGGCGACTTCCAAGGCGTGTCGTCCGGAGCGCCAAGCGACGTCGGCCTCGATACCCGTGGCATCGGTTGCACCGTCGCTGACATTGAAACCGTTGGCGTCACGGAAAATCAGGTCTCGGGTGGTCTCCTGGTAGACCGCCACATCGAAATCGAACCGCCCCAAGGAACCGCGTGCCCCGGCTTCGAGTGATCGCAGCCTCTCGCTGTCCAGGTCGGCGACGGTTTGCCCGCTCTGGAGACGGTATAGCTCGGTAGTCTGCGGCGGGCGGAAGCCGAGGCCGGCGACCGCGTACACGACGGCACCGGCACCCCTGGACCACTCGACGCCCAGTCGGCCCGCGATGTTCGTGTAGGCGTCGTCTCGATCTGCGGGACGGGTATACAGGCAGCCGCCGAAGCCGCACGGTGTGCCATCGTCCCGGGTGTTGCCGACCCGCTGATGATTATCGTAGTCGTAGCTGTTGCGCTCGATTCGAGCGCTACCCACCAGTTCGACATCCCGAGCGAGTTCAAGGCCCGCGTCGCCGTACGCGGCCACCGTCATGCCGGTGACGTCGAAGTCGTAGTGGGTCCCGGCGGGTCGGGTCGCCATGAGGAAGGCGGATCCCTGCGTGGGTTGGTCCTGACGTTCCGATAGGGATGCCCCAAACAGTTCCGCGACGGCACCTGCGGACCATCGGTGCCGGCCCCCACCATCGAAGCGAAGCGCGACGCCACCACTCGACTGGGCGTTCTTCTCCAACGGCTGTCCGGGAAGAAAATGTTGCAGGAAAGCCATCGAGGAGCGACGCACGTACGGTGTCACCGTAACGGCACGCCCGTCGGCAAGCGTTCGCTGCCAAACGCTCGCTGCTCGCATAGACCAGGCATCCCGATACGCTTCCGGGTTCGGGTTCGACCTCCGTGCGGTCGAGTCGTAAGCCCGGAAACCGCGCACGAACCCGCCGGTCTCCTGGTTCAGCAGCGTCGCCGAGACCGTAGTCGCGACATCCCAATCCCCGACGTTCGCCGCGAAGCCCAGGTAGGCCTTCTGCTGGCCGTAGCCGGTGTCGTCGCGATAGCCACCCGACGATGTCGACAGGGCACTGAAATTCCATTGGTCGCTGCCGCCGTGGAGACGCACCTGCGTGTAGTCGTAGGGGCCGGCCTCGAAGCTCCCGCGCCAGCCTTCGGCCGACGTCGCGGTAACCGCATTGATGACTCCGTGCAACGCATTGCCGCCGAACAGCGCGCTGCCGGGCCCCCGCACGACCTCCACGGCGGCGGCCTGTTCCGTGTTCACCTCGAACAGGTTGTTGACGTTACAGAATCCGGCGGGGCGAATCGGGATGCCGTTCTCCAGGAGCAGGAATTCCCCGCAAGCGCCGGCACCGGTGAGTACGCCCGAGCGAATGGCCGTTAGGTGCTCGTGTCCCGATCCGCGGGAAATCCACACCCCGGGTACCCGCACCAGTAATTCGTGGACGTGGTTTGCACGGGTGAGTTCAATCGCGTCGGCGTCGACGACGGTGATGCTGCCGGTATTCCCCTGGCTCGGTACCACCGACGCTTCGGCGCGTACGACGACCTCTTCCAGTACCGGGTCGTCGTCAGCAAGGGAAGCGTTGCCGCCGATCAAGGCGACCACCGCGAACGACATGGCCAGTGGGACCCGGCTCGACATGCCTTCCGCGAAATCCGACGACATCGAAGGGGACGCCGCAAGGGCGTCCCCTAAGAGCGCCCGAAGTTCTCGTCGTACTTGCGCAACTCGGCCCGACCGACCACCAGGTGGTGGACCTCGTCCGGCCCGTCGGCGATCCGGAGCGTCCGCTGACCGGTGTACATGCCCGCCAGCGGCGTCCACTGCGAGACGCCCGCCGCGCCGTGCATCTGGATGGCCTGGTCGATGATCTGGCAGGTGCGTTCCGGGATCATCGCCTTGCACATGTGTACCCAGATCCGTGCTTCGCGGTTGCCGAGCACGTCCATGGCCTTGGCGGCCTTCAAGACCATGAGTCGCATGGCCTCGATCTCGATACGGGCCCGGGAGACGAGCTCCAGGTTCTTGCCGAGTTGCACCAGGGGCTTGCCGAACGCCTCCCGTGACATCCCCCGGCGTACCATCAGATCCAGCGCCCGCTCCGCCTGGCCCACGGAGCGCATGCAGTGGTGGATGCGGCCCGGCCCCAGCCGGCCTTGGGAAATCTCGAACCCCCGGCCTTCCCCGAGCAGGATGTTCTCCTTCGGGACGCGGGCATCGTTGAACTTGAGATGCATATGGCCATGGGGCGCGTCGTCGCGCCCGAACACGGTCATCGGTTCGATGATCTCGACGCCGGGGTTGTCCGTCGGAACGAGGATCTGCGACTGCTGGCGGTGCGGGGGCGCGGAGGGATCCGTCTGCACCATAGTGATCATGATCTTGCAGCGCTCGTCGCCGGCCCCGGAGATATAGAACTTCTCACCGTTGAGCACCCACTCGTCGCCGTCGAGGCGCGCTTGCGTCGCGATCTGCTTGGCGTCGGACGAGGCGAGGTTCGGTTCGGTCATGGCGTAGGCAGATCGGATTTCGCCCTCGAGGAGTGGTTTCAGCCACTTCTCCTTCTGCTCGGGGGTTCCGTAGCGCTCCAGCACCTCCATGTTGCCGGTGTCGGGCGCACTGCAGTTCAGACACTCGGAGGCGATGGGATTCTTGCCGAGTTCCGCCGCGATATAGGCGTAGTCCAGGTTCTTGAGGCCCTCCCCGGTATCGGCATCGGGCAGGAAGAAGTTCCACAACCCGCTGGTTTTCGCCTTCGCCTTCAAGCCTCCCAGGATGTCTTCCTGGCGCGGCGACAGGCTCCAGCGATCGCCGTGTTCGAACGCGGCGTCGAAGTACGCCGGCGTATTGGGCTCGACGTCCTCGGCGATGAACTTCCTGACGGCCGCATACAGCGGTTCCACCTCCTCGCTCATGACGAGATTGTTTAGATCCGCTTCCAAGTCCGCGATGGCTTCCGCCATGTTCCCCTCTCCGATGTGCCGACTGACGAAGGCGAGCGATTGTAGCAGTTCGCCCTCGAAGCACGGCAGTCGAGTACCTTGAGCCGCGGGCAACGCCGCTCACGACCGAAGCGGTTTTGGTAGCATCTGCGACATCCGCGGAGAAAACGATGAAGAAGTACCCGCCGACACCCCAGGAACTACGCCAGTGGATGGACAGCAAGGGTCTGTCGAACAAGGACGTCGCCAAGGCCCTGCGGCTATCGGATGGCCGTGTCGTACGTTTCTGGACCTCGAAGAAGGATCCCCGGCCGATCCCCTATCCCAGTTGGTACACATTGCGCCACAAGTTCGGAAAGGGCCCGGGCAAGAACCGGGGTTCGAAACCGCCAATGGCGGCAAAGCCTGCGAAGGCAAAAGCCTAGACGACGGCCCGATCAACCCACCGCCGGGGAACCCCGCCAGCCATGACTGACCTGCGCCCGATTCCGCGCATCGCGAGTCCCTTCGCGGTCGACGTGACGCTGCCCGGAAGCAAGTCCATCGCCCTGCGCCACCTGCTCATGTCCGCGCTGGCCGATGGACCGACCCATCTCACCGGCATACCCCGGTGCGACGATGTCGACGCCATGTTCGAAGCGTTGAAGCGGCTCGGTGTGAGGGTCGAGCGCGAGGGCAAGTCCGCGTGTTTGAGGCCGCCGGCGACGCCGTTCGCGTCCGATGTGGTTCTCGATCTGGGGATGAGCGGCGTATCCCTGCGCCTGCTTCTTGCCCATGCCGCCTTGCGCACCTCGACGACGCGATTCACGGGCCACCGGCAACTCCACCAACGACCGAACGCCGATCTGCTCGAGGCGCTCGAGACCCTTGGATGCGTGATCGAGTCCAACGAGGGTCGTTTGCCGATCGCCGTCACCGGCCCCGCCTCCCCGATCGCCAAGACCACCCTGGCCACCGAGGTCACCAGCCAGTATCTCTCGGGCCTCATGCTGTCGGCGCCGGGATTGCCGGCCGGTCTGACCATCGCCTTGAAGGGCGCACGGACCAGCGCCTCGTATATCGGCGTCACGAAGACGGAGATGGCGAGACGGGGCATTCGCGTCGAGACGCCCGACGAGAGCACCGTGGTCGTGTCCCCGGGAACGTATCGGGGCGGGGACGTCCTGATCGAAGGCGACGCCTCCGCCGCGACCTATCACGCCGCCCTGGCAACCCTGCACGGTGGGCGCATCACCCTCACGAACCTGGGCGACTCCACCCGTCAAGGCGACTACGCCTTCCTGGATCTCTGCGAACGGATGGGTGCCGCGGTCTCGCGTACTCCGGATCAAGTCACGATCAAGGGTCCGGCAACACCTCAGCCGGTCGGCGACGCGGACATGGCCGACATGCCCGACGCCGCGCCGACCCTCATGGCGATGGCACCGTTCCTGCCCACTCCCACGCACATCACGGGGCTCGCCACATTGCGGGTCAAGGAGTGCGATCGAATCGCCTGCGGCGCCAAGGAACTGCGCAAGGCCGGCGTACGCGTCGAAGAGTTCGATGCCGCGTTGACCATTCACCCCGCCGACGCCCTCCGACCAGCCGGCTTCGACACCTACGAGGATCACCGCATGGCCATGGCGCTGTCCGTGGTTGCCAGCAAGGTCGGCGGCTGCGTGATCCACGGTGCCGACTGCGTGGCGAAGACCTACGCCGATTATTGGGAGGACTTCGACCGCGTGTGCCGGCCCGACGGGTCGCATTGAAGCCCCGACTATGAGTCAATGCGGATAGAACCAACCCTGCATAAAGGAGATTCATGAAATTCGGGCTACAGACGGGTCAATACAACACAAAGTGGTCTGACATTGTCGCAACGGCGAAGACGGTGGAAGGGGGTCGCTGGCACAGCCTGTGGCTTTCCGATCACTTCATGCCGCCGGGGCGCGGCGGACACGGTTGGGCCTTCGAGGGCTGGACGCTGCTCTCGGCATTGGCGATGGTCACCGATCGGGTACGCCTCGGAATTCTCGCGACCGGAAATACCTACCGTAACCCCGCACTCGTCGCAAAGATGGCGACCACCGTCGATCATGTATCGGGCGGTCGCGTCGAACTGGGACTGGGGGCTGCCTGGTACGAACAAGAACACACGGCGTACGGCTGGGACTTTCCGTCGTTGCGGGAACGCAGTGACCGGTTGGAGGAGGCGACGCAGTTGATCCGTCTGCTGCTCAAACTACGCCGGCAAGCACTATCAGTTGAACGACGCGCCCATGTCGCCTAGGACCGACCAGGACGGGCCGATTCCCATCTTGATCGGGGGCAATGGCGAAAAGCGTACGTTGAGGACCTGCGCGCGCTATGGCGACACCAGCAACCTGGACTTCTGGCACCCCGGCGGCGTGGACGTATACAAGCGGAAGCAACAGGCGATCGATCGCCACTGCGAGGCTTTCGGGCGCGACCCGGCAGAAGTCCGCCGCACGGTCTGTCTGCCAACCCGGGTGTTCGACAGTGATGAAGAATGGAAGAAATCACCGGGTCAACCCTGGTACTGCTGGGGCACCGTCAACGCGATCCAGGACTACCTGGGCGGATATATCGAAGCCGGCGCCGACGAGATCATGTTGTGCGGCTTCGGGAACGACACGACCGCCATCCAACGGGTTGAGTCAGAGGTCTTGTCGGTCTTCTAGATCGCGTCCCGCCGTGTCGGGGCAACCGGGCGGGACGTGCAAGGAACAACGGATCGTAGGGGACGGGCTCGTCCCGTTGCCGGAGAAATCGTACGTCCCCGAATGCTTACCGACCACGCGCCCTAGCGTCCTGCGCCGGAAATAACTTGAACCTACCGCACGGCGGATCGGGTTAGGGTAGCGCACGAAAAGGCGAGGATGTCAGTTGCGACACGAACACCAATCCCTCCAAACATAAACCTATTTGTGACGCGGCACACTAGCGGGCGCGTTGGGGCCGCCCCTACGGGAGCCGGTCGCACCCCCACACGAGGCGTGAATCCAAGGCGCCGATATTGGACACGGGCGTTGAACTGCATGCCCCAAGCGCCGCGATCATCGCCGCAACGATCCATCTTGTGCGGACGCAAGACACGGGAACGCGCGAAGCCCTACCTGTTCGACCTTTCCGTCGCCCGCCGACCCCTACGAGCGTCCACGTCCACGCTCGGGTCATAGACATACCGACCCCTCGAGACGAACGGTACAGCCTGTCCCCAAAGCTCGCCGTTGGAGGAACGCAAAGGCTCTTTGGTGTACTGGGTGAGATAGGCACGGCGCAGGTGTGAGGTGGTGTTGGCGCCGCTCTTGTGCAGGCTGGTGCTGGTGAATACGGCCACACTGCCCGCGGGCATCTCCACGAGTACGCCCGGATCGTCGCCCTCGTAGCCAATCAGGTCGTTGCTCCCCGGTTCGTGTCGGTGCGGGAACACCGTCGCCCGCGAGCCCACGCGGTCATGGGGCATTACCGAGATCGTGCCGTTCTCCCTGGTCATGTCGTCGAGAGCGCACCAGCACGTGAGATAGGGCCGGTGCGTATTTCCCGGGTCGCGGAAGTTGACGTAGCCGGAGTCCTGGTGCCAGGCGAACTTCATGCCCTGCTCCGCCCCCTTCACCACCCATTGCTCGTTGAACAGGAACACGGTCTCCCCGAGAAGGGCCGTCGTGATGTCACGCATCAAGTCGCCGTAGACGAAACCCGCCATGCGTTCGCTGTCCCGGTAGCGGTTGGCAATGAAGTAACGCTGTTCGCGGTGGGTGATGCCGAACACGTCGACCCCGCGCCGGTCCAGCCAGGCGTCGGTCCTCGCCACGAACCCGGCACATTCCTCGCGCAGCATGTCGAGCGTTGCGTCGTCGATCACTGATTGCAGAACGGCAAAGCCATCGCGGTCGAAGTCGCGGCGAGCGGTTTCGGTGGCAACGGAGTTCACGCTATCCAACACCGTGTCGGCACGGCAATCCGTAGCCGAGACCGACAGTGGAGCGCAGCACGGTCCCCTTGCAACGCTTTCATCCCGCCAGCAGATCCAGTCCCTTGATCAGGGCCACCACCAAGGCGATGCCGCCGCCCATGTAGCGGAGCATCTTACCGGTGAGATCGTCCATCTTGGCCATCAAGCGCACCTCGAGTTGAGCCAGTTCCGCCTTGGTGGCCAACGCCCGCAACTCCTCCTTCGTCGCCAGCGCACGCAGCTCCTCCTTCGTCGCCAGCGGCGCAACCGCCGCCCGCAACTCCTCCTTCGTCGCCAGCGGCGCAACCGCCGCCCGCAGCTCCTCCTTCGTCGCCAGCGGCGCAACCGCCACCCGCAGCTCCTCCTTCGTCGCCAGCGGCGCAACCGCCGCCCGGAGCTCCTCCTTCGTCGCCAGCGCACGCAGCTCCTCCTTCGTCGCCAGAACACGCAGCTCCTCCTTCGTCGCCAACAGGTCAAGGGCCGCACGCAGGTCCGCAACGTTATCGCGCAGGTCTTGTTTAGTTGCCACGTTTTCGTTGACCGCCCCGTTAATCTGCTCGACGACCGCTTCGGCTTGGGAGTCCGTGAAGCCGGAGTTGCATAGGGCCTTGACGGCTTTGTGGGTATCGAAGACGGGCATGCCGCGATTGTTCATCGTTGATCTTCCTCCTTGTCATTGTAATCGAGTTCGCGCCGGCAGGCTGTAGCGCGGACCCGCAAGCGACGAGCCCGATCACCCGCCGGACACCGCCGAATCTAAATTGCTCCCACGGTGCTGTCGTTAGGACATTGGCACTTTGGGACGTGAGACTTTGACGTCGGTGCCCTATCGAAACGGGCGAGATGTCGGCACGGAGGTATGACGCAGGCGACCGCCAAGCGTAACATCGCCCGGATGCGCAAGGTGCTCGTGGTCGACGACGACCCCCACATCCGCGATGTCGTCTGCTTCGCGCTTAGACGCGCGGGGTTCGACGTGACCGAGGCTGCGGACGGCGAGGCGGGTCTCTTGGCATTCCGACGCGAGAAGCCGGACCTGGTGATCCTCGACGTCCTCATGCCGGTGATCGACGGATTGGACGTCTGCAGGTCGATCCGGGCGGAGGCACTGCACGGTAGCGAAGGGGGCGGACGCAACGTCCCCATTTTGTTCCTGTCGTCGAAAGATGCGGAGACGGACCGGGTGGTCGGCCTCGACGCCGGCGGCGACGACTACATCGTCAAGCCATTCAGTCCCCGGGAGTTGACCGCGAGGGTCAACGCGCATTTGCGCCGCATCGACGCGCTCGACGATCCCGGCACAAGCCGGATCGCGGCCGGTCCGGTCGCCATGGACCTCGATGCCCAATCGGTCGACCTGACCCGGACCGAATTTGGTCTTCTAGCGACACTGGTGCGCCAACGCGGCAAGGTGCTGGATCGCGAGAACTTGACCAATGGCGCCTACAAGGGCAACCGGGTCGTCAGCGATCGAACCATCGACAGCCACATGCGGCGTCTACGTGCCAAGTTGCGTTCAACCGGCATCGACCCGATCCAGACCGTGCACGGCGTGGGGTTTCGACTCGACGCGCCCGCGTCGGACCGCTGACCCCCGGCCCGCACCACCCCGAGCGTTAAGCGTGCTGTTGCCCTGGGTCCGGTTCCGCCTGCGAACGGTACTCATCGTGCTGAGCCTGTTCGTGCTGGTATTGCCCCTGGCGGGGATCCAGGTACTGCGGCTCTACGAAAGCGCCCTGGTTCGTCAGACGGAGTCGGCACTGATCGTTCATGTGGACTTCATCGCCGCGACGTTCCGGCATCGGTTTCGCGAGGCAACCGCGGATCCCAAGGCGCATAGCCGAACGCTTGTCAATCCGGACCACGATGCCACCGAGCGCCGCCGCGCCGTCCTGGATCTCGCCGACGCGGCTGTGCAGCCGCCGTTTCCGGACGGTCGTCCTGGCCACGCCGACGCCGTGGCGGTCGGGGTCGGACTCGCTATCGCGCCGATTCTCGCGGACGTTCAGACCCGTGCCGACATTCGCGTCACCGACTATCAAGGCGTCGTGGTCGCAACCAATGCGGTCGGCCTTGGGGCGGACCTTTCGGCCGTCGACGAAGTGGCTGGCGCACTGGCGGGGTTTGAATTCAGCCGGCTACGCCAGCTGGCCGGTGCGGACCGGCCTTCTTTCACCGCGTTCGTTCGCGGTGCCGCGGTGCGCGTCATCGTCACGGGACCCATCGTCGTGGACGACCGAGTGGTCGGCACCGTGGTCGCCGCACAAACCCCGTCGACCATCCTCGGCGCGCTGCAAACCAAGCGGTTCCTGCTGATACAGGCCATGGGCCTACTTTTCGCGGTCGTGGTCGCGACGGCAATCTTCGCCACAAGGACCTTGGCCCGGCCGATACGACGTCTGGTCCGGAGCGCCGAGCGCGTGGCCGCCGGCGATGCCGTCGATGTCGACGTCGAACGATACCGGACTAAGGAATTGGCCCAACTGGCCGCCAGCGTCGCGGCCATGGCGGCGAGCCTCCAACAGCGGACCCAATACGTTCGCGACCTCGCCCGCAGCATCAGTCACGAATTCAAGACACCGCTGGCCGCGATGTCCGGTACGCTGGAAGTGTTAGGCGATCATCTGGACGACATGACGCCCGGGGAACGCCGGCACTTCATCGAGAACCTTGCCGGAGATGTCGCCCGACTGGAATCCCTCACGCGACGCCTGCTCGACCTCGCCCGCGCCGACATGCGTGATCAGGCCAAGGGAGTGTCCACAGTCGCCTCGGTGGCAAGCGATGCGGCGCACCTCGGGACCGGCGTCGATGTGAGGCTACGCGGCAACCCCGACATCGTCCTGCCCATCGACGAGGCCTCGATGCAGGCCGTCCTCAAGATCCTCCTCGACAACGCCGGCGAACACGGTGCCGAGACATTGACCATCGACGTCGCCACGCAGGGCGACACGACCGAGGTCCGCGTCACCGACGACGGCCAGGGCATCGCACCGGGGGATGCGGCGCGGATATTCGAACCGTTCTTCACCACACGGCGTGAACAGGGTGGTACCGGCCTCGGGCTCGCGATCGCCAAGGCACTGCTCGCCAATGCGGGCGGTTCCATCGACTACATGCCGCCGACTGAATCCGCGGCCGCGGACCCGAACGCCGGTGCCCGGTTTCGCATCTGCTTTCGCCGTCAGTAACCGAGATTCTTGTCGATTTCGCCTTCCAGGGCTTCGCCGCGCCGAAGCCGTTCGAGGTTCCGTACGAATCGGTCCAGATTGCGCTGCGTACGGAACTGGCTGGCACCGGCCGTATGCGGGGACATGACTACCTGGGGCAATTCCCAGAGACGGCTCTCGCCAGGCAGCGGCTCGGTGGGAGCGACGTCCAGTGCGGCTCCCCGGATGGCACCGGACTCCAAGGCGAGAACGAGGTCGTCCTCGACCATTACCTCACCACGGGTGACATTGAGCAGTATCGCCGAGGACTTCATGCTCGCGAACGCGCATGTGTCGAACTTGCCCCGCGTCTCGGGTGTAAGCGGGCAGCAAACCGCTACCACGTCGGCCCGCTTCAGCAGGTCGTCGAAGTCCCCCGGCCCCATGACACTGTCGACCTCCGTGGAACCGGGAACCGGGTCCCGGTCCAATGCGATACAGCGCATTCCGAACGCCACGGCACGGCGCGCCATCGCACGACCCGTACCTCCGAAACCGAATATGCCCATGGTCGAACCGGTCAGTTCGATCTCGTCCGCGCGAATCGCTGGCCGGTGGTTCCACGCATCGGGACCCAGGCGCAACGCCGTAGCCAATTGCCGGGTCAGCATGAGCAGCAGTCCGAAGGCGTGATCCGCCAAGTGCTCCCCGACAAGGCCTTTCTCGCTGGTTAGGATCACATCGCCGAGGCGGAACTCGTCGTAGAGGAAACTATCCACCCCGGACGCGATGGCGTGCACCCAGCGCAGCTTCTTCGCGGCGCAATACATGGGCCGAGTAACAAACCCGAGCACGACATCCGCATCCACGATGTCCGTTAGGGCGGAATCCGGGTTGGAAACCACTACGTCGGCACCGCCTCCGGCGCGGCGAATGCGCTGCAGATCCGCTTCTGCGACTCGCGGTAGCGTCAAACCCGGGAAAATAACAATCTTCATCGGCAACGGCGAGGTTCCACCTTGGACCGGACGAGACATGTGAGCACCCTCTCTTGCCCCGGCCCAGGCCAACAACGTTTGTCGGATTTGGCACTCACGGTCCAAACTGCTAGGTTCTCAGGATTCGGAGGGGAATGCCATGCGCAACGGTCATCGCGTCATCGATACAGACGCGCACCAAATGGAGCCGCCGGGCATCTGGCGAGACTACATCGACCCGGTTTTCGCCGACCGGGCGCCGAACATCGACGATATGGGTGACGGCCGTGTGGGCATGTGCGTCGAGGGCGAGCCGATCACGAAGCAAGACGGCAGCTACCCCATGCACGCCAAGGAGTTCCTCGAGGCCGCGGCCCGGGGCATGGTGAAACACGAGAAGACCCGCGCCGCCGGTTTTCGACCCCAGGCTCGGATCTCGGACATGGATCGCTACGGTGTCGATGCGCAGGTCCTCTATCCAACCGTCGGCGGCCAAATTCTCGGCAAGGAGTTTGCCGACACCGAACTGCTCGCCGCCGTCTGCGCCGCCTACAACGACTGGAGTCGCGAATACTGCGGCCACGCCGCCGAACGGCTGCGTTGGGCGGCCATGCTGCCGATGCAGGCCGCGGACCTCGCCGTCGAGGAGGCCCGGCGAGCCGCCGCCAACGGAGCCGCCTGCTTCTACGTGCGCCCCAATCCCGTGCGGGGTCGAAATCTGCACCACGAAGACAACGACCCCGTTTGGACCACCATCGAGGACCTGGGACTACCCGTATGCATCCACGATTCCGGCTCCCCCTACCTACCCTCCTTCGGGGACCGAATGGAAACCCATACCTCCGGGCACATCCTTGCGCATCCGTTCGAAGCCATGGCCGCGATGACCTGCCTGATCTGGTTCGGGGTCATCGAACGTCATGCCAAACTCAAGGTCGTTCACGTTGAAGCCGATGGCGGCTGGCTGCCTTATTGGCTGCAGCGAATGGAGCAGCACTGGCAATTCTCTGGGAATGCGGAACACCCGCTCTTGAAGCGGCGTCCGACCGAGTACTTCAAGTCCAACTTCCTTGTCGCTTGCCGGGGAGACGAGATGACCTTGCCCGCCGTGTGCGAACTGGTGGGCGACGACTACCTCGCGTTCAACACCGACTATCCGCATCCGGACGGCACATGGCCGACCGGCCTAACGGACCTGGAACGCCAACCGTTGCCCGCCGAATCGATTCGGAAGATCTTCTGGGACAATGCGGCGCCGTTGTTCGGGGTCGACTCCCTCGACCGCGGGTCCGGTCAGTGAACGTCGCGGGGTTGGTAGCGGCGACCGTCGTAGGATTCGAAGTATCGGCCGAGTAGCGGATGGTTGACCTGGCCTGGCTCGCGGCTGGACGCCAAGTGCCGCTCCGCGACGTAGGTCGTGTGTGCCGCGCCGTCCACCAGAACGTGATACCAGGGGCGGTCCCTGGGCGGCCGCGACAACGCCACGTTCTCGTACCACTCCTCCGACAGAGAAAACTCCGCATCGACACCGAACACGACGCCCCGGTAGCCCACTTTGAGGTGGTGGACGATCTGGCCGACGGTGAACTTAGCCCCGAGACTCATCCGCCTTCACCAGGCGCCCCACGGACGACGAACCGGCTTGTCCCGTCCCGCCGAACACCGGCGGCGCAACCGGCGCGGGCGCGATAGGGTCGCCCCAACGACCGATTTGATCATGCCATTCACTCGGTCGATTGCGCCTGCGTCGGGCCGAGGAGATCTGGCAGGATCGACCGAACCGTATCGACAACGGCCTGGGTCTGCGGGTCCACCTCGAGATTCAAGCGGTCGCCGGTCCGAACATCCCCGAACGTCGTACGGGTCAGAGTCTCGGGAATGAGGCTCACCGAGATGGTGGACGCTTGTCGATCCAACTCGGCAATGGTCAAGCTCGCACCGTTCAACGCCACGAACCCCTTGAGGCCCAGGTAGCGCATCCAGAACTCCGGGACTCGCACAGTCAATCGCCGGTAGCCCGGTTCGGTACGATCGTCGATCACCGGGACCGTCGCCGACACGTGACCGGAGAGCAGGTGCCCGCCCAACTCGTCACCGACGCGAAGAGACCGCTCGACGTTGACCTGCGATCCCGGGCGCAGTTCACCCAGGTTCGTGGTCTCGAGGGTCTCGCGGATGAGATCGAACCGCACCGTCCCAGCGTCGCTGGCTACTGTGGTCACGCAACAGCCGTTGACGGCAACCGATGCGCCAAGTTGCAAGCCGTCGGCGAGGTCCGCCAGATCAACGCCGAGCGCGACGGTTCCATCGCGCCCGTTGCGCTCGACGTCGGTGACGCTGCGCGTACCTTGGACAATCCCCGAGAATATCGGCTACGTCCTAGTCGGCCAGCCCGGCGCGTCTCAGCTCGTCGCGACGCTTGCTCTCACTGTCGATGTACTTGATCCAATCGCCAGCCATCGACTCGATGCGCCGCTCCCGTTCCTGGCGTGCCTTGCGACGGACGTCCGTGAACACCTTTCGTGCGGCCGTGAGGTTGTCCAGGTTGAACTCGCAGGTGCCGAGGGTTATCTCTGTGCGCAATTCGTTGGGACACGCACCCGTGTCCAACGCTTTTATTGCCGCGGTCTGGCACTTCGGGTAGTTGTCCGTGTCAAGATAAAGGGATGCCAGGAGGTCGAAGGTCTTGCAGTCGCGCTCAAGCTCCCCTGACTCTTCGAAGACCTCGATGGCTTCAGGCACGTCGTGGGCCGCCTGGTATGCCTGACCAAGTAATTGCAGGTTATTGGGCGTGGATTCGATGATCTCATCGTCGAAGCCTTTTTGGAGATATTTGTTCGCTCGGTTGGGGACTTCGGCCTGCACCAGCAGCGCGCCATAGGCCCGCAGATCCGTTTCCTTGTCGAGGAAGCCACCCACATGCGCCGCCTCCATGGCCAACAGCTGCTTGTCCTCCTCGCCCGTCTCGCCGTAAATCGATGCCAGGGTCACCCAGTATTCCCGTTTGGGGAAATCCCTAACGAGGATCTCCAGGATCTCCACGACCTTGGGCCAGTTCTCCTGCTCGTAGTACATGAACTGGAGCATGCGCCACCACGATTCCTTGACGGTAGAGCCACGCTCCCGCGCCAAGTGAACCGTAGTCTCCAGGCACCTGATGCCGTTGGCGAAATCCTTGAGCTGGTAGAAGGTCTGCGCGATGAAGAAGTACGGGTCCGGTCCCGGATCGTTGTTCTTTTCGATCCATTCCCCCATCTTGTCCAGAGAGCGCCTGTACCACGGTAGTGCCATTTGGTCCTGCTTCTGCTCCTGGCCCTGCATGAAGTAGATCTTCGCAAGCTGGTGAAGCATGAGTAGCTCGGTCGCTTCGGCGATGTTCGGGACTTGCTTCAGCACCTCCTCGTAGTGCTCGACGGTCTTGTCGGGCCGATTCAGTTCCCAGTAGCTGTAACCCAACAGGTTGTGGATCTGGCCCATTTCCGCCGCGTTGTACCGACTCCTGCGGTTATCGCGCGGCACCATCGCTTCGAGTAGCTCGATCCCTTCCCGGTATTGTTCAGCGGTGATGAATTCCTGCGCCTGCTGCAGGCGCTTCCAGGTCGACGGCTCGATGTTGGGTACGCGTCTCGGCTTTCTGTCTTCGTCGATGACGACCGGTTCGGGAATGCGGCAGATATCCGACTCGGCTGCGGATGCAATGCCAAAGGCGCCAACCCCGGGCAGCGCAGTGGAGCCCGCGGCGAGCGCGGCGGCAACGGCGAGGGAGTGTCCGATTCGTTGTCTCATTTCCGCCCCCTACTCGTCCGACATCTCGAACACGATGCGGTTTCGAACGCCGCTGACTTCCACCGGTTCGTTGTCGATCACCTTCGGCTTGTACTTGAACTTGAGCGCCGCCTGAACGGCCGCCCGTTCGAAGAACCCGGGTGGCTTGGCCTCGATCACCACGGGGTCGCGCACGGCACCGGTCGACGTGACCACGAATTCGAGCAGTACGTAGCCTTCGATGTTCCGGGTAAGTGCCCGCCGCGGGTAGATCGGCGCAACCTTGACGATGGGAAGATATTCGCCGTCGCCGGAGAAGTCGGCGAGGCCCCCGGCATCGAAGTCGACGTTCACTTGGACGTTGGTGATCTCCGCGCCGATGGTGGCGTCCGTGTTGATATCCGGGCGCGGCTGGTTCGGCGGCGGTTCGTCCGGCGGCGGTGGCGGCTTTAGCTGCCGATCCTTGATGATGACTTCCCGATCCTGCACGAGGCGCACGAAGTCGAGTACCTCCCCCTTGATACCGGTGTCCTGCGCCGGTTGCGGGTCCGCGATCACCGCGCGCATCAGCATCAACAATCCGAATGTCGCGATAGCGCCCAGGGCGATCGCGACCGAGTATCGAAGTGCCATGATTGGAATCTCCCTAGCTGGTTCGACCGCGGCGGCGCGGCGGCGAATTCCGATGCCCTGCGGGTCTCTTCATTCGTCCGGCCGACGTCCTCCGCTAGTCCTTTTGGGTTGAAATCGCAACCTCGGGAAGGTCCGCTCCCCGGGCCGCGTCCAGTACGGCCTTCAGTTTCCCGTAGGTGGCATCGCGGTCAGCCTGGATCACGAGCCCTCCCTTGGGGTTCTCGGTGTGTAGACGTTCTATGTACGCCTGCACGCCGGCCTCGTCCACTTTCTTCTTGTCGATCCAGATGTTGCCGGCCGCATCGATGGCGACCAGCACGCTGACGGTGGGCTTCTGTGTGTCCGTCTCGGCATCGGGGCGACGCACCTCCGCCCCGGGTTGCTTGATGAACGTCGCGGTCACGATGAAGAAGATCAACATGATGAATACGACGTCCAGCATTGGCGTCAGGTTGATGTCGGAGTCGTCGTCGCTCGCGGAAAACCGACCGTGTTCCATGGTTCCCCCTAGTGGTCCATCGTCAATCGATCTTGGACGTGCTCGGTCTCGTAGTGGATCTTGCGGCGCAGGAACGTCGTGCCGAAGATACCCGAGAGCGATGCGATCATGCCGCACATCGTCGGGATCGTGGCCTGCGAGACGCCCGCCGCCATGGACCGGGCGTTGCCGCCCTGCGTCGCCATGGCGTCGAATACCGCGATCATGCCCGTCACGGTACCCAGCAGCCCCAGCAAGGGACAGAGCGCCACGCAGGTCAGGATGATCGGGAAGCTTCCGTCAATGCGCTCCCGAGCCTGCGAGACCAGGGCTTCGCGGATGACATGGGCCGACCATGAATGGCGCTCCGGCCGCGACTCCCACTGCTCGGTCACGTCGTGGACCATGCGCCGATGCTCCGAACGGAAATACCAGACCCGCTCGAAAATCAACGTCCACATCAGAAACGTCGTCAGCGCGATGAGATAGAGGACGTCCCCGCCTTGGGCGAAGAACGCCGTCAACCCGATGTACGCATCGTAGAACATCGCCGCGTTATTCCGTCTCGGTTACCGGATCACCGGAATCCTCGGCGTGCTGGGCGACGATCCCAGCGGACTGTTCGTCAAGTATGTGGATGATGGACCGGCTCCGTTGATTGACGATCGCGTGCAGCAGCGTCGTGGGAATCGCCACGCACAGGCCGAGCACGGTGGTCATCAATGCCGTGGAAATACCGCTCGCCATGGTCTTGGGATCCCCGGCACCGAACAGCGTGATCGACTGGAACGTCTCGATCATCCCGATCACCGTGCCGAGCAGTCCCATGAGCGGTGCAACAATGGAAATGACCTGGATGATGGCGATGTTCCGCGTCAGCGCCGGCATCTCCGCGAGGATTCCCTCGCCGAGTTTCAGTTCCAATGTCTCGGTGTCGACATCGCGGTTGTCGTCGTAGACCTTGATGACCCGGCCGAGCGGGTTGTCTTCGCTCGGCGCCTCGGGTTGATTGCGCTGTTGGTTGACCTTGCGGCCCACGAGGGTCAGCGTGATGAGCCGTTCGATGGCCAACAGCACGCCGATGATGCCCACGAGGATGATGATCGATCCCGGGTATTTGCCCTGGCCGTCGCAGAACGGCAGATAGCAGTGTCCGTCCGCGATGCCGCCGAACGGCGAGCCCACCATCTCGCCAAGCGTCGCCTTCTGGATGAGCAACCGCGTCAGGCTGCCCCGCGTGGGGTCGATGGCAAACGACACCAGATCCCCGGGCTCGGCCTCGAACAGCGCGTCGGCCGTGTTCTTGAACTGCGCTTCGGGCTGGCGCCCGAGTTCGACCAGTCGGTCAAGGTCCCAGTCGTAGTTGACATAGCCGGTCTCGTCGATAACCGCGAACGAGCCGACGCGCATGACCTCGGTGTCTTCCCGGCTGCCGTCGAGCCGGTCCACCTCAGCCGTGAAGCGGGTAACCCTGCCCGACTCCACCGCCTCGCGCAGCAAGGCCTCCAACAGTTCCTCCATCTCGTCGATGGTTGCCAACTGGGTCGCCTGGCCCATTCTGGCGGCAAAGTCGCCGAGCCACTCGCCGCGGTTCGGGTACTGGGCACTGATGATGGACTCGTCAAAACGGCTCCGCGTATCGCCTGCCACCTGCTGCAGCACCCCGAACAACTCGCGCAGCTTGCCGAGGCGTTCGTTGTACTGATCCTGCAACGTGCCAATACGAATCTCGTTTTCGTCGTACTGCGCCTGAAGTTGATCGCCCCGGCGTTCAAGGCGGCGTTTCTCCGCCCTGGCGTCGTCGAGCATCTGTGACTGGCGGTCGCGCTGGGCTCTGAACTCCTGCTCGCGGCGCACGTTCTCGGCGTTTTCGACAATCCGGCGGTCCTCGACGTTCTTGAGCAACTCCACGAGGCTGTTGGCTTCGACGACTACGAGTTCGCCGCCGATGAACTCGCCTTCCTCCTCGGCGTAGGCCGGTGCCACCGCCAGGGCGAGAACCGCGGGATAGACGAGTCGAATTGTTCGGCTGATCTGTCTCATGGCTTAACCCTCCACCAGGATCGGTACCGGCAGGAGGTTCTGCCCGGCCTGCTTCTTCGCCATACGCAATCCGGTGCGGACAGCAGCCTGGAAACTATCGTCGAGTTGCTCCCAACGACGTTCCTCTTTGTTGTAGAACCCGGTTTCCTCGCCGTCCGTCGTCTGGTAGAGCAAGGCGACTCGCCCGACCTGCAGGACCTCGACGACCCGGTGCGTGCCGCCGACGTCAATCTCGTCCGTATACGCGCTCATCGAGCGCCCAAAGTCATTCTCGATCTGGAAGGCATTGAGGACCGCGGCGAACTGTTCCGATACCGCGACGTCGGGGTTGTCGAGAACATCGCGAAGGTTCTCTAGTCGGTCCCGTCTCTCCTGCATGAAGAACGGCATGTCGTTGTCGATCAACTGCTCGAGCGCTATCAGATTCCGATCCATCAACGGCACGACCTGACGCTGGATGTCAGACACCTTGCCCATGTTCTCCGTGATCTCGGAAATTTCGGCTTCCTGGGTGGCGACTTGGCGTTCCAACTGTCGGTTGAAGATGCGCAAGCCCTCGACCTCCTGCAGGACGATCTTGTAGTCCTGGTAGATATCGCGCGTCTCGTCGTTCAGGGCGTCCACCTTCGCCTGCGACTCCTTCGCCTGTTGGTTGATCCGATCGGCGGCGGCGTAGATGTCCGCCAGCGTGGTCGCCCCCGCACTGGTCGCAAGCAGCCCGAGTACGGTCGCCAGAACGGCTGTTCCAAGACCGGGTTGCCCCTTCAATGAGCAGTTTTTCATCAAACCTTCCCTAAGTGCTCGAAGCGCCTTTCGGCCCTTCTTCCATTAGCCTAGCCGAGACCCAACAGATCCCGGAACACGGTCCTAAGTCGAACCAAAGCGCGGCGGTTGAGTGAGGTTCCAATCATTCCGACTCCGTCGCGGACTGCCCGCTGCACGATTGCTCTATTTATGTGCCGTTTCAGCGACCCGCGAGGTGTGCCGACCCGTAAGCCCCGACGCATTGCGAATCCATGCGATATGGGACGAAAGGGTACACCCCACCCCTCATTACAGTGGCCGAAGCATCAACAAACGACTTCCATATGTCAACACGGGATATGCCCCCGAAAAGCGCTTCACCCGCCGCAGTCCCCGCCTTTGCGGGCGGTCAACCCACGTGCTCTCGGAACAACGCCAGCGTGCGGGTCCGAGCCGTGTCAGCCGAAGCGGCGTGATAACTCCCCCGGTGGTCGCAGTTGAAGCCGTGGTCGGCCGGATAGACGTATACCGGCGTGTCGGGCAAGGCCTGACGGATCCGGTCGACATCGGTCAACGGGATGTGCGCGTCGAGTTCCCCGAAATGCATGATCAGGGGGCAAATCGGCGTCTGCGCCAGTTCGTTCGCGATGCCGCCCCCGTAGTATGCCGAAGCGCCTGCGATACCCTCGAGATGGCAGGCGGCAAGCCACGTCATCAATCCCCCGTAGCAGTAACCGACGACCCCGACCATGCCGTACTTTCCGGCTTCCTCCACCGCCGCCTGGAGGTCGCGCAGCGCGTCGTCCCGGGACAGCCCCGCGAACGCAAGCTCCCTGCCACGGCTCATTCCCCCCTGGTCGTAGCCCAACTCGACGTCTCGTTCGACTCGGTCGAACAGCGCCGGCGCGAGCGCTGCATAGCCCTCTGCGGCATAGCTGTCGACGACCTCGCGGATGTGGGCATTGACGCCGAAGATCTCCTGGATCACGACGACGCCGCCCCGCGGCTCGTCGGGCACCGCCTCGTAAATGCCGAACGTATGACCATCGGCCGCGCGTAGCTGTCTCTGCCCCATTGATCCCCCTGTCTCTTCAACCGCTCGTCAACGCCTTGGAACGCCGACCGTTAAACGCCACGTTGCAGTAGCGTGTGAAGGGTAATGCGGCGATGGCATAATCATCAAATTGTCATATTCCGCCGATAGGTTTGCGCTCGCCAAGCGTAAGGAGACAGGCGCCGAGGGAATGGCTTCCAACTGCGTGCTGCTCGTCGAAGACGAGACCGACATCCGCGAAATGCTCACCTTCTCGCTGGAACGGGGTGGCTTCAAGGTCGTTCTGGCCGAAACTGCGGAGGAAGCCTTGGATGTTCTCGACGGACCGCTGCCCAACGTCGTGATCATCGATTGGATGCTGCCCGGCATGAGCGGCATCGATCTGGCCCGCAAGTTGCGCCGCGATCCCATCACTAGCGACCTGCCGTTGGTGATGCTCACCGCCCGCGGTGAAGAATCCGACAAGCTCAAGAGCTTCGACGCAGGAATCGACGACTACGTCACGAAACCCTTCTCACCCAAGGAACTCATCGCGCGCATCAAAGCGCTCCTACGCCGCACCGGCACGCCCGAAGACGGTGTGCTTACGGTGGGACAATTGACTCTCGACACGCGCGGCCACCAGGTGAGCGTCAACGGCGACCAAGTCCACGTCGGTCCCACCGAGTTTCGTCTGCTCGAACTCCTGATGGGCCACCCCAACCGTGCCTTTGACCGCACCCAGTTGCTCGACCGGGTGTGGGGACGGAACGTCTATGTCGCGGAGCGCACCGTCGATGTGCACGTATTACGCCTCCGTAAGGCGCTCATGCCCTTCGGCATGGACAAGGCGGTGGAGACCGTCCACGGGGTCGGCTACCGCCTGTCGCCTGTCATAGCTCCCCTGTCATAGCTCCCGCGACCTGACGCCACCCGCTGCCAACCGCGCCCGGTGGGCAGCGACACCGCAACACCTCTGCGCCTCCGCCCAATCCGTGGCCCAACCCAACTCGCGTACACTCGGCATGCAGTCAGCGGGATCGATGCCGTCGGATTGGCCGTACTCGGTTGCGCTCACTTAGCGACGTTCTGGACACCGGAGATCGGAACGTGAGGATTAGTGCCAGCGACCTGGTTCGCCCCGCTACGTGCCTCGTTGGCGGCGTCGCCGTTGGCCTGTTGTCAGACAACCTCGGATGGGGCGTCGCGGCCGCGCTCGCGGTATGGATCGCGTTCGGCGCCATCGAGTTCCTCTCCTTCCGGCGCTGGTCGAGGGCGCCGTTGAGCCGATCCCGCCAGTGGTCGTCGTCGTGGCGATCCCTGGCCGAACGCCTGACGTCTTCCCTGACCGGCGCACGGGGACGCGCCCGGCGACTCGCCGACGAATTGCGTTGGCTGCAGCGTACCCTGGACAACATCCCGGATGGCTGGATCGTATTGCAGCGTAGCGGTGTGATCGAACTTGCCAACCAGACGGCCAGCAGCCTGCTCGGGTTTTCGCCGCGGGAGCGTCGACGCAATCTGACGGCGTTGGCCCGCGACCCGTCCATCGTCGCGCTGCTGGAGGACGAAGTCGAAGGCGGCATCGTTGAGATGGTGTCGCCGGTCGACGAGTCGCGTCGGCTCGAACTCCGCCACCTGCGCGTCGATGCGGACCGGTCCATCGTCCTCATCCGCGACGTGACCATACTCGACCGCTTGCTGACGATGCGGCAAGACTTCATCGCCAACGTTTCCCACGAACTGCGGACGCCGCTGACCGTGGTCATGGGCTATCTCGAAACCCTCGAAGACGACGATATCGACCGGGACACACTGCGCGCCCTGCTCGGCAAACTGAACGCTCCCGCCCAACGCATGAAGGCGTTGGTGGACGACCTGCTAACCCTTACCCGCCTCGAGTCCTCGCCATCACCGAAGGCGGACGACGTCGAAATGGTCAACGTCCCCGCGATGCTAACCTCCGTGGTAAACCAAGCACGGCAACTGGCGAGCGGCAAGCACCGCATCCGGCTCGATGCACAAGCCGGCGTCGTGGTGCGCGGCGTGCCGGCCGAACTGCACAGCGCGTTCATGAACCTGGTCACGAACGCCATCCAATACAGCCCGGACGGCGGGGATGTATCGGTGCGTTGGCATCGAGGCGTCGGTGGGGCCCGCTTCGAGGTGGAGGATCACGGCCGCGGCATCCCCCGCGACCTGATCTCGCGGCTCACCGAGCGATTCTTCCGGGTCGACGTTGCCAACAGCCGCGCGCATGGAGGCACGGGGCTGGGTTTGGCCATCGTCAAACATATTCTGCGCCGCCATGGCACCGAACTCGGCGTCGAGAGCGAACTGGGCAAGGGGAGCCTGTTCTACTTCGACCTACCCGCGGTCAACAAGTCACCGGTGGACGAATACGACCTGCCTTCACCACCCGTTGAACTCGCCCCCGTCCCCTCGAGTGCAAGCCCACCCGACTAACGGAAAGCCGCCGTCGTATCGCGGGGGCGCACGGGCCCGTAGGCAACAACGGACCAACGCACGCGGGACCTAAACCGCACCGGCGCTGACATACAATACGCGGCACCGCCCGCCGGAGGTCTCCGTGGCCGCGAAAGTCCTGGATGGCAACTCCATCGCCCGCGAGTTGCGACAAGGCATTGCCGAGAGCGTACGTCACCGCTTGGCGAATGGCCTAACGCGTCCCGGTCTCGCCGTCATCCTGGTCGGCGACGACCGGGGATCCGAAATCTACGTTCGCCTCAAGCGCAAGGACTGCCAGGAGGTGGGCTTCAACGTGGAGGTATGGCATTTGCCGGCACAAACGTCGGAAGCCGATCTCGTCGCCAGAATCGATGCGCTCAATGCCGACCCGATGTTCGACGGTATCCTCGTGCAGTTGCCGCTCCCTCGCCACATCGATCCCGTTCACGTCACGGAACGCGTTCTGCCCAACAAGGATGTCGACGGCGTCCATCCGAACAACATGGGCCGCCTCGTGCTCCGCGAGCCGGCGATCCGCCCGTGCACGTCCCGGGCCGTGATGTCGTTACTCGCCCACACGGGCCTCACCTTGCGCGGCCTCCACGCCACCGTGGTCGGTGCGTCCAATCACGTCGGCCGTCCCATGGGCCTCGAACTGCTGTTGGCGGGATGTACGGT
>JAGWBM010000030.1:23362-24736 GCA_021295895.1 Pseudomonadales bacterium
CACGTGGCACAAGCCGACATCGTGGTTTCCGCTACTGGCAAAGCCGGCCTCATCGCGGCCGATTGGATCAAGCCAGGCGCCATCGTCATCGACGTCGGCATCGTCGCCCAGGCCGACGGCAAGGTGCGCGGCGACGTCCGTTTCGACGAAGTCGCGCCCCACGCCGGCTGGATCACGCCGGTACCCGGCGGCGTCGGACCGATGACCCGGGCCTCCTTGCTCGACAATACACTCTGCGCCGCCGAAATCGCCGATCAACGACGAACGCACCGATGAGCACGCTGTTCATTTCCGACCTGCACATCGACGAAACACGGCCCGCCGTTCTTGCCGGTCTGCAAAGGCTGGTCGAAACCGAAGCATCGACCGTCGATGCGTTGTTCATCCTCGGCGACCTCGTGGAGGTCTGGGTCGGCGACGATGACGACGGGCCGGTCGCGGCGTCCCTCCGCGAAACGCTGACGGCCGCTTCCCGCCGCTGCGCGCTATACGTCATGCACGGCAACCGCGACTTTCTCATCGGCCCCACATTCGCCTCGGACACCGGCGCCACGCTGCTCGACGATCCCAGCGTGGTCGAGATCGACAACGACCGCGTCCTGCTCGCCCACGGCGACGCCTACTGCACCCGCGACGCCGAGTACCAGCGCATACGCGCCCTTTTCCGCTCAACCACCTGGCAAACCGGCGTACTTGCTTCAAGCCTAGAAGAACGTCGCGCCCTAGCGGCTTCGCTCCGCGCCAAGAGCATCGCCGCCAACGAGAACAAGGCCGCCAACATCATGGACGTGACGCCAAGCAGCATCCAAAGTGCCCTGGACGATGCCGACGTCTCCCTGATGATCCACGGCCACACACACCGGCCCGGAATCCACGACCTTGGCGGCGATCGTCGCCGTATCGTCCTCGGCGATTGGGACCGTTGCGGCTGGAAACTCCGGCTCGACCAAGGCGACGCCGAACTGACCTGCTTTCCCCTGCCGGACTGACCGACGCGGACCGCTGGCTGTTCCCGCCAAGCGGGGCGGCAAGACGGTCGCCCGACCTACGAGGAGACCGAGGTGGACGTGTCCACCGACACCGACTCGTACGTGCGGCCTTCGCGTGCAACGCCTCGGATCCGCAGACTTGAACGACACGGTGTAATCGCATCGAGGCCCATCACATGGAAACCCGCGGCATCGTTGTTCAAGCGAGTCGGCGTTGGGCGGCTGGAACCGCTCGGTGCGAGTTTGAAAGGGGCGATGTTCCCATCCAAAGATTGAACCCTGGCCCGATCCGGTGCATGTGGTTCTCGACGGATTCGCGAAACCCGGCTCCGCGGAGTTCACGTTCGAGTCGACCGTGCTAACGGCTGGATTCCTTGAGAAGCGC
>JAGWBM010000030.1:24809-25797 GCA_021295895.1 Pseudomonadales bacterium
GACGCGCTAGGTCGGCGTTTTGAAGCTCGCTTCGTAGTGAGCGCGGGAGCGAACGTAGAACTCCGTGTCGATCGCCCGCGCGGTGTCACCGGCCGAGTGTCCGACGTGACGCGGGTGAAGGCCAAGGGCTTCGAGCGGTACGGCACGCGTCCGCATCGTGCGGAAGGCCAAGACCTCCGCCGGCAGATCGGCCGCGTTGTGGAGTTTGAGCCGGGTCGCGACCGAACGCAGCTTGTCTTCGTCGACCACCTCGAGATGCGCGCGCACGCTGTCCGTCAGCAGGGTGTTGAGGCGCGACCAGATCCGTTCGCGTTGGTCCTCGCTGTAGGCGTTCCAGCCGACGATCTCATGGGAGAATCGCTTACAGCCGCGACACACCAGGTCGCCATAGGTTGTCGAACACACCCCGACGCAAGGCGTTCTCCGTAGCGGACGACCCGACACGCCGGCGGTCGCGGCGTTACCACCGCGACCGGGGTCAGGCATGGTTGTGCAGTTCGATCACGGTGGCGTCGCCGACATGCTCGGCGTCCCGACGTCGTTTGACCGTGTCGCTGCGCGCCCGGGACAGGTGGGCTAGGTAGTCGCCGTCGATGTCGCCGGTGACGTACTTGCCGTCGAACACCGAGCATTCGAATCGTCTGAGCTTGGAATTGCCCTCGGCCGCCGCCGCCACGAGATCCTCGATGGTCTGGTAGACGAGCCAATCGACCCCGATGGCGTCGGCAATCTCTTCTTCCGTGCGGCCGTTGGCGAGGAACTCGTGTGCCGCTGGCATGTCGATGCCGTACACGTTCGGATACCGGACCGGCGGTGCCGCCACCGCCATGAAGACTTTGCGCGCACCGGCTTTTCGCGCTTGCCGCACGATCTCGCCGGTTGTCGTACCGCGGACGATGGAGTCTTCGACGAGCAGGACGTTCTTGCCCTGGAACTCCAGTTCGATGGCGTTGAGTTTCTGCTGAACCGACTTTGTCCGCTGGCTCTG
>JAGWBM010000030.1:25813-46820 GCA_021295895.1 Pseudomonadales bacterium
ACGAATCCCTCGCGGAACTTCACCCCGAGTGCATAGGCCAAGGGGATCGCACAGGTTCGACTCGACTCGGGAATCGGAATCACGACGTCGATGTCGTGCTCTTTCCCGAACTGCGCCAGGATCCGCTGCGCGAGTTTCTCGCCCATCCGCAGCCGCGCCTTGTAGACCGAAACCTCGTCCATGATCGAATCCTCGCGAGCGAGGTAGACGTGTTCGAAAATGCACGGCGTATGGACCGCCAAGGGTGCGCAATGCTGGGTGACGTACTCGCCGCTACGATCGATGAAGATTGCCTCTCCCGGTTGAATGTCCCTGACAAAATCGAAACCGAGGATGTTGATAGCACTGCTCTCCGAGGCGACCATGACCTCTTGGCGACGCCCGCCGTTGCCGTCCTCCACTTCCCTGACCCCGAACGCCAACGGGCGGATGCCGTGCCGGTCGCGGAATGCCGCGATACCTCGACCGTTGATCATGGCGACGGCAGCGAAGGCACCGCGACAGCGACGATTGATCCCGGCAATGGCATCGAATACCTGCTCGGGACCCGGATCGAAGACGCCGATCTTGTGCAGTTCGTGGGCGAAGACGTTGAGCAATATCTCCGAGTCCGAGGTGGTGTTGACGTGTCGCAAACCCGCCCGGAACACATCCATTTCGAGGCGTTCGGCATTCGTGAGGTTGCCGTTGTGGCAGAGGCTGATGCCGTAGGGGGCGTTGACGTACATCGGTTGCGCTTCCGCGGCGCTCGACGTTCCTGCCGTCGGGTAACGCACGTGGCCCACGCCCATGTTGCCGCGCAGGCGTTGCATGTGGCGTTCCTCGAAGACGTCCCGAACCAGGCCATTGCCCTTGCGCAGGTTCAACCGATAGGCGTCGTCCCAGGTCACCATGCCCGCCGAGTCCTGGCCACGATGCTGCAAGGCGAGCAGCGCGTCGTAGATCTGCTGGTTGACCGGTGAGGCGCTGACGATGCCGACTACACCGCACATTTTCCTACCTCCCGAAATCCCGCCGGTTGGCGGCGAGGCGTCGCCAACCGCCAGGCAACAAACGACGCGTTTGCTTCATGGAAGCGACAGGCTGTGGACCGGCCCGCGGCGCGAACGCCGTGGATACCCCCGCGTCCAGCCCGACGGGCTGTGGCTCCGCCGGGCCCGAAACGGCGTCCATTACGAGATCGAACAGTTCCATCACCTCGTTTTCGAAGGTCAGCAGTGGCGGCGCAATCAGGGACTCCGACCACCAATCCCTCGACTCCGCGAACGGCCGCAGCAGGATCAGGGCGACCAGAACCACCGCCGCACCGCGCACGGTCCCAAACACCAAGCCAAGTGTCCGATCCGTGCCGGTCAGGCCCGTCGACTCGACCAGTCCGCCGAGAAATCGTTGCGCCAACGCGCCGCCCACCAGGACCGCGACGAATACGATCGCGAAACCAATGGCGGTCTGCAAGCCGACGCTCAGATCCAGTCCCAGGACGCCGGCAACGGAATCCGCGAAAGCGATGCCCAGCAACAACGCCGCGACCCAGATCACCAGCGACAGTACTTCGCGCGCCAGACCGCGCATCAGGCCGAATGCGGCCGACACGATGATGACGATCCCCATCACGACATCGGCGATGGCAAAGTTCTCGACCGGCATCAGGGACTGAACCTCACCACGACCGCTTCGAAGTCGTAGCGTCGGTCCAGCTCGCCCTTGAGCCGCACCGCCGCTTCCCGTTCGATCAACGGACCCACCGCGACGCGGGTGGCCGGTTCGCCGTTTTGCTTGACATTGGATACGAACGCCGCATAGCCATCGCCCTGCAACCGCTCGATGAGGCGATCCGCATTCTCCTCCTGGGTGAAACTCGCCACCTGCACGGCCCATTTCAGGTCCGCATCGGCGTCGGCATCGTCCTCGAGGAGCACGGCTTCGCCGAATCGCGTACCCGTAGCGGTGGCATAGCCGTCTTCGTCCACGGTCGACTGCAAAGCGTCGCGGGCCGCGACCACCGGTGTCATGTCCGGCGGCGGCGCCACGTCCCGCTCCACCTCGATGTCCGGCGGCGGCAATGGATCGAGTTGCATGGGTTCGACGCCGTCGCCATCGAACAGCATGGGCAGAAATATGGCGGCGACGGCGAGTAGGAACACCAACCCGGTCAGTCGATAGCGAGTCTGGTCTGTCAACACGTTGAACGACGCGGCTTCAAAGGGATCCGGGCTCGTTCCACGACCTGAACCATCGGGAGAATACCACCTTGGGCCCCGGCATCGCGAAAAATCCGCCGGGAAACCGACTGCTTGTCGCGCCTATCCGATGTCTCAAGGCGACTGAGGACAGGCATCTCGAGGGTAGCCCAACCAAACGCGAACCCGCTCGACGACGTCGAAGGAACCCAACGCCAAGATCACGTCGCCGTCGCTCTCGCACCGTCCCAATACGTGGGTTATCGCAGCGTCCAAAGTTCCGGCGAATGCACTTGGATCGCCCGCCGCGGCGCGGAGCGCCGAAGCGGGGCGACCCCGCGCCGAGGTGGTGGCGGCGTAGGCGAACTCGGTGACCTGGTGCCGAAGCGCCGCAACGATGCCGGCAATGTCCTTGTCTTCGAGACACCCCACCACGCCGCGGATTGTCCGGTCGGCAAAAAGGGCGTGCAGCCGGTCCGCCAGGAACACCGCCGCGTGGGGGTTGTGGGCTACGTCGAGTACCCAGGTCCGACCGCCCTGCTCGACGATCTCGAGACGACCCGGATTGCGAACCGTCCGCGCGGCCTGCGCAACCGTCCGCTGCACCACCGGATACCCCGCTTGGCTGACGGCCATGGCGGCCGTCGCGGCATTCACGGGATCCACGGACGAGCCCCCAAGTTCGAGCGATAGACGGCTCCCGTCCCTCGACCGAATCCAGAGCTGCCCGGCGCGCTGACCGAAGTCCCGCGTTGCGAGCAAGAGAGGCGCACCGAGATCCCGGGCGCGTTCGACGATCGACGCCGGTGGATTTGGATCGCCGCACACGACGGGTACGCGGGGACGCATCACGCCGGCCTTCTCCCCCCCGATCATCTCCCGAGTTGCACCCAGGTACTGCTGGTGGTCGAGCCCGATGCTCGTGATCACCGCGACGTCCGCGTCCACGACGTTGACCGCGTCGAGTCGACCCCCCAGACCGACCTCGAGGACCGCGTAGTCGAGGGGCGTTCTCGACATCACCAACAACGCGGCCAGCGTCGCGTACTCGAAATACGACAGGTCGATGCTACCCCGGCATGACTCGATGGACTCGAAAGCGCCGACGATGGTCCCGTCATCGACTTCCCCGCCATTGACATGGATGCGTTCGTTGAACCGGTGCAGGTGGGGCGACGTGGTCGTTCCCACGCTATGTCCCGCCGCCAGGAGCAGGTGTTCCGCGAAGGCTGTCGTCGAGCCCTTGCCATTCGTGCCGGCGACCACGATCGTCTTGGCGGCAGGTGGCACGACGCCCAAGCGGTCGGCCACGATTCGGACACGATCCAGCCCGCGCTCGACCCCGCGCGGATGTTCCGTGCCGATCCTGTCGAGCCAAGCAGCGAGCGTCGGTTTTTCCACCCGCCGCCTAGTCCAGGGCGTCCCGAATGTCGCGGACCTGCGCTTTCAAGCGGTTCCCAATGCCCGCAACGGGCGTGGACCCCATGGTATCGACCAACGCGCTGCCCACGACGACGCCATCGGCATGCGGTGCGATGGCTGCCGCGGACGCACCGTCCTTGATCCCGAAACCCACCAGCACGGGCAACCCGCCGGCCACGGCACGGATGCCGGTGAGACGCTTTGCGACGTCCGCCGCATCGGCATGCCGTGCGCCGGTCACGCCCTTGTAGCTCACGTAGTAGAGGAACCCCGAGCCCTGCCCTGCGATATAGGCCGCCCGTTCGGCGGTCGTGGTCGGCGCGACCAACAACACCAGATCCATGTGTCGGCTGCGCAGGGCTTCTTGGAACGTGCCGGCCTCTTCCGGCGGTAGGTTCACGACGATGACCCCGTCCACGTCCGCAGCGACCGCCTGGGTGCAGAAGTCCTCGTAGCCCATTCTGAGGAACGGGTTCAAGTAACCCATCAGGACCACCGGCGTGTCGCGATCATCGCGGCGGAACGCGGACACCATGTCCATCACGTCGCCCAACGTCACGCCGTGCGCCAAAGCTCGTTCGATGCCCGCCTGGATCGTGGGCCCTTCTGCTTCCGGGTCGGAAAACGGCACGCCCAGTTCGATGAGATCCGCGCCGCCGGCCACTAGGGCATGCATGGCGGGTACCGTTGCCTCCGGCACGGGATCACCGGCGACGATGTAGGTGTTCAGCGCCTTTCGCCCGTCTCTGGCGAGGGACGCGAACCGTTTGGCGAGTCGCGACACGAGGGCTACACCTCGATCCCGTCGATCGCGGCTACCGTGTGGATGTCCTTGTCGCCCCGCCCCGAGAGGTTGACGAGAATAATGTCCTCCCGGGGGCGACGGGCGGCTTCGCGCAACGTCCACGCGACGGCGTGGCTCGACTCCAAGGCCGGCATGATGCCCTCGGTTTGATTCAACACCCGAAAAGCGGCCAATGCCTCGTCGTCGGTAACGCTCGCGTATCTTGCCCGCCCAAGATCCTTCCAAAAGGCGTGCTCGGGACCCACGCCGGGGTAGTCGAGCCCTGCGGAAATGGAATGCGTCTCGGCGATCTGGCCGCTCTCATCGTCCATCAGGTAGGTGCGGCTGCCATGCAGCACCCCCGGGGTACCGGCGTTCAGGGGCGCCGCATGACGTCCCGTCCCCAAACCTTCGCCGCCCGCCTCCACACCCACGATGTCCACGCCGTCGTCGTCTACGAACGGGTAGAAGAGTCCCATTGCGTTGGAACCACCGCCCACGCAAGCCACCAGGAGATCCGGCAGCCGGCCCTCGGCGGCAAGGCATTGCTCCTTCGCTTCATTGCCGATCACGGCCTGGAAGTCCCGCACGAGCATGGGGTACGGGTGCGGGCCAGCCACGCTGCCGATGATGTAGTGGGTGTTGTCAACGTTCGTCACCCAGTCGCGCATCGCCTCGTTCATCGCGTCCTTCAAGGTGCGCGAACCGGCGTTCACGGGGGCCACCTCGGCGCCCAGCAGTTTCATTCGGTAGACGTTGATGCTCTGGCGTGCGATGTCCTCGGATCCCATGTAGACCCGGCATTCAAGGCCCAAACGTGCCGCGACGGTGGCGGTCGCGACGCCGTGCTGACCGGCGCCGGTCTCGGCGATGAGCCGGGTCTTTCCCATGCGGGACGCCAGCATCGCCTGGCCCACGGTGTTGTTGATCTTGTGGGCGCCGGTGTGGTTCAGGTCTTCGCGCTTCAGGTAGATTCGCGCACCGCCAGCGTGCTCGGTGAGTCGATCGGCGCGATAGAGCGGCGTTGGGCGCCCAACGTAGTCCTTGAGTTCCCGCGCCAAGGCGGCCTGGAAGGCAGAATCCCGGGAGACCGACGCATAGAGGCGGGTGAGTTCGTCCAAGGCGTGGATCAGGGTTTCCGCGACGAAGCGGCCCCCGTAGTCGCCGAACCGTCCGTCATCCGTGGGCGCCTCGTAGGGCACCCGGTTAGACCTGGACACGTCCCGCCTCCGCCACGAATCGTCGGACAAGCTCTGCATCCTTGCGACCCTTGACGTCCCCCTCCACGCCGCTCGCCACATCCACGGCGTAGGGTCGCGTCGCGGCAATGGCCGTGGCGACGTTGTCCGGGTCAAGTCCACCGGCAAGAATCAGGCGGCGATCCGAACGGGGCCAGGTAGACCAGTCGAACGGACGTCCGGTACCGCCTGCGAGTCGGTCGTCGTAGGTGTCCAAAAGGAACGCCTGGGCGTCGGGATAGAGCCCCTCGAAAGCGCCAAAGTCGAAATCGGGGGCCATTTTTGCTCCCTTGATGTAGGGGACACCAAAGCCACGGCAGAACTCCCCGGCCTCCTCGCCGGAGAACTGCAGACCGTCGAGTTGAACTCGGTGGAGGATCCGGCGCACCCGATCCGGGTCCGGATCGACGAACACGCCGACAGCCGCCACGAACGGCGGGAGCGCGGCGGCGATCTCCGCCGCCATCAACGGCCCCACCGAGCGGGGGCTCGGCGGGTGGAAGTTGATTCCAACCGCGTCCACACCGGCGTCCGCCGCCGTCCGCGCGTCGGCAGGCGTCGTCACTCCGCAGATCTTGACGCGAGTCCGCGCTGCCACCAACGATCGGCCCCGTACGAAAACGGGCATTCTACCAGCGGTCGCCCACCGCGCCGCCAACCTCGACCGAGTCAGACAAGCCGTTCGAAATCCTGCTCGGTGCGGCAAGCCAGGCTCGCCGGGGCGACCTCGTGGCGACGGTCGCCGTTTAGCACGTAGACGGTCAAACCCGACGGTTGGGTACGTCGGCGTAGCAGCGGATCGGCGTCGGGCACCTCCACCGAGAGTTTCGGGAATCCCCAGGACTCGTCGACCTTGAGCTTGCCGCGACGCACACATTATGTGTAGATGAACGAGTGGGTATCGCAAAGGCCAAATGCCCCGATTGTCACCGTCCACTCACCATCGCACGCATGGTCTGCCGCGATTGCGGATTGACGGTCCAGGGCGAAGTCGAAGTCGCCGCGCTCGGTCAACTCGACCTCGAAGATCAGGTGTTCGTCACTGCGTTTCTCCGAAGCCATGGCTCGATCAAGCGCATGGAGGCCCTCTTCGGGATCAGCTACCCGACCGTTAAGAATCGCCTCAACCGGATCGTCAACAATCTTGATGCTTCCTAGCTTCGGCGAACCCGCCATCCGCATCGATGGCGACGAGGGTGAGCAGATCCGGATCCATTGCGAATGATGCAGACGTTCCGCGCGGTCTTCCTGGCCGAGGTGCGCACCGCACGTCGCCTGGCCCGAACCTGGGTGTTCGCCGTGCTCGCCGTGGCCACGACCTGCATCGGCTACGTCTACTTCGCCGCCCTGCATGGCCAGATGTCCGGCTTGCTGCCGTCCGCGGTGACATCGCCCCGGTTCATGGTGGATTCGTTCGGCGGCTACCTGCTCTGGTTTCTCATGGCGGCGGCGGTGTTCCTGGGTTTCGACATCGGCACCCGGGAACAACGCGAGCGCATCGCCGATGCGCTCGACACGCGACCCGTGTCGAACATTCAGTTGCTCGCCGGCCGCCTGGTCGGCGTCGTCGCGACGCTTGCCGTGCCGGTTGCCGCGTTCCTCGTCATCAGCCAGGGCGTCGGTCTTCTTGGACAGGCGTTCGACTGGCCCATCAGGGCCACCTTCGAACCGGTCTCGCTCGGGGTATTCCTCGCGGTCGACGCGTTGCCCGCCCTCGTCCTGTGCGTCGCGATCGTCTTCCTCCTGGCCGCAGTGCTGCGCAGCCGCCTCGCCGTGGCCGTTGTGGCGTTCTCGCTATTGGCCGTCGCGCTCTGGAGCTTGTCCCGGGCACCCCACTGGCTGGTCGAGTTCGTCGCGTTCGCGCCCGACCGGCTGGTCTCGGACCTTGTCGCGGCGGTTCCCGATGCCGCGACCTTCGTGCAACGCCTGGCGGTTGCCGCAGTAGCGGCTGGCGCACTCGTCCTCGCCGCACTCTGCCTGCCGCGACCCGATACGGGGTCGCGCGTCGGGCATCTGGTTGCCGCAGGGGTGCTCCTCGTCGGCGGTGCCACCGGTATCGCAGCCGTCGTCGTCCAGGCATACGCCGACCTGGGCACGCGTGCGCATTGGCGAACCGTGCACGAGTCGGTACCTGGCGTCGCGACCGACATCCGGTCGGTCGCGGGCGAAGTCCGGATCGACCCCGGGCGCGCATTGAACCTCGATGTCTGGCTGACGGTCGGCCTGCCGGACGAGGCACGGTCGGCCCTGTGGTTCCGCTTCAATCCCGGCCTGGCGACCCGGGAGGTCTTGGTCGACGGCGTGCCCGTGACATTCGAACATCGGAACGGCCTGCTGCGCACCGACCTCCCCGCGAATGCCGACGGCGAAGCCACCGTAACGGTCCGCGCTGCAGGGATTCCCGACCCCGAATTCGCCTACGTCGACAGCGCCATCGACTACCGCAGGATCGCCGGCGCGAATCCGCTCAAGAATCTCGGTACCGAGGCCTCCATTTTCGAACGCGGCTACGTGGCGTTGATGCCGGGGGTGCATTGGCTGCCCAACGCGGCGACCAACGTGCCATCGACGCGCGACTTCGCCGCCGTCGATCTGGTGGTGCAGGTACCGGATGACTGGCTGGTTGCGGGGCCGGGTCGCCGCGAATCCCTTGGCGGCGGCCGGTACCGGTTTGCACCCAAGGAACCCGTAACGCAAGTCGCCCTGCTTGCCTCGAACTTCCAACGCTTCGCGACGACGATCGACGGCATCGAGTTGGAACTGCTGCTCAGTGGGCGACACACCGCACCCGTCGGCTACTTCGAGGAATCGACCGAGGGCATCGGCGAAGCCCTGGCGGGCGTCCTCCGGGACGTGGATGCTCTTGGCCTCCCGTACCCCTACGACGCCTTGCGCATGGTCGAGGTGCCCGCCCGGCTGCGCGGCTACGGCGGCGGCTGGCGGATGGCGTCCGCCCTGGCGTTGCCGGGTGTGCTGCTGGTCCGGGAACGCGGATTCCCCACCGCCAACTTCTACGCGACGCCGGTTCCGCCGGGCAGTCCCTTCGCCACGGAGAAACTCGATCAATTGCGGATGTTCTTCAGTGGAGACCGGCACGGGGCCGACCCGTTCGCCGGCCTTGCACGCAACGTGTTCCTGCACCAGACCGGGGCCCGGGGAAGCGCCGCCGTCGCCATCGAGTACCTGTGCCAGTCACTGGCGAGCCGTCTGATCGACGACGCCGACGGCTACTTCTCGGCGCACACCTTCGCGTCGAGTCCGTCGGTTCGATCCCTGCTGACCGGTTCGATCACCAGTGCCCTCGCCGGTGGCTCGGGCAGCGTTTCGGGCGATGTCTTCGCACCGGCGCGACCGCCGGCGGTCTGGGAACGGGCCTTGGGAACCCCGCTTACGGGTCTGGATGCCCTCGAACCATCCCGGGCGATCAACATCCTGACGATGAAAGTCGACGCCCTGGCCCGCACCCTGATCGACGGCCTCGGACGCGAGGCCGTCGCCGGTTTCCTCGCCGAATTGCGTAGGCGGTATCGCGGTACCTCCTTCACCGCCGTCGACTTCGAGCGTGTTGCCGAGGAAGTCGGCATCGACTTGCGCGGCCTCCTAGGAGACTGGCTGCACGACGCCTCGTTGCCCGGTTTCATCGCCTCTGCCGTCGCGACGGCACGGCTTGCGGACGGTGCCGACGGCAAACCGCGCTATCAACTCCGCGTCGACGTGTTCAACGGCGAAGAGACGCCCGGTCTCGTGCGACTGCGCTACCGGTCCGGCGACGATCCGGCCGTCCACGAGAGCGACCCGATCCGCGTCCGCGGACACGCGGCGATGGAAGTGGGCCTCGTCACGCAGGCCCCCATCCACGAACTCTGGGTCGCTCCCTACCTGTCCCTCAATCGGCAAGAGTTTCCCTTGCGGGTTCCGGAGACGGATGCGAACACGACCTCGGACGCCGTGCCGCTGGTGGGAGCGCGTCCGAGCGACTGGCGTCCCGTGCCCGGCCCCGGCATCGTGGTCGACGATCTCGATCCCGGATTCGCCGCCACCGCGGCGCCGCGCAGCGACCCGCCGGCATCCGGACGCGGCTACGACACCGACGAGGGTCTGCCCGTCTACCAGCGCATCGACCCCGCCCTCGAGGCGCACTGGTCGCGCCAGGAGCAACCCACGAGTTGGGGCCGGTACCGTCGAACCATCGCCCGGGTGACACCGGGCGAAGGCGACCGCCAGGCGACGTTCTCCACCGTGCTGCCGGAGGCCGGGCGCTGGCGGGTCGATTATCACCTGCCCGATCTCCGCGTCGGCTACTCGACCCGGTCGCAGTCGCCGTTCCAACTCACGGCCGACCTGGAAATCACATCCCCTGCCAACCAAGGTCCGCAACTCGGCAACTACGACCTGAGACTCTTGAGCGGCGGATCAGCTCACCCCGTGGAGTTCGACGCCTCGGTCGCGGAACCCGGTTGGACGACACTGGGTCGATTCGACCTGAATGCCGGCGAGGTCAGCCTGTTGGTCACCAACAGCACCGACGCTCGCACGGTCGTTGCCGACGCCGTGCGTTGGATTCGCGACACCGACGACCACTGACTCCGACTCGTCCGGTCAGGCGATCACCGGTGGCGGGCGAATCGGCAGGTCCAATCCCGGGTAGCCGACCCCGACGAGGTACAGGCCTTGCGGCGGCGCCGTCGGCGGCGCCCGCGACCGGTCCCGTGCATGAAGCAGATCCTCGAAGTCCGTCGGTCCGACTTCGCCGACGCCCACCGCGCGCAGCGCGCCCGCGATGTTGCGCACCATGTGGAGCAGGAAGGCGTTGGCCGTGATGTCGATCGCCACGTAGCCATTCACGCGGGCAACGCAAACTGCGAGCACGTTGCGATTCGGCGACTTCGACTGGCACGCCGCGGCCCGGAACGCGGAAAAGTCCTGTTCGCCAACCAGGCACTGGGCCGCCGCGTGCATCCTCGCCGGCTGTAGCGGCGCCTGGCACCAAGCGACCAAGCCGCGGTGAATGACCGGCTTTGCCGGCGCATCGCTGTACAGGTACAGGTAGCGCCGCCAAACCGCATCGTAGCGGGCATGGAACCCCTCGCGCCTGCGTGCCCAAACGATGCCAATGGTGTCCGGCGTCAGGCTCGACACGCCCCGGCGCCAGGAATCGAGGGGTCGCTCGGCCGAGGTGCGAAAACTCACCACCTGTCCCGTGGCGTGAACGCCGGCGTCGGTGCGTCCGGCCGCAACGATCCGCACGCGCTCGTCGGCGACCCGGCTGATCGCGGACTCCAAGGCGTCCTGGACGCTCGCCGCGTGCTTCTGGCTTTGGAATCCGTGGAACGCGGTGCCGTCGTATTCGACGCCGAGCACGATCGTTGGCTGGTCGGTTTCCACGACGGCGGCCTCAGCCGATCAGCTCGCGCACCTCTTCGGCGATCTGGATGCTGTTCAGCGCGGCACCCTTGCGAACATTGTCCGACACGACCCACAGATCGAGACCATGCGCGTGGCTCGGATCGCGGCGGACGCGCCCGACGAAGACACCGTCCGTGCCGGCCGCATCCACGGCCGGGGTGGGCGCGCTGGTTCCCTCCACGAGGACGACACCCGCCGCATCGCGTAGCAAGTCCCGGGCATCGGCCGGCGAGATCGGCTGCCGCGTCTCGAGATGCACCGCCATCGAATGGCCGTGGTAGACCGGAACCCGGACGCAGGTGGGATTCACGCCGAGCCCGTCGTCCTCGAGGATCTTGCGGGTCTCGTCGACGACCTTGGTCTCCTCGTCGCTGAAGCCGTCCTCGCCCGTCGTCCACGCATGGGAGATGACATTGAAGGCCATCTGCGCGGGATGCACGGGAAAATCGTCGATCGGATCGCCGCGCACGGCCCGTTGGGTTTGGTCCTCGAGTTCCCGAACCCCCGAAGCACCGGCCCCCGACACGGACTGGTAAGTCGCGACGTTGATCCGTTCGATACCGACGGCGTCGTAGATGGGCTTGCACGCCACCGTCAGGGGAATCGCCACGCAGTTCGGATTGGCGATGATGTTCGGCCCGATGCCATCGGCGATCCGGTGGCCGTTGACTTCCGGCACCACCAAGGGAATGTCCGGCTTCTGCCGGAAAGCCGACGTGTTGTCGATGACGATTGCTCCCGCCGCCACAGCACGCGGCGCGTGCTCAAGGGAAATGCCGCCGTCGGTGGAAAACAACGCAATCTGCGTATCGTCAAAGTCGAAGTCGTCGAGTACCTCGACCGTGCGTGACCTTCCGCCCACGGTGAACCGCCGGCCCGCGGAACGCGCACTCGCCAGCAGGCGCACGTCCCCCGCCGGAAAGCGGCGCTCGTCGATGATGCGGCGCATCGCCTCGCCCACGGCACCCGTGGCACCGACGATGGCGACGTTCAATTTCTCCATGGTTCTCGTAACCGCCGTTCAGCGGGCGGGCACCCTAGCACCCCGCGCTCGGCACCGCCACCTAGTGCTGCGATTGGCGCAACAGCGCCTCCAGTTCCGCGACTCGGGCTTCCGCCGCTTGGCGGGCTGCTGCCTCTTGGTCGCGCTGCGCCACGGCTTCGGCGCGCTGCGCCACGGCTTCGGCGCGCTGCGCTGCGGCTTCCTCGCGCTGCGCTGCGGCTTCCACTACGTCCGGCAGGATCTCGCCGGTCACCGGGTCGCGGAATCGGAAACCGCCGGCGTGGAGGATCAGGTCCAGGCCGAGCACATCGCTCCGCCAGCCCCCACTGCGCATCGCCGGCACAGGCCGGTAGCTGCCCGATACATCGAGACGCCGGCCGATCATCGGGTCCGGCAGCCTGCCGAGGGGGTCAAAAATCCAGAACTCGCGGACGCCGAGCGCCTCGTAGAGCGGAGGCTTCGCCTCGACGTCGCGCCGCCACGTGCTTGCCGACAGCAGCTCGAGCACGAAGTCCGGCACCTCGCCCTCCTCCCAGACCTTGTAGGACAACCGGTCCCCGCGTCCCGAGGTAAACGCCACGAACATGTCGGGAACGACCACCGCCGTCCGGTCGCCGCGCTCGAAGAACACGCCCAGATCCGACGCCACCAGCACCTCCCGCCGCGCCGCGTAGCGTACCCGCAATGCGGCCTTCGCGTACGCCCGCAGGTCGTCGTGGATGGTGCTCTCCACCGGCTTGCCGTCGCTGAAGGGATAGCCGTCGTCGTCAAACTCGACCGGCGGCACGGGCCGGTAGAGGGCGCGCGCATGCACACGGGCGAGGGATTCGTGCCGCCCCGTCCGGGCGGAGCCGGCGGCTCCCTTCTTTTCGTCGACCCGCGACTGCGCGGGCGGTGGCCGGTTGTCCATGATCCCAACGTACCACAGGTGTCCCTGCATCCGTGGCCAGTCCGTCAGCATCCGCCATTCCGCGCCGGGCGCGTTAGCGACATCGCCCCGGGATCCCGTGGGACATTGGCGCTTTTCACAACAGAAGGGCGGTAGGCGAGCCGCAAAGGCGTGTCCGTGGGCGCGCGACCGGGGTTTCGGAAAGCGCAGTCCTACAGTGCCGCGATCACCGCGTCGGCCATTTCGTCGGTGCCCACCTGACATACGTCCGCGTCGCTGTCGGCGGGCATGATGTCAGCGGTTCGGATGCCCCGCTCCAAGACCGCGTTGACCGCCGCCTCAATCCGGTCCGCAGCCGTTTCCTCACCGAGGCTGTAGCGCAGCATCATGGCGGCGGAGAGGATCGTGGCCAGGGGATTGGCCACGTTCCTGCCGGCGATGTCCGGTGCGCTGCCGTGCACGGGTTCGTAGATGCCCTGGCCCTTGGCGTTGAGCGAGGCCGAGGGCAGCATGCCTAAGGAACCGGTGAGCATCGCCGCCGCGTCGGAGAGGATGTCGCCGAACAGGTTGCCGGTGACGATCACGTCGAACTGCTTCGGTGCCCGCACCAACTGCATCGCCGCGTTGTCGACGTAGACATGATTCAGCTCGATATTCGGGAAGTCGGCATGGACCTCGGTGACCACGTCGCGCCAAAGCTGGGTGACCTCGAGCACATTCGCCTTGTCCACGGAGGTCAGGCGCCCGCCGCGTTTGCCGGCAAGGTCGAACGCCACCCGGGCGATCCGCTCGATCTCGCCGTCTGCGTAGACGTCGGTGTTGTAGCCCCGGCGGCGACCGTTGGCGCTCTCGATGCCGCGGGGTTCGCCGAAGTAGATACCGCCCGTCAGTTCCCGGACGATCAGGATGTCGAGACCCGCGACCAGTTCCGGACGCAGCGACGAGGCGTTGGCCAAGGACTCGAAGAGCATCGCCGGCCGCAGGTTGGCGAAAGCGTCGAGTGCGGCGCGCAGTCCGAGAAGTCCTTTCTCGGGGCGCCGATCCATCGGCAGGTTGTCCCATTTCGGTCCGCCTACCGCACCCAGGAGCACGGCGTCCGCCTCCCGCGCCGCGTCAAGCGTAGACGTCGGCAGGGGCGTACCGTGCTCTTCGATTGCGACGCCGCCGAGGGTTCCCGACTCCACCGACAGGTCCATGCCGAGCGCGTCGAGCACCCGTAGGACGTGGGGCATGACCTCGGCCCCGATGCCGTCGCCCGGGATAGCGAGAATGCGGTGCGTCATGACGCGTTACCGTCGCGGGAGAAAACCCACGGCATGCGTTGCCGGTGGCGCGACTCGAAGTCGCGGATGGCGTCCGCGTGGGCCAGCGTCGCGCCGATGTCGTCGAGACCCTGCATGAGGAGGCGCTTGCGCTCCGGTTCGATCTCGAAGTCCGCCGCGAAGCCCGGCCCCCGTAGGGTTTGTCCAGCGAGATCGACTCGCAGCGAATATCCTTCCTCAAGTTGCACGATTCCGAACAGTTCGTCGACTAAATTTTTTTCTAAAACAATAAGGAGAAGCCCATTCTTCAGGGAGTTACTGAAGAATATGTCCGCGAAACTCGGTGCAATGACGCATCGAAAGCCGTACTCCTGGAGCGCCCAGACCGCATGCTCGCGGCTCGATCCGCAGCCGAAGTTGCCGCGCGCAAGAAGGATGCTCGACCCGGCGTAGCGCGGCTCGTTCAAAACGAAGTCGTGGTTGATCCGACGCTCGTTCGCGTTCTTGCCGATTACCCCCTCGTCGAGATACCGCCAAGCGTCGAAAAGGTTGTCCCCGAATCCCGTCCGACGTATGGATTTGAGGAACTGCTTCGGAATGATCTGATCGGTATCCACGTTGGCCCGGTCAAGCGGCGCAACGGTCCCCTCGTGGTGTTCGAACGCCTCGATCACGGCAGCGCCCCATAGCCGGGCTGTCCATGAAACGAACGCCGCGGACCGAGGGCTCCCCCTGGCGTTTGTTTCACGGAAGGTCTCGCACGTCGGTGAAGTGGCCGGCCACAGCGGCCGCGGCGGCCATGGCGGGGCTGACCAGGTGGGTGCGCCCCAAGTGCCCCTGGCGACCCTCGAAGTTGCGGTTGGAAGTGGCTGCCGAACGCTCCCCCGGGTAGAGACGATCGTCGTTCATCGCCAGGCACATGGAGCAGCCCGGATCGCGCCACTCGAACCCGGCGGAACGGAAGATCTCGTCGAGCCCCTCCGCCTCCGCCTGCGCCTTGACCAATCCCGAGCCCGGCACGGCCATGGCCTGGGTGACGCTGTTGGCGACGTGCCGCCCGTCCAGAACGGCCGCCGCCGCGCGCAGATCCTCGATCCGACCGTTGGTGCAGGAGCCGATGAACACCCGGTCGACCGGAACCGATGCGATCGGCCTGCCCGCCTCCAGGTCCATGTAGGTGAGCGCTCGTTCGCACAGTTCACGTTTGGCCGGGTCCTCGAAGTCGTCGGGTGCCGGGACGTTCTCGTCGATACCGAGCACGAGTTCGGGCGACGTTCCCCAAGTGACCTGGGGAACGATTCCGGCGGCGTCGAGTTCAAGCTCGGTGTCGAAATCCGCGTCCGCGTCCGATACCAGCGTGCGCCAATAGTCTTCGGCCCGGTCCCACATCGCGCCGGTGGGAGCGAAGGGGCGTCCGTGCACGTAGTTCAGCGTGGTGTCGTCCACCGCCACGAGTCCGGCCCTCGCCCCGGCTTCGATGGACATGTTGCACAGCGTCATCCGCGCCTCCATGGAAAGTGCCCGAACCGCGCTGCCCGCGTACTCGATGGCATGTCCGGTAGCGCCCGCCGTGCCGATGGCGCGGATAATGGCCAGGATCATGTCCTTGGCACTCGTGCCGAACGGCAGGTGACCCTCCACGATGATCCGCATGTTGCGGCTTTTGCGCTGCACCAGGCATTGCGTCGCCAGAACAAGCTCAACTTCGGAGGTGCCGATGCCGTGTGCCAATGCCGCGAACGCGCCATGGGTGGAGGTGTGCGAGTCGCCGCAAACGATTGTCATGCCCGGAAGCGTTGCGCCCTGTTCCGGACCGATAACGTGGACGATGCCTTGGCGCCGGTCCGTCATCTCGAACTGTTCGATGCCGTAGCGCTTGCAGTTGTCGTCCAAGACGACCACCTGCTCCTTCGCAACGGCATCCTCGATACCTTCAACCCCGCGGCTGCGGTTGGTGGTCGGGACGTTGTGGTCGGGCGTCGCCAGGTTTGCGCCCCGCCGCCAGGGCGAGCGTCCCGCCTGGGCGAGACCCTCGAACGCCTGGGGAGACGTGACCTCGTGCAGGAGGTGTCGATCGACGTAGAGGATCGTCATGCCATCGTCGCGTTCGGCGACGACGTGGGCATCCCAGATCTTGTCGTAGACGGTCCTTGTGGCCACCGTTCACCCGAGGCACGTCAAAGGGAGCGCGAATGGTAGGGATGCCGCCGCCACAAGACAACAACGGGACCGTCCCGGAGGGCGCCTCCCGGAGGGAGCAGCGTTGCAAGACCCGCGTCATTTCCGCACTATCCAGCGACGAGGAGTGCGCAAATGGCTTCTACCTTGGCAGCGAACGGCGGAATGCGGCTGACATTCTGCGGCGGTCTTGCGGCGGCGCTGGTCATGGCGGGAGGCGCCGCCATCGCCGGGAACGCCTTCGGCGAAAATCCCCCGCTCGTCGATGCCCAAGATTTCGTCCGAACCTTCTGCGCAACCTGTCATACAAAGCGGACGCAGCACGTTCGGTGCCAGCGCTGTCACACCGAACATGGCGACTCGACGTTCGCCGACCTCGACCTGGCGGACGTCGCCTCGGAACGAGAGACCTGGGAGAAAGTCGTCGTCAAGCTGCGCGCCGGCTTGATGCCGCCGCTCGACGCACATCGTCCGGACCCGGCAACAGCGGACCGCTTTCGCCACTGGCTATCGGGCGAACTGGACCGCGTGGCCCGGGAACAGCCCGACCCCGGTCCCTCCCCGGTGTTCCGACGCTTGAATCGCAACGAGTACCAGAACGCCGTACGGGATCTTCTGCACGTGGACATCGATGCCGCCCACTTCCTCCCCGCCGACGACTCGAGTCACGGGTTCGACAACATGGCGGGCACCTTGCGTATCTCGCCGCTTCTGATGGAGCGCTACCTGGCAGCCGCCAAGGCGGTGAGCCGACTCGTCGTGGGGAGTACCGAAGCGTTTGACAGCCGTACCTATCACATCGGCACCGAGGCCGAGCGGCGTATCCGGTCCGGCGACCCCGGGCCAGGTGCCGAGGGGGGTACGCAGATTAGTCACTATTTCCCGCGGGACGGCGACTACGAGATCACGGTGACCCTCGAGCCCATCAACAGGCCCGGGGCACGCCGGACAACCCCGGTGTTGGTCGACCGCCTTCTTGAACTCGCCGTGGACGGTGATCAGGTCGGCACTTTCACCGTCCCCAAACCCGACCGCGAAATTCGCGAGCCGCCCAGGTTCCGCGTCCGGGCCAGGGTGTCTGCCGGCGAGCACGACGTGGCCGCCAGGTTCTACAAGACGCCGTTGAACCTCGTCGACGGCCTCCTGGAGCCCCTGGTCAACGAGCGCGGCGAAGGCGACATTGCCGGCGCCAGCGGATCGGTGCCCCGCCTCAACACCTTGGCCGTCGAGGGACCATTCCAAGCCGGCGGTCCCGGCGATACGCCCAGCCGACGGGCGCTGTTCCTGTGCAACCCCGGGTCCGCGACCGAAGAGGCCGGTTGCGCCGAGACCATCCTGGCGGCACTGGCCAGACGGGCGTTTCGAGGAATGGCGACCGAAGCGGAGTCGCAATCCCTGCTTCGCGCCTACGACGAGGCCCGGAACCGGGGCTATTCTTTCGACGGCGGCATCGGCTACGCCGTGCGAAGACTGCTCGTCAGCCCCCACTTTCTGTTCCGGGTGGAAGCCGACATGGGTTCGGAACGCACTGCCGTACTGGCATCCAGGCTGTCGTTCTTCCTTTGGAGCAGCATTCCCGACGAGCCGCTGCTGGCCGCGGCCGAACAAGGCCGCCTCGACACGCCCGACGAGATCGAAGCGCAGGTTCGCCGGATGCTCGCCGATCCACGGGCGTGGGCGCTGACCTCGAACTTCGCCAGCCAATGGTTGGAATTGCGCAGCCTCGCGTTCTATCGACCAACCGCTCCGCTGAGCTTCCACTACGACGAGGCGTTGAGGGACGCCTTGCAGGCCGAAACGGAACTGTTCTTCGACCACGTACTTCGCCGCGACCGACCGGCGACCGAACTCCTGACGGCGCGGTACACGTTCCTCAACAAGCGCTTGGCCGATCACTACGGCATCGCCGGGGTGCAGCATCCGGATCTGAGGCGCACCGAACTTCCCGACGAGAACCCCCGTGGTGGACTCCTGGGGCATGGCAGCCTGCTCGCGATTACCTCGCACCCGGATCGAACCTCGCCGGTGCTGCGCGGAAAATGGGTACTCGCCAATCTCCTCGGCACTCCCCCACCGCCACCGCCGCCCGACGTCCCCGATCTCGAAGGCGGCAAGCCGGGTACCAAGGCACCGACGTTGCGCGAGCAGCTTAAGCGACACCGCGATCACCCGGCGTGCGCCAACTGCCACAACCTCATCGATCCAGCCGGGTTCGCGTTGGAGAATTTCGACGCCATCGGCCGCTGGCGGCAGCGGGACGATTCATGGAACCCAATCGACAGTACCGCCGTACTGCCGGACGGCACCGTGGTACGGAACGCCGAGGAACTGAAGCAGGCGCTTGTGCAAAAGCCGGAGCGGTTCGCGACGACGATCGTGGAGCGCCTCCTGACCTACGCGCTCGGGCGCGGACTCGAACCCTACGACGGACCTGCAGTGCGCAAGATTGTTTCGGCGGCCGCAGACGACGACTATCGGATTCAGTCGCTCATCATCGGCGTAACCCAAAGCTACCCGTTCGGGATGCGCCGGACATCACCACCCGGCGAAGACGCAATCCGCGACACCGCGCGGCATGCCGCGGAACCGGTGCGCGACACCGGCGCCGATTGACCGCCTAGCCGACCGACGGTCGGCCTGTCATCTACACTACAATGCCAAGTTGCCAACGCGGCCGTTGCTTGAACGCACGCCGCAATGCAACCAACGAAGGAGAAACCATGATCGACGCTCACTTCTGGCCGACGCCCAATGGATGGAAGCTCACCATCATGCTCGAGGAATGCGGGCTCGACTACAACGTCATTCCGGTGGACATCGGCGGCGGAGATCAGTTCAAACCCGAGTTCCTGCGTATCTCGCCGAACAACCGGATGCCGGCGATCGTCGATCACCATCCCCTGGATGGGGGTGAACCGCTGGCGATCTTCGAGTCCGGCGCGATCCTCGAGTACCTTGCCGAGAAGACCGGCAAGTTCCTGCCCGCCGACCCCCGCGGCAAGTACCGGACCCTGCAATGGGTCCACTGGCAGATGGCGAACCTCGGCCCCATGATGGGCAACGCCAACCACTTCAAGAACTACGGCAGAAACCTGGCCGACGACCCGAAGCAACTGGAATACGGCGTCAAGCGGTTCGTCGGCGAGGTCGACCGACTGTCTGCGGTCATGGATGCCCAGTTGTCCGTCAACGAATACCTGGCCGGGCCCGAGTACACCATCGCCGACATCATCAGCTACCCGTGGGCGTTCCTGGCCGGCCGCACGCTCGACGAGGACATGTCGGAAACGTACCCCAACGTGCAGCGCTGGATCGACCAGGTGCATGCGCGGCCAGCGGTGGAGACCGGTCGACGCGTGGGCCGTGACTTGGGCCAACGAAAACTCACCGAGGAGGAGGAGAAGGCGCGCCGAGAACTACTGTTCCACCAGACCACCGAGTCGAACAAGAAGTTTCGGGCGGTACGGGCCGACGCCGCCCGGTCGGCGTCATGACCGTGACGGCGCTGCCGGTCGACGCCGCGACGTCGGCCGCCCACGATGCGACTCTCCGCGCCATCGCGGCACCCGGCGCATGGTGGAGCGGCGCAGACCGTTTGGCGATCGTTCGCGCTGCCCGCACCGCGCCGACGTGTGTCCTCTGTGCCGAACGGGATGCACTAGCACCCGCCGCCATCGACGGCGAGCACGACAACGACAGCGAGTTGCCTCCCATCGCGGTAGAGGCGGTGCACGCCATTCGCAACGACTCGGGCCGTCTTGCGCGACGCTGGTTCGACGATGTGATCGACATGGGACTGCTGCCCGAGGCCTACGTGGAACTCGTAGCCGTGACGGCCAGTTCGGTGATTCTCGACACGTTCGCCCAGGGTGTCGGTCAGGACATGGCCGAATTGCCCGAACCCGCCAACGGCACGCCGACCCTGGAGCGCTCCGACGATGTCGAGGAAGCCGGGGCCTGGTTGCCGTTGGCCCGTCAAGGCCGTGCCAACATCCTGCGCTCGCTCGGGCTCGTTCCCAGTGCGCTCAAGCTGTTCTTCGGGGCGTTCGGACGCTCCTACTACATGGCGCGCGATTCCCACTTCGCCCTGGACCGCGCCCAGGTCGAGTTGGTGGCCGCCCGGGTATCCGCGGTCAACGAGTGCTTCTACTGAACGACTTCCCATACGGTGGCGCTCCGGGAGAGTGCCGAAGTCAGCGAAGACACCGAAGGCGATCTCGGTATCGTCACCGGACGCGGTGACGGCGATGCCGGCGTACCCCACGGCCAGTTCCTCATCCGTTTGGCGGATGCGGTTGCCGGCTGGAGCTGGGACGAGGTGACGAGGCTCCGGCACATTGGGGTCAACCTGGTCGGCCCCGAGGCGACGAGCGACGCGATCCTGGTCGCAGCCGGGTTCAACGGCATCACTCGCGTCGCCGACGCGATCGGCATCCGCCTCGATTCGCGCACGGCCAACGCCTCGGTTAACCTGCGCGCGACCATCGGCATCGATGACTTCGCGCCCGCGGCAAAGTGGATCGCATAGCTCGTCCGACGATCGGACCCTCGGCCCGAGGGGTAGACCTAGCGCGTCTCCGGAGTACCGGAGCCGTTCAAGAGCGGTTCGATGCGCATTTCCATTTGCAACCTGTGTGTGAACCTC
>JAGWBM010000030.1:46883-54189 GCA_021295895.1 Pseudomonadales bacterium
CTGTGTGTGAACCTCAGCGCTTCTCAAGGAACCTAGTAGATCGAGCTACCCCCGAGCGTAAACACCGTCGCCCGCGGGTAGTGCTCCTCCAACGACCGCAGCCGATCCCGGTCCTTTTCGGCGCGGGCGACTCCCCGGGCCCGCTTGAAGCTCTCGTTGGCCGCCACCGTATTGCCTAGCAGGCCGTGGACCTCGCCCTGCAGCGTGTGGAACCGGTGGTCCTTGCGATGTAGCCGGATGGCTTGGGAGACCAGTTCCAAGGACTCGGACGGGCGTTCGGCCTGGTAGGCGCGTTGCGCCAGGGTGTAGTAGGTGTAGGCGTCCCGCACCCGCGAGTAGGCCACGCGCCGCTGGTAGAAACGCGCGTTGTCCGCCTGCCCGAGCGCGCCGTAGGCGTTTGCCAATCCTCTTACCGCTGCGCTGTGGTAGGCGTCGCGCTCCAACGCCCGGCGGTAGCTGGCGATCGCGTGGTCGAAGTGTCCTCGCCGCGCATGGAACACGCCGAGATTGGTCCACAGGTCCGGATTGTGGGGCGTCAGTTCGATCGCCTTCTTGAGATAGACGAAAGCGCCGCGTTCGTCACCGGCCATGTCGTCCGAGAACGCCAGGTTGTTGTAGTGCAGGGCGAGGGCGAATTTGTCGTCCACGACGCGACGGTCGTGAATTCCACTGGCGAACTCTGCGCTGAACTCCACGGTTACCGAGCCGCGTCCCGGTATGTCGTGCACCTTCGCGTTGACATGCTTGTTCAGCACGACCATGCCATTGACGCTGTCGTAGTCCGGCGGCACCTCGACCAACTGGTAGCTCGCCGCCCAGCCCGCTTCCCTGGCGAGTGCGATGAACAGGTTCGTATAGGAGAGGCAGTTGCCGCGTTTCTCGGCGAAGGCGTCCCGGGCAGACAGGTTCGCATAGGGTTCGTAGCCCGTGAGCACATAGCCGCTGCTGCGCATCTTGTCCAGCAGGCGACGGAGCCGCAGTGGATCCCGAGCCGCCCCTACGCGAACGTCCGCGACGAATCTCCTCATGGCATCGTCGGTTGCAAGGATGTCGATGTCCGACCGCTCGGTGCTCGAGACCTCCTCGCCGAATATCGGCTCGCCGGACAGCAGTACGCCCGCCGGGATGTGACGGTCGTCGAAGGTCACGGTCGTCTGGCACGCGGCAAGCGCCACAACCAGGGTGGCAAAGGCCGTACCGATGTGACCAGACCGCAGCATCTCGAACCCTCAATCCACCGGCGGCAATTCCTGCAGCGCCCGCCGGGCGACCGCGATGTGCCCGTCGGCACCCAAACCGCCGCCCAGTGTGCGCAGGCAGAGATGGCTGAGTCCCTTCGCGTGCCAACCGGCAACGCGGTCACGCCATTCCGCCTGCCGGGCACCCACGACGGCAACGCCGGCTTCCGATCCGATCATCCTGGAATCCCGACCGGCCGCCATGGCCGCCGCGTCTATATCCGCCTTGAGCGGTTCGTATTGTTCCGGTGCGCAAAGGACGAACCAGCCATCGGATTGGCGACCGATGCGGCGCCGGATTCGCGGCGCGGGCACGCCGCTAGCGCCGATCCAGATGGGGATGGGACGCGCCGGCAGCGGATCCAGGCCCCCGCCCGCAACCCTGTCCCACCGGCCCTCAAACGCGACGTCTGGCTCGGTCCATAGCCGCCGTAACAAGTCGATCTGTTCTTCGCAGCGTGCCCCCCGGGTGTGCACATCGGCTCCAAGCGCAACGTATTCGGCGGCGTTGCCGCCGACGCCGACGCCGAGTCGTACCCGACCGCCTGACATGACGTCGAGACTCGCCAGTTGCTTGGCGAGCAGCACCGTCTGACGGGCAGGGGCAATGACGACCGATGGCACCAATTCGATGCGTTCGGTCACCGCGGCGACGTAGGCCAGCATCATCAGCGGTTCGTGCAGATGACCGCTCTTCGGCCGAAGCACCTGGTCGGGAACCCGCAGATGGGTGTAACCCAGTTCGTCCGCCATCTGGGCGAAAGCCTTGACCGCACCGAGATCGTCCTTCAACTCGCGAATGGGCAGTGATATGCCGACTTTCATCCAAACCGCTCCTTTTGCTCGCCCAGCCGTCCTGGGCGGACAGTGGATGGAATCGTAGCCGCGCAGTCCGCTCCTGTCAGCAACCGCCAATAGGCGTCGCGTTGATCGGCACGTGTCGCCCGTTGTGCAACGAACCTGACGTGTTCGTCCGGTGCCGAGCCGCGGTCGACCTCCACGCCCCAGAGCGCTTCGATTTGGTTCGGCACCACCGAATAGCGCATGTCGATGACGCGGTTCCGGTGCGCCGGATCGAGTGCCAGGTAGTCGCCCGAGAACCATCGGAAGCGCTCGATGTCCCGCGCTTGTCGGCTGTCCGCGTCGATCCAGGGCAAGTCGCGCTCAAGGTCCAGAACGGCGACGCTCTCGCCAAGGCAGGGCCGGGCCGGGACCGCCGCCCGAACGGCGTCGACGTAGTACCGCCCATCGTGTTCGTAGATGACCTTCCATATCAGCAAGTTGCCGAATCCTGCCTTGACGGTCAGGCGCCCCGGTTCGTGGCCACGCTGTGCTGCCAACGCAGTGCCGACGGACTCCACCCGTGCCGTCTGGATCACCCCCAGCACGAGGTAGCCCGCAGCCCACGCAACACCCACGAGCGCGAGCGAACGGCGTCGCTTGACCACCGCTGCCACCAGCAACGCGACCAGGGGCACGGTGAAGAGCGGATCCACCACCGAGACGTTGTTCCAGGCGACCCGGTAGTCCGAAAACGGCCATAGAAGCTGCGTGCCGTACGACGTGCAGGCATCCAGCACACCGTGCGTCGCGTACCCGACGACGCATGCCAGGTACGACTCCGCCGGTCGAAGCACATGCCGCACGCCCCAGTGCATGACCAAGCCGACAACCGCCGCACCGACGGGAATGAACACCAGGGCGTGGGTGAACTGACGATGGTATTCGAGAAACAGCAGCGGATCCGTGGACGACCCGATCAGGATGTCGAGGTCCGGTGCCAGGCCTGCGATGCAGCCGAGCAGCGCGAACGCACGCAGCTTGCGCGTTCCGGAGATGCTCGTCGATGCAATGGCACCGACGGCGCCTTGGCTGAAGGGATCCAATCCCGAACCGCCCGCCGACCCGCTAGGACGATGCTATCGGGGTCGAGGTCGGGATGTGCCACCGCGTTTCGACGCGGATCCGCGCTTGGCCGTCTGGCGCTTCTTGCGCGCCGTTTTTTTCTTGGCGGGCGTCCTGGACGACGGCTGGGATTGCACCCAGTTCCCATCGCGGTAGAACAAGGCGTACTTGGTCGGCTTGCCGTCCTTCTCAGAAACAACGTATTGCGAACGGGCCTTCCGAGAGAACCTGACTACCGTCGGGTTGCCCTCCGGGTCTTGTTCCGGTGCCGCCAACAGGTAGGCGAACTTCGGATCCAGTTCGTTGCTGTGCGCTTTCAACTCGGCGACGAGGGGTGGGCGCGTCTCGCGGTGCTTCGGAAACTGGCTTGCCGCGAGGAATATTCCCGCTGCGCCGTCGCGCAGGACGTAGTGATCGTCCACGTTGGTGCAGGGCAACTCCGGCATCGGCACGGGATCGGCCTTGGGGGGTGCGGGCTGGCCGTTGCGCAACAGCTTGCGGGTATTCGAGCAGTTCTCCGCCGTGCAGCCGAAGTACTTGCCGAACCGTCCCGAACGCAATTGCATCTCGGTGCCGCACTTGTCGCATTCGATGACCGGTCCCTCATAGCCCTTGAGACGGAACTCGCCGGTTTCCACCTCGCAACCGGGGCAGTCGGGATTGTTGCCGCAGATGTGCAATTTGCGGTGTTCGTCGATCAGGTAGCTGTCCATGGGCGTACCGCAGGTCGCGCACTTGCGCTTGGCCCGGAGCAGCTTGGATTCACCGTCCACATCCTTCTCGATATCCACCGCTTCGTCGCCCGGAACGAGATTGAGCGTATTCGTGCACCGTTCCTTCGGGGGTAGCGCGTAGCCCGAGCAGCCGAGAAACACACCCGTACCTGCGGTTCTAAGCTGCATCGTGCGGCCGCACTTCGTGCAGGGAATTTCGGTTGGGGTTGGCGTGTTGGCGCGCATGCCATTCTCGCCGCGGGCATTCTCGAGCCTTCCCGAGAAGTCGCCGTAGAAGGAATCGAGTACCCCTTGCCAGGCGCGGTTTCCCTCCGCCACCTCGTCGAGATTTGACTCCATGTCCGCGGTGAACGAATAGTCGAGCAGATCGGGGAAGTTCTCGATCAATCGGTCGGTGACCAGTTCGCCGATGCGTTCGGCGTGGAACCGACGGTTTGTGAGGGTGACGTAACCGCGTTCCTGGATCGTCGAGATGATGGGTACGTAGGTCGACGGCCGCCCGATTCCCCGGCGCTCCAGTTCCCGCACGAGGCTCGCCTCACCGTAGCGGGGCGGTGGCCGGGTGAAGTGTTGCACCGCATCTGTGTCCGCCAGGTAGAGCCCGTCGCCGATGGCGTAGGCGGGCAGTGCGTCCTCATCGTCGCCACGGGACGGTGGCGTCAGAACTCTCGTGAAGCCGTCGAACCGGACAATGCGGCCACGTCGAGTGAGTTCGAACTCACCCGCGGCCACGGTGACGGTCGTTGCCAGGTACTCGGCCGGACTCATTTGGCACGCCACGAATCGACGCCAGATCAGGTCGTAGAGACGCCGCCCATCGGAATCCACCGCGGCCGACCGGGGGATTCCGGCGAGGTCCGTCGGTCTGATCGCCTCGTGCGCCTCCTGGGCGGACGACTTGCTGGCGTACACGTTTGGCGACGCCGGCAGGTAGCGTTTCCCGTACTCCTTGCCGATGTATGCCCGCACGGCCGTCAGCGCCTCCGCGGCGAGGTTCGTGGAGTCGGTACGCATATACGTGATGTAGCCGGCCTCGTAGAGCCGCTGCGCGATGGTCATCGTCCTGCGGACGCTGAATCCCAAGCGCCCGGAAGCCGCTTGCTGCAGGGTCGACGTGATGAACGGCGGCGGCGGCCGGGTCGATGTGTTCCTGTCCTCCCGGTCCCGCACCGCGAACGAATGATCACGCAGGCGCGCAACGGCATCTTCCGCGGCCGCCTGGTTGACCGGTCGGAAATTCTTGCCATTCTCCTTGACGACTTGGAAGCGGACAGGCGACTCGCCCTGTGCCGGCGGATCGTTGCGCAGGAGTTCCGCGAACGCTTCCCAGTATTCCTCGGGCGTGAACGCCCGGATTTCGCGTTCGCGTTCCACGATCAACCGCACTGCGACCGATTGGACGCGTCCGGCGGATAGGCCCCGCGCCACCTTCGACCACAGCAACGGGGACAGTTCGAAGCCGACCACCCGATCCAGGAAGCGGCGGGCCTGTTGGGCATTGACGCGGTTCTCGTCGATCCTGCCGGGATTCGCGAACGCTTCCTCGACGGCGTTCTTGGTGATCTGGTTGAACACGACGCGACGGTAGCGATCCGGCGACCCGCCAAGCACCTCGGTGAGATGCCACGCGATCGCTTCGCCTTCGCGATCCAAGTCCGTCGCCAGGTACACCAGGTCGGATCGTTTCGCCAATGCCTGGAGTTCCCGAACCACCTTCTCCTTGCCCGGAATCACCTCGTAGGTCGCCGACCAGTCGTTGTCCGGATCGACTCCCATGTTCCTGACGAGTTGCGACCGGGCGCGCAGGCGCCGGTATTCCTCGCGCCGCTTCGGCGAGAGCTTCCGGGTCTTGGCCGCCTCCTTGGCACGCTGTTCCGCGCGTTCCTTGGGATCCAGAGTACTCCGGCGGGTCGGCAGATCGCGGACGTGCCCGGCGCTGGATTTGACGACGAAGTCGCGTCCCAGGTAGCGGTTGATCGTGGGGGCTTTGGTGGCCGATTCGACGATCACCAGGGAACGGGCCATGAGGCTCCTTATTGTCGTTGTCGGGACGGGCGCGGCCTGCCAAACCCACCGAGCAGCCCGTCGGTCGTCGTTTGGCGGCGCATATATACGCCGCTTTTCGGCCCTGTCAACCGTTATCGGTGTCTCTCTTTTCTTTTACGGGCTGTCGCTCGGCACGTCTCGATCAAGTTCGCGATGCAGTTTGCCGATCGCTTGTAGACCATCTCGAATACCCGCCACGACGGTCTCCGGACTGTCGCCGTCCAGACGCTCCCGGCCGTACCAACTGACGTGGCGCGTGTCGGCTTCCACGGCCGTACAACCGCCCGGCAGACCGTTGACGACGGGGGCGATGTCCCGCCAATAGGCTGCCTGCTGGGCGGGCAATTGGCTGGGCGGGGACAAGGTGGTCCAGCCCGTGAGGTAGCGGTTCTCGCGGCCAGACCGGAGCAGCAGCCAAGCCGGCGCATTCGGCATTCGACGGGGCAGCGCGAGTCGATACGCCACGCAATCGATCGTCGCATCCCGGGGTTTCCCGCCGGCGGAGACTCGCTCCTCGGCGCGGGCGTCCACCTTGGGCACGTCCGCGATCTCCACGACCAACCCGGCGTGGCGGGCGGCCGCGCGCAGTTGACCCTGTATCCGGTCGCGCTTCGACGGCAGTAGCCAGAAGATGGGCCCGATGGCCGCGACGAGGACGATGCCGATGATGATCCAAGCCAAGACGGGACAACCGTTTCGATGCGAGTTGTTGTGGCAGCATCCGCGATAAGTGTATGGTCGCGCCGATTCCGATTGGGGGCAACACGATATGGGCGACTATCGTCGAGTTCTCCTGGCAGTTGACTTGACCGAAGAGTGCCGGCGCGTGGCAAGACGAGCCCGTGCGCTGGCCGCGTCAGCCGGTGCCGAGTTGCACATCGTCCACGTGATCGAGCCGTTGAGCCTCGCCTACGGCGGGGACGTTCCGATGGACCTTTCATCGGTGCAGGACCAGATCCACGAGCAGGCATGCGCGCACCTCGCGAACTTCGCCGAGGACTTCGATGTGCCGGACGGCCGGCGACACCTCGTCTTCGGACGACCGGAGAGCGAAATCCATCGCATCGCCGAGACCGAGGCGATGGATTTGATCGTGGTCGGCAGCCACGGCAGGCATGGATTGGCACTGCTGTTGGGCTCCACGGCCAACGGCGTCCTGCACGGAGCGTCCTGCGACGTACTCGCGGTACGTGTTGGACGAGATGTCGCCCCCGACGACGACGATGCGTAGGGGCGACCCTCGTGGTCGCCCGCGACGGACGTGCCAAGCGGTCAGGCGGGACGGGCCAAGCCCGTCCCCTACGGCGCTAGTGTGCCGCGTCACAAATAGGTTTATGTTTGGAGGGATTGGTGTTCGTGTCGCAACTGACGTCTACGGTTATG
>JAGWBM010000030.1:54299-63216 GCA_021295895.1 Pseudomonadales bacterium
CTCCGGCGACGACGGGCAAACGCCGGATCTCGATGCATTGGAAGTGCACGCATCCCCTGCCTTGTTGGACGATGCAGGTCTCTACGAGCGCCGGATGGCCTACCGTCGGGCTTCATTCGCGGCCAGAACCGGGCGCCGTAGCGAATACAGGGAAGCGCTCGTCGACCTCGCTGACTACCCTCTGCGGCCATACCTGATCTTCTACGACGCCCGCCGCCGCGCTTCGAACTTAAGCGCCGAGCGCGCCCAGGAAGTGCGGTCGGAACTCGCGGGAACCCCCCTCGCGGACCGGTTCTTCCAACATTGGATGGAAAGCCAGGCGAGCCACGGGCGTTGGAAACGGTATCTCGAGAACTACGAACCCACCTACAACATCATTGCCCGTTGCCACTACCTCCGCGCCCTGATCGTCTCCGGCAGGCGGGAGGAGGCCTATCGACAGATTCCAGGATTGTGGCTGTCGCCGCGCTCCCAGCCCGACGAATGCGATCCCGCGTTCCAGTCGTGGATCAAGGCCGGGCACCTTGACCAGGAGACGGCCTGGACCCGGCTCCTGATGGCCCTTGGCGACAACGAGGTGACCTTGGCGCGCTACCTGCTCCGATTCTTCGATCGCGGGAATGCCAGCGCTGCCCGGTTGACCTACGATGCCCATGTCAGACCTCAACTCGTGCGCTCCTTGTCGCGGTTCGCCAACAACGAACTCGGCAGACGGGCCTTCGCACACGGCATCGTCCGCTACGCGAAACGGGACGCCGAACGGGCGCTCGAGGTATGGCAAAGCGCGCGGGAAAGATACGATTTCGATCCCAACCAACGACGCGCCATCCAGAGCCAGGTGATGGCCGAAGCCGCCAGTGCCGGCCTCGTCCCCGACGATGGACCGATCGGCTATTCGCCGGTACTGCTGGAACGGGTTGCACAAGGGCTGGTCCGCCACCGCAAATGGCCGGAAGCGATCCTGTGGCTCACCGCGATGCCCACCGAAATGGCCTCCCAGGGCCGGTGGCGGTATTGGCTCGGACGTGCGCTCATCGAAAGCGCTGAGGGAGAGACCGCAGGTCGCAACCATTTGAACGAGATCGCGAGCTGGAGAACGTTCTACGGATTGCTTGCGGCCCAGGATCTGGGCCTCGAGCCCGATTTCCTGCCGCGACCTGCGTCCAACGACCATGACGCCCGGCGCGCGCTGATGACGGTACCGGCGGTTCGCCGCATGGTGGAGTTGTTCGCGGTGGGCGACACGGTCAATGCGGTGCGGGAGTGGCAGCACGCCCTGAAGTCGCTCACCGTGGACCGTCACCAACACCTGGTCGAATTGACCTTGGGTATGGGGTGGATCGACCAAGCCATCGCCGGGGCCTGGGAAGCCGAACTCAAGGACCTGGTGGCGGTACGGTTTCCCACGCCGTACCTTGGCCTCTACCGGCGTAGCGCCTTCGAGGCCAATCTCAACGCGGCCTTCCTACTGGCTATTTCCCGACGCGAAAGTGCTTTCAATCCGCGGGCCCGTTCTCCCACGGGCGCGCGCGGTCTCATGCAACTGATGCCCGCCACCTCTCGCCTGATCGCGGACCGAATTCGCGAACGGCGACCCAACACGGATGAACTCTACCTGCCTGAGATCAACATCCGTTTGGGCGCCCATCATCTCGCCCGGCTAATGGACCGCTATGGGCGCAACCGGGCTCTCGTGGCGGCCGCCTACAATGCCGGTGAAGGGCGCGTCGCACGTTGGCTCCAGGGAGCCAGCGGTATGGCGACGCCCGTCTGGATCGAGCGGATCCCCTTCCGTGAAACACGGGACTACGTGAAGAACGTACTTTTCTACCACTATGTCTACCGGCACAAGGTTGGCGAACCGGGCCCGGTGTTGGCTACCCACGAACGGACCATTCCTTGATCGACATCGGCGCGAACCTCCTTGACAAGGTATTCGATGCCGACCGCCAGGAAGTGCTTCGACGCGCCGCCGACGCAGACGTCGATGCCATCGTGCTGACCGGGACAAGCGTTGCTTCGAGTCGAGCCGCCGCCGACTTCGCAAGCGAATGGCGCGCCGGCAACGTCGAGAGGTCGGGAGAGACAACCCCGGACCGCTTTCCACGTCTGTTCGCGACGGCCGGGGTTCATCCCCACGACGCAGGCGGCGTGGCGAAAGGCTGGGACGACGAAGTCGCCCGCCTGGCGGGTCGACCGGAGGTTGTCGCGATCGGGGAGACCGGGCTCGACTACTACCGGGATTTTTCACCCCGGGACGAGCAACAGGTTGTGTTTAGGCGCCAGGTCGAACTGGCGGTGGACACGAAGATGCCGTTGTTCGTGCACGATCGCGATTCCGAGGGCGATACACGACGTATTGTCCACGACTACCGCGACGATCTGACGGCTTGCGTGATCCATTGTTTCACGGGTACCAAGGCCGACCTCGAGGGGTTTCTCGAAGATGGCTACTACATCGGCATAACGGGTTGGATCTGCGATGAGCGCCGGGGTCGCCAACTCATGGAACTGGTACGGCAAATCCCCGGGGACCGGTTGATGATCGAAACCGACGCCCCCTACCTACTGCCGCGAACCATCGACCCGCGACCGCGTTCACGGCGCAACGAACCCGCATTCCTGACCTGGGTCGCGCGACAGGTCGCTCGATCTCGCAACGAAGACTTGGCACTCGTCGAACGACAGACGCACGTCAACGCCGTGCGCTTCTTCGGCCTGCAATGACGTGAGACCCGACCGCTCTGCGGCGTCGCTGTCGACGGAAGCGGCACCGCCCCCCGGCAACCGACGCGTTCGTTTCATGGGGCCGAATGCGCGTTAAACTCGCCGACTCAAGGTACCAAGACGTACGAACACCGAGTCCTCGAGAATGCCCGGACCTGTCCGACTCGTGATCCGATTCATCGTTCTCGCCGCGGCGTCTTCGGCGATCGCCTACGGCCTGTTGGCCTGGCAACACGAGGGCTTCACCTTGGTCGGCGTGTGGCTCGTCGACAACGACTGGCGTCTTCACCCCGTGCATTTCCTGATCGTCGGAATCGGCCTGGTGCCCCCGACCATGTGGGACATATTCGCGATGGAGATGCACGCCGCCAAGCGCCGGGCGGAAGAGGAACGCACCGGGTCCCCCCACGATGGGTGACCACCCGGACGACACGCGTTTGTCGGGGATCGGCGTCGGATTCGGTCCGGCGAACCCCACGCCGGCCCCAACATCCGTCGCGTCGACGGGTCGCCACGAGAATCCGAGGACCTACTTTCGCAGGATCCGCGCATCGGACCGAAAGGCGTTGCTGGCCCTGACCCGCGCCAGTCGCGAACTGCACTACCCGTGGATCTCGCCGCCCCTCACGTCGCATATGTTCAAGGTCTACTACCGACGCACACAGCGTGACGACCACGAAGGTTTCGTCATCTGCTTGAGCGACAGCGACGAGATCGTCGGCGTCATCAACGTCAACAACGTGGTCAAGGGCGGGTTCCGCTCCGCATCCATCGGCTACTACGCGTCCCAGGCGCACGCCGGCAGGGGATACATGCGCGAGGGGTTGATGCACGTCAAAAGGCATTCGTTCCAGGAACTGGGCCTACACCGCATCGAGGCCAACATCCAGCCGGCCAACGCAGCATCGATTCGACTGGTTCGCAGCTGCGGCTTCCAACGCGAGGGCTTGTCGCCGCAGTTCCTCTACATCAACGGCGCATGGCGTGACCACGAGCGCTGGGCAGCGGTCGATCCTCGACCGGGGTTGACATGACCGTGGCTCGATGTGGGAGTTGGCGGTCTCCCATCGACGCCCGGATCGTAACCGGCGCCTCCAAGGGGTACGGGGAACTCCGCTCCCAAGGCGATGCGCTGTTCTGGACCGAATCGAGGCCCGAGGAAGCCGGACGTTCGACCCTGATCACCCGCGTCGGGGGTTCGATTCGCGAGTTGACGCCGCGCCCCTTCAATCCACGCAGCAGGGTCCACGAATACGGTGGCGGGTCGTATTGCGTCGCCGACAGTGGAGCTAGCCACCGGCACGTCTACTTCGTGAACTTCGCGGACCAGAACGTCTACGAGGTCTCCGGCGCGACCGACCGGGACGGCGAGATGCCTAGACAGGTCACCCAGGGCGACGTCACCGAGCGTTTCGCGGACCTTTTCTGGGATGGCCGCGCCCTGCTGGCGGTTCGCGAACGGCACGCCGGGGACGGCCCCGAACCCGTCAACGACCTGGTGCGCATCGATATCAACAGCGGGAACATCACTACCCTTCACGAGGGTCACGACTTCTACGCGGCACCGCGGCCATCGGCTGACGGACGCCTCGCGTTCCTCGTCTGGGACCATCCGAACATGCCCTTCGACGGAACCCAACTCCTCATCGCAGAGGACGACGGCAGCGAACTGCACAACCCCACCATCGTTGCCGGCGGGGCGAACGAATCCATCGTGCAACCCGCGTGGAACGGCGAGCGACTGCTGTTCGCGTCGGATCTCGACGGCTACTGGAACCTATACGCCTACGATGGTTCGGGCGTCTACGCCGTGCTCCCCGATACCGCGGAGTACGCAGGCCCCGCATGGACTTTCGCAAACACCTACTACGTCCCGGTCGGCACCCGTCACGTGGTCGCACGTCGGGTGGAGAATGGCCTACCGTCGTTGGTGCTCGTGGATCTCGACCAGGGTCTGGCCAGTCCCCTGGACGACGAAAGTTCGTCCTACGCCGACCTCGTGCGTACCCCGAACGGTATTGCCTACATCGCGGGGTTCGCCGACCAGCCCAAGCAGATCGTCGAGTTGAGACTCGACAACCGCACGCGCACCGCGATCGCCCAGCCTGACGCCCCTCCCGTGGGTCCCGATTTCATCGCCGTTCCGGAGGCACTGACCTTCCCCTCCAAGGCGGGCGACTCCCACGCGTTCTTCTACCCGCCCACGAATCGCGACCATCGCATCGCGCCCGACGAACTGCCGCCCTTGCTTGTCACCACGCACGGCGGCCCAACGTCCAATGCCTGGCGGGACCTCGACTGGCGCGTTCAGTACTACACCTCCCGGGGCTGGGCGGTGGCCGACGTCAACTACGGCGGCAGTACCGGCTTCGGGCGCGCCTTCCGGGAACGGTTGGACGGCGCCTGGGGCAAGACGGACATCGACGACTGCGTCGCCTGCGTACACCACCTCGTCGCCCAAGGCCGGGTCGACCCGGCACGGGTCGCCATCAAGGGGGGCAGTGCCGGGGGCTATACCACCCTGGCAGCGCTCGCTTTCACCAACGTCTTCCGGGCGGGTGCAAGCCACTACGGCGTGGGCGATCTCAAGGCGCTGGCCGCCGACACGCACAAGTTCGAATCGCGCTATCTCGACACCTTGCTCGGCAGCCCCGAAGCACTCGAAGAGCGTGCGCCCATCAACCACGTCGACAAACTGAACTGCCCCGTCATCTTCTTCCAAGGCACCGAGGACAGGATCGTACCGCCAAACCAGGCCGAGTCCATGCGCGACGCCTTGGCGGCCAAGGGGATTCCGGTCGCCTACGTGCTCTTCGACGGCGAGGGTCATGGATTTCGCCGTGCCGAGAACGTACGACGCACGATCGAGGCCGAATACGCGTTCTTCGCGAGGACGTTCGACTTCGAGCCCGCCGACGACCTTCCCGGTGTCGACATCGACAACATCCCCGGAGGGGGATAGGTGTGGCCACGGCGCTCCGCATAGCGGTTCTTGCGGGCGGCAACTCGGCCGAAGCGGAGGTGTCGCGCTCCTCGGCCGGCGGCATCGCGGCGGCCCTTAGAACCTGGAATCACGAAGTCGACGTCATCGAGTTGGACCGCGAGGTGGTCAGCGCACTGCGCGCGTTCGCACCGGACGTCGTATTCCCCGTGCTGCACGGTCCGCCCGGCGAAGACGGCACCGTGCAAGGCCTCTTGGCCATGCTCGGGCTGCCGTTCGTGGGCAGCGGCGTCCAGGGTTCGGCGGCGGCCATGGACAAACACCTCGCGAAAGCGCTGTTTCGCGCTGAAGGCCTGCCTGTTGCGGACGACGTGTTGATCGCACCCGACGTGTCGGCCGAGAAGGCAGTCCACGCCGTGCTCAAGGAACTCGGCGATCACGTGGTGATCAAGCCTCGTCGCCAAGGATCGGCTCTGGGCGTCACGCTTCTACCGGATGGCGGCGACCTCGTTGCGCCGCTCCGCGAAGCCCTGGAGTTCGGGGCCGGCGCTCTGGTCGAGCGGTTCGAAACGGGTCGCGAAGCCACGGTCGCCGTCCTCGACGAGCACGGTCGGGAGGCGGTCGCCCTCCCCGTGATAGAGATCACCGTCGCCAGCGGCGAGTGGTACGACTACGACAACCGCTACACGCCGGGCAAGAGCCAACACCTCGTGCCTGCCCAGTTTCCGGCCGCATGCCTCGAGCGCCTCGCAGACGCTGCATTGCGGGCCCACCGCTGTCTCGGATTGCGCGACCTGTCGCGGGCCGACTTCGTCGTGGATGACAGCGAGATCTACCTGCTCGAAGTCAACGCCCTGCCAGGCATGACCGCCACCAGCCTCTACCCCGACGCCTGCCGCGCGGCTGGCATCGACTTCGCCGAACTGGCCGAACGGCTGGTGCTGAGTGCCCTCAGAAGAGGTGCCGAACGGATCGAACGGTAACGACGGGGAAGCGGTCACGTCATATACTGGCTGCTTTTTGTCGGAGAAGAACGAATGTCAGACGCGAAGTACACGGTAGTGGTGCAGGTGCCGGCCGGCGTCTCCCAGGACCAGGTCGATGCCGGCTTTGCCCTCGAACGGGAAGCCCTCGACCCCATCGGGGCGAAAATCGTCGGCGTGTCGGCCAAGACCGAGGAAGAGTTCATTGCGGCGGCGAAAAACGCCGACGCGCTGATCGCCCGCGGTCGCCGCATCACCCGCGACATCATCGCGGGCCTCGACAACTGCGTCGTCATCGGACTCGGCAGCGTCGGCGCGGATACCGTGGACGTGGGTGCGGCGACGGATCACGGCATCGTGGTCACCAACGTTCCCGACGTGTTCATCGACGAAGTCGCCGACCACACCATGATGTTGTTCCTCGCCGCCTACCGCCGGGTTCTGCTAATGCACAAGATGACCCAGGAGGGGCGCTGGGGCGAAGGCCGTCCGTACCACGACGACATCCCCCGGCTGTGGGGGCTCTCCATCGGCCTGATCTCGTTCGGCAACGTCGCCAAGGCCGTCGCCCGACGGTGCCACGCCTTCGGCCTGCGCGTGCTCGCCTACGATCCCTTCGTGACCAGCGCCAACGTCGAGCCCGTAACGAGCCTCTACGATCTGCTTGAGCGCTCGGATTTCGTGTCCATGCACGCGCCGCTCAACGGCGAGACGCACCACATGCTGTCCGACGAGCACTTCGCGCGCATGAAGAAGTCGGCACTGTTCATTAACAACGGCCGCGGCCCGACCGTCGACGAGGCGGCGCTCATCAGAGCGCTGGAGAACGGCGAGATCGCGGGTGCGGCGCTCGACGTGTTCGAGCGCGAACCGGTATCCACCGACAACCCGCTACTCGGCATGGATAACGTGATCTGCACCCCGCATATGGCCTCCGCCAGCGCCCGCATGGGCCCGGAATCCCGCCGCCGACTCGGTCGGGAACTCGCCAATTGCCTGAGTCAATCCGGCGGTGCTGCCGAAGACGAACCTCGGGCGTTGGCAGCCCCTCTAGCGAACCGGAAGCACCTCGAAGTCGACGCGGTCGGAGCCTATGGCACAGCCGGAAAAGGGAGATGACGAGGCGCCGGAAGCAAATGACTATCCCATGCCCGAAGCAGCTTCGGTCGCGTCAAAGCTGGGGGAGTATGGAACCGGCGTGGCAATGTTTGCCGTTTTCGCTTGGTTTCGCGACGTTCCCCTGGAAGCCGTGGCGGGAGCTGGCACCTTCGTGGCCGTCGTTCTTCTTGCCAACCGGCTATTCAACCGGCTGGCCGGAATTCATCGGCTGAGATATCGGCTTTCCCTGTTGACGACCAACGTGCAGTCGGGCGGGCTAGGCACCATTCTCGCCGGTGTTGCCGATCTCGCCCACGAGTACGTCGCCCACCTTGGCCTCGCCGGATCTGCGCTAGCCGGGTTCGTCGTCGCGCTAGTCTTCTCGGGTTGGCGTCAGCGCTGGAGTGAACGCCGAATCTACCGGGAGCTCCTATCACCTTCGTAGGGTGAGCGTGTAGGGGACGGGCTTGCCCGTCCCGTTGCCGTGGCAAACCGGGTCGGCCGGGATACCGCGCGCCCTGGCGGGCGCGTAGGGTCGCCCCTACGGGGCCCGCATCCTCTCCAAGGGCCGGATCCAGATGTTACGGAAACGGACCCGGTCACCGTGATCTTGCAGCGTGAGCGGTCCTTCAGGCCCGTGCGGCGTTGCGTAGCTGGTCAGTTGCCGGTGCAGCGTCGGGCCTTGCATCTGCTGGCGATGATGCACCAACAACCCGTTATGGAAGACGGTTATGAACGCCGGTCTGGTCAACTCGCCATCTTCGAAGACCGGCGTCTCGAACACGATGTCGTAGACGTGCCATTCGCCGGGCGGGACGCAGGCGTTGACCACCGGCGGGTACTGGCCGTAGATCGCCGCCGTCAGGCCGTCCGCATAGGTTGGATTGTCGTAGCCGTCGAGCACCTGGATCTCGTAGAGACCTAGCAGGAACACCCCGCTGTTGCCTCGACCCTGGCTGTCCGCGTAGATATCCGTCGGCGCGCTCCACTCGAGGTGCAACTGGCAACTGCCGAACGACTCCCGGGTGTGGATGTCGCCGGTTCTCGGCTCCACTTCCATCGCGCCGCCGTCAAGAAGGTTCCACTTGGGCGCGTCGCCGTCCCGACCCGCCCAGGCGTCGAACCCAGACCCGTCGAACAGCACAACCGCGTCCGACGGTGCATCGCC
>JAGWBM010000132.1:0-1558 GCA_021295895.1 Pseudomonadales bacterium
GCCTGGTCAGCGTCGCGGCGGACGGTCGCGCGACCATCTGGAGTTCGAGCCAGGGCCAGTTCATGGTCCGGAACGCGACCGCCAAGATGACGGGTGCCAAGCTCGCCGAGATCCGCGCGATCCCCGCGGAGATCGGCGGCGGTTTCGGCGGCAAGACGATCGTCTACCTCGAGCCGCTGGCCTATACGTTGTCGAAGAAGGCCGGTGCCCCGGTGAAGATGGTGATGACCCGCGAGGAAGTGTTCCGCGCCACCGGGCCGACCGCGGGTTCGTCGAACACGATCAAGATTGGCGCCCGGCGGGACGGTCGGATCGTCGCCGGGGAGGCGTCCTTCCGCTTCCAAGCCGGCGCATTTCCGGGCTCCCCCGTGCGTGGGGCATCGAACTGCGCCTTCGCGCCGTACGCCATCGACAACGTCAAGGTGGTGGGTTACGACGTGGTGGCGAATCGCCCCAAGTGCAACGCCTACCGGGCCCCGGGCTCGCCCATCGCCGCGTTCGGCGTCGAGTCCGTCATCGACGAACTCGCCCGGGAGCTCGATCTCGACCCCATCGAGTTCCGGCTCAAGAATGCCGCCAAGGAAGGTACGCGGGCGGCTTATGGTCCGACGTTCCGCCGGATCGGCTTCGAAGAAACACTGCATGCTGTCCAGAATCACCCGCACTACGCCGCGTCGAAGAACCGTCGCCAGGGACGCGGAGTCGCCTGCGGCTTCTGGTTCAACGTCGGCGGCGAGTCGAGTGCGCAGGTGAACGTCAATGAGGACGGCACGGTCGCCGTCACGACCGGCCACCCGGATATCGGCGGCTCGCGCGCGTCGATGGTGAACATCGTCGCCGAGATCCTCGGCATCCACTACCGCAACGTCAGCATACAGGTCGGCGACACGAACACCATCGGCTACAGTGCCACGACAGGCGGCAGCCGGGTGACCTTCTCGGCCGGGACCGCGGTTTCCGAAGCCTCGGTGCGGGTGGTCGAGCAGTTGCGGGAACGAGCGGCATTGCTTTGGGATATCGATCCCGACGCCGTCGAGTGGAATGGCGGACATGCCCGTCCGGCGGGTGCCAACGCCGGCGACTTCGAGCCGCTGTCGCTGGCGGCACTCGCGGCCAAGGCGGCCCAGACCGGCGGCCCGATCACGGCGCAGGTGTCCGTGAACGCCCAAGGTGCCGCGCCGGCATTCGCCACACACGTCTGCGATGTCGAAGTCGATCAGGAAACCGGTCGCGTCGAGGTGATTCGCTACACCGCCGTTCAGGACGCCGGCCGTGCCATCCACCCGGGCTACGTCGAAGGCCAGATACAAGGCGGGGTCGCCCAGGGCATCGGCTGGGCCCTCAACGAGGAGTACATCTTCGACGCCTCGGGCCGGCTCGACAACGCGGGCTTCCTGGACTACCGGATGCCGGTGGCGTCGGACCTGCCGATGATCGATACGATCGTCGTCGAAGTCCCGAACGATGCCCACCCGCACGGCGTACGCGGCGTCGGCGAAGTGCCCATCGCGCCGCCGATGGCCGCGGTCGCCAACGCCATATACGACGCCGTCGGGTT
>JAGWBM010000132.1:1924-2546 GCA_021295895.1 Pseudomonadales bacterium
CAACGCCGAGTTGCTCGCCGATGAACGGGTACGGCAGGTTGAAGCTGTCGTCGAGCAGGGCGTTCCTGCGTTCGGTCTCGATGCGGTGAAGCCTTTCCGCGCTGGCGCCCGCCGCGTGGTCCATGGCCAGCGGCATACCCTGAAGGGTCGACTGCGCCAGCCACCGGTCGAAACGACGGGACAGTGCGGAACGATCGCTGCGCGCGAGTTGCCGGGCGAAGGACGGCAATCCCCGCATGGCGCGTTTGCTGCCGAGGGCGTTGCCGAGTACGCATTGCAGCCCGAACCCGCCGACGGGAACCGGCTTGTCGATGGCTTTCAAGCTGAGGACGGCGGGTTCGTTGTTTAGTGCGTCGATCGCTTCGGCGAGTTCGGCGAACAGATCCGGGCACGCGCCGTCGAGACTCGCGTCGATACGGGCAAGTTCGGCGAGGCGACGGAAGTGCCGGTCTGCGTTGCCGGGCAGTTTGTGGGTGTCGTCCGGACCCTCCACGAGGCACAGGATTGACCGCTGCACCGTCTCGCCGTGGAGCCGCAGCACCGCCAGGCCGAGGTGGGAGCCGTAGCTGGCCCCGTACACGTTCACGAGTTCGGCGCCGAGTGCCTTGCGCAGGTCGTCGAC
>JAGWBM010000132.1:2585-6251 GCA_021295895.1 Pseudomonadales bacterium
GCCGAGGCGGGTCGCGCTACGGCGTTGCGCGGCCAGGTAGCTGTCGCGCGTCAAGGGCTCGCGCAAGTCGTAGTCGGGCGGGAACGGGTTGACCAGGTTGGGCATGGCACCGTGGCAGCCGCGCTGATCGAACGTTACGACGTCGCAGATCGCCGAAAGGCGTTCCACATGGTCGAAGAAGTACCCGCCGAACGCTTCGATGCCGGCGACGCCCGGCCCGCCGAAAAGCACGATGAGCGGCGGTAGCCCATGGTCCCGCCTAGCGGGGACGCGAATGAACGGCAGGGCGATGGCGTCGCACGCCTCACGATGCCGCGATGACGGTACCAGCAGGGTGCCCCGCTCGGCATCAAGCGCACGGCCGCTCGTGTGTTCGAGGCGAGCGGGCCAATAGCCCGCGAGGCGGTGTTCGGTGTTGTTCAGTTGCATATCGGACTCTGGCCGCAACCTGGTTACGACCGTAAACGGGCATGATACGGGCAACGGCGGACGAGAGCATGGCGCGTCGCTTTGCGGCGCGCGGGCGTGTTAGCGTAGGAACCTCGAAGAGGCGAACCCGTGACCGAACCGCTCGTCCAGATCCGCAATCTCACCAAGCACTTCCCGATTGCACGGGGCCAAGTGGTGCACGCCGTGGACGACGTTTCGTTCGACATCGCGCCGCAGGAGATCGTGGGGCTGGTCGGCGAGAGCGGATCCGGCAAGTCAACACTCGGCAAGACCGTGGTGGGCCTGCACGACAAGACCGGCGGCGACGTGGTGTACAAGGGTGAGGCGATGCCCGGCAGGTACCGGCCAGCGGACTTCCAGCGCTACGCCCACGCCATGCAGATGATCTTCCAGGATCCCTATTCGTCCTTGAACCCGCGCATGACCGTCGGCGAGATCGTCGGCGAGGGCTTGAAACTACACTCGGACCTCGCAGCGCAGGAGGCGCGGGACACCGTGGGAGAGTGGCTGAGGCGCGTGGGCTTGAACCCGGATCACATGTCGCGCTATCCGCATGAGTTCTCGGGAGGTCAACGGCAACGCATCGGCATCGCCCGCGCGCTGGTGCTCGAACCCGAATTCGTCGTGTGCGACGAACCCATCTCGGCGTTGGACGTTTCCGTCCAGGCCCAGGTCGTCAACCTGCTCGACGAACTCAAGGGCTCGCTCGGGCTGACGCTGCTATTCATCGCCCACGACCTATCCATGGTGCGCTACGTCTCCGACCGCATGGCGGTGATGTACCTGGGCTCGCTGGTGGAGGTCGGTCCCGCCAACCGGGTGTTCTTCACCCCGAAGCACCCCTATACCGAACTCCTGATCGGCTCGAATCCGGAGCCCGACCCAGTCGGCGAGCGCAGCCGGGAGTCCACGGCGATTCGGGGCGAGATCCCGTCGCCGGTGAATGTCCCGCCCGGCTGCCGGTTCGCGAATCGTTGTCCCAAGGTGATGGACGTTTGCCGCGAGACGACCCCGGAACTCATTCCGGTCACCGACGTGGGGCAGCCGGATCGGTTGGTGGCTTGCCATCTCTACGAGACCAACGCGGCGGCGGCTTGAACGGGCGGTCCCGGATCGCAATCGCCGCAGCATCGTGCAGGATCGAGCGCTTGACGACGAGTGACTGGTTCGGGCGCTAGGTCCGTCCCGATCCGCAGCCGGTCGATGTAGGCCTGATAGGCGAAGCTGCGGTCACGCTTTCTGCCCGTGGTTTCGACCAGTATGCCGGCTTGAACGAGCGTCTCGACCGCGCGGGTGGCGGTTGGCTTGCTGGTGTCGATCAGCCTCATCGTCGCAAATCCGATCCGGCTGAGTGGCGGCAAACCAGCCCCTTGACGTGATGTGACCAGTTATCAATACTGGTCACATTGTGGAAACGATCAATGCATCCGAATTCAAGGCTCGGTGCTTGGCGATTCTTGATCGCGTACAAGCGACCGGAGAGCGGATCGTCATCTTGAAGCGTGGTCGACCGGTGGCGGAACTCGGGCCGGCAAACCGGTCGGTCGCGGAGTATCCGCAGATGGAGCTTCGGGGCACGGTAACGGTGGTTGGCGACATCGTGGGACCCGCTTTGCCAGACCACTATTGGGAGAGCAGCGCGCCGTGACTTGCTTGCTCGATACCCATGTTCTCATCTGGTGGCTCGGCGGAAGCGCTCGATTGTCAACAGCCCAGCACGGAGCGCTGTCGAAGGCGAACGCCGAGTCCCCGCTTCTGGTTTCCGACATCTCCCTATGGGAAGTCGCGACGCTGTGGCGCCTGGGACGCATCCAACTGTCGCTGCCGTTGCGAGAATGGCTCGACAAGGCCGTGGCACCGCCCTTGGTACGCCGACAAGGCATCTCACCGGCGGTCGCGGCGGAATTGGCCACCCTGCCGGAGTCCTTTCACCGAGATCCCGCCGACCGAATCCTCGTGGCAACCGCCCGGGTATTGGGTGCCACTCTCGTTACGCAAGACCAGCGCATCGTGGACTCGGGTTTGGCTCCAACGTTGAGCTAACGAGCGACGTTGCCTGGTCTCAAGACAGGTCTATCCGACAGTACGTTGCGCGTGGCCAACGCCTGCCGCTGGTACGCCCAGTCATCTCGCCGGCCGTGGCGGCGTGGCAAGCTTCGGCATCGCCGGAGGCCCGGCAGCGCCCTTCGCCAAGGGCTTGAACATGGCGTCTATGCGACAATCGAATCTTCACTTGTTTGGACAAGCGGCGGATAGGGCCATGGGCACTGAGGACTCCGTGACCATCGAGCGTCCACCCTTCGGCACGGTCTTCCGCGTGACATCCGAGCAGTTCGGCCTCGAAGTCGTGCGTGCCGCCCTGCAACACCGTCCCCATGCGACCGCCAGTGTCCGCGACCGCCTGAACGGACGCCTTCGGCGGCTGAAAGTCCCGGGCTTCCGCGATGGCAGCCGTGCCAAGACCGCGCAGCTCGAGCTCCCCGTGCTGGATCGGGTTCTCGATGGCGACGACCGGCTGGCCGGCGCCGTGCTGCGTTGCTGGGAGGAAGCGAATGCGGGGTTGCGCGACGTGGTCGCGGCGCGCTTGGCCGACGAGAACATCGAACTGTGCACCCGCCGCAGTTCCGACCGGTTCGCTTCCACCTGGCCGGAATCGGCGTGGAATTCGCACCGCACCGCGCTACTCGAAGCGAACGGCGATCTGTCGTCGGACGCCGTGGGCGTGATGCTGATGTTGCTGGCCGGTAAGTTCCCGGTCCCGGATCTGGACGACGTGCCGCAAGTCGTGTCGCCGCGGTTTCGGCGCTGGTTGGACGAGCTGGAAGCGCTGCCGCCGACAGCGCCGGAATGGAGCGACGCCGAGGAGTTCGGCGAGACGGTGACCTGGCTCGCCGAGATCAAGGGCACGGAACTGGTGATTGCGGTGCTGAAGCGCCGCAATGCGGCCATCGATGCGGTGCTCGACGGGTACGGCGACGAGCTTGGCTATCTGGGCATCGACACGGCCGCGTGGTGCGAACGCGATGGTCGGGACCCCCTGTCGGTGGCCCTCGTTGCCGAGGATCTCGCCAAGGCGCTTGCCGCGTACCGACCCGTGCGACCGCAGGCGAAGTCGCGTGAGGAAGAGCAGAAGCGCGCCGGCGAACGCGCCCGGTGCGAGGAGGCGGTGCTGAAGCTCGTGGCCGACTGGGAAGCGCTGCCCAAGGACACGTTCGG
>JAGWBM010000132.1:6280-6734 GCA_021295895.1 Pseudomonadales bacterium
ACAGTCGTTTGGCTCAGGAACTCGCCCAGACCCGAGCCGAACTAGCGCGTCTGACGGCCGCCAATGAGGAACTGCGCGACAAACACCGACAGGTCGGCGAAGCCAACCAGGGGCTACGCCTGTCCCGGGAGCAGCTCGCCGGGGAACTCGACCAGATGCGTGCCGAACTGGATCGCCGTCGGCAGGCCGAGGAGCGCTGGCGCCTGGCCTACGTCGAAGCCCGCAAGTTGCGCCCCGCCCGGAGCGACGTCGCGCCGGATATCGCGACGGTCAAGGATGCGGTGGAACTCGCCGAGCAAGCCTTCTCCGACGAACTCGTCGTTGCCCTCAACGGCAAGTCGGACCTCGGCATTCCCTTCGCCAAACCGGCAGAGATGTTCGACGCACTTGCCTGGCTGGCAACCTGCTACCGGCGGCAGGGCTCGCCCGCCATCGGCGAGTCCTGTCCCGGCTG
>JAGWBM010000133.1:0-379 GCA_021295895.1 Pseudomonadales bacterium
GCAGCGGCGGGGCCTGAGCTGGTACTACGAGGACGGCATGCTGGTGGTCACCGCGGCGGTGCCCGCCGAGCGGGGCGCGCTCGTAATCAACGCACTGCGGAAGGTCGTCGATGCCCGGATGGACGAACGGGAGGCGTACTATGAACCCCTGCTGGCGGGGAATCGTGGCACCGTTGCCGAGGCGGCGGATACAGACCCAGCGGATGCCGAAACCGTCGCCGAGCCGACGGAACCGGAACCGGTTGCGAACGAGCAAACGAACGGTTCCGGCCCGGCCGCGGCAGCCGCGGATGGGCAACATCGGAACGGCACCGTGGTGGCCGACCCAGTCGCCGACGTTTCCGCGGAAGCGGAATGCGCAACAGGGGATGTTCACGGT
>JAGWBM010000133.1:608-4236 GCA_021295895.1 Pseudomonadales bacterium
ACGCCCGCCAGATCGCCTGCGATGCGGACATCACGGAGTTCATCCAGGATGCCGAGGGCAACCTGCTGAACTACGAACGTCGGCGGCGGATAGTCCCGGCGCGGCTGTTGCGGGCCTTGAAGCTGCGCGACCGCAGCCGCTGCCGCTTCCCCGGCTGCCCGCACCAGCGTTATGTCGAGGCGCATCATGTCCGGCACTGGATCGACGGGGGTGAAACGCGGCTGGAAAACCTGGTGCTGTTGTGCAGCGCGCATCACCGGCTGCTGCATCACGGCGCCTTCCACGTCATGATCGAGGATGGTGACGTCGTTTTCGTCAGCCGGGATGGCGAGGTGATCGAACCGGCGTTGCGGCCTCAGTTTCCGGAAGTTCCCGCGGGCGTTTCCGAGGAAACACCGCGGCGCGGACCGGGCGTAGCCAGGGAAACGAGCCTTAACGGGAAGGCTGCGATTGGCGACCGTCTAGGGGCGATATTCGACGGCGCAGCGTTTGGGTTAAGTTCCTACGCAATGGAATCGCGGTGAATCACAGGGCAACGTTCCATCTACGACAAAGTGATCCAAGGTGGCGCTTGGGGGACAAGCTAAAGCACCGAAATCGACGCCTTGAGCGTACGCGAAGTGCGCTACCTGCAAGCGCTTCGGACATCGGATTAAGCCGTCAGCCAACAGACTTTTGCCAACCTCACCGATTCACGATCCGCTCCGCCCTGGCGTCGTCGTACCACCAGCCATCGGGGAATGCGGGCCAGTACTTCGCCTCGAAGTCCGGTATGCCGAACTTGTCCCAATGGACCGTTCGTCGCAGATCAACCGCGTAGAGCGGGATCTGGTAGTACTGCCAGAGCAGCACCCGGTCGATGGCGCGGCAGGCAGCGATGATCTCCTCGAGCGTCGTGGCGAGGTTGGCCTCGGTGATCAGGTAGTCCAGGACCGGGTGGCCGATGCCGGCGACGTTGCGCGACAACGGCTCCGTGGCGGTTGCAGAGTGGTACGTGGCCTCGAGCTCGATCCCCGGTGGCATGAGGATGTCCTGGTTCTTGAGGACGGCGTCGAACTCGAAATCGCGACGCAGGTTGATGAATTGGCTGGCCTCGACCAAGCGGATCGAGGCGGCGATTCCTAGCCGCTTCAGATCCTGCAGATAGGGAAGCAGGATGCGCGAATCCGCCGCGTTCTGCGACAGGAATTCGATAATGAACGGCTCGCCGGCTTGGTTGGTGAGAACCCCGTTGACGGTACGCCAGCCCGCCTCGGAGAGCAGTTGCCGGGCGTGGATGAGGTTCGCGCGGTGTTCGTCCACGGACGCGGTCTCCGGGAAGCGGAACGGCACCTCGAAGAGTTCGGGCGGCAGTTGATCGCGAAACCGTTCCAATAGCGCGAGTTCGTCCTCGCTGGGCAGACCGGTTGCGGACAGGATCGTGTCCGGCCAGAAGCTATGGGCGCGCTTGTGATGGCCCATGTGCAACGTCCGGTTCTGCCAGTCGAAATCCATGGCGAGGGTCAGCGCTTCGCGGACCCGCCGGTCCTTGAACTTCGCCCGGCGGTTGTTGAGGGCGATGTTGCTCCGCGCGCCGACCTCGATGCCGAAGTGGCGCCGGATCTTCTTGACCCAGCCCTTCTGCATGGCTGGCGTGTCGAAGGAATCGTGCCAGTAGCGGACGTCCGTTTCGGTCCAGATGTCGATCAGGCCCTTGCGAAAGCTCTCCCGGATCACCGTGGCGTCGCGGTAGACGTCGTAGCGCACCTTCTCGAAGTTGTACCGGCCCCGGTTGACGGGAATGTCCCTGCCCCAGTACTGCGGGTCGCGTTGGTATTCGACGAAGCGTCCCTGCTTGATGGCGGAGATCCCGTAGGGACCGCTCGTCAGCGGTGGATCAAGCGTGCTCGCCGCCGGATCGCGGTCGCGCCAATAGTGCTCGGGCAGGATCGAGGTGAACTGAATCATGATGATGTGGTTGAGCGTGATCGGCGTATTCAGGCGAACGATGGCGTGCCGGTCGTCAAGCGCTTCGACGTCATCGATGAAGGCGTAATAAACGCGGCCTTCCGGCTGGTTTCGGCTCATGTCGAGGGTGAACACCACGTCCCGCGCGGTGATCGGAACGCCATCGCGCCACCGTGCATCCGGGTGGATTCTGAATACCATCGCCATGCGGTCGTCGGTAATGGCAATGCCGTCTGCGAGGCGGCCGTAGAAAGCGCTGATCTCGTCGCCGGCGCGAATGAGGAGCGTATCGTAGGTGAACCAGAAGCCTTGCGGCGCACCGATGCCGCGCGTCGCCATGGGCGCCAGCGTGTTGAAGGCGCTCTGCGTCGGCAGCACCAGCTCGCCGCCCTTGGGCGCGTCGGGATTCAGGTAGTCGAGATGCGTGTAGTCGGCGGGGTACTTCAGGTCGTGGAAAAAGGCGATTCCGTGCTTGAACTCGAGATCGACGAGCATGTCGGCGTTCGTCGTGTTCCACCAAAAGGCCAGAACGAAGGCGGCCGCCGTTTTGCCGAACTCGCGCAACATCATCGCACTTGACCAATCAGCCGCATCGAACCAATCACAGCCGAAAAAGGTCGAAACCCCATGGTTGCCGGTAATCTGTCATAATGCAGCCACGCGCTTGACGCGCACGCGATGATTGTCGCGCCAGGGTTTACCCCGCAGCAGTTGGCCGATCGGCCATCCCTGCCTACCACTCCGCGCTGAATCACCTGTGTTACCTCTTTTGGACAAGGAGTCCATTTCCGTATGCCTCTACAATCTCTCTCGACGAGGACGGCTCGGCAACGCCCGACCACTCGTCCGACCAGTCGTGGCCACCGCCACGAAGTCACGTGCGCCGAATGCGACACGTTGACCACCGTTCCTTTCCGTCCAACCGCAGGCCGGCCAGTCTACTGCCGTCCCTGTTTCCAGAACCACCGGGGTTCGCCCGCTCGAGCCAATACCCGGCAGAACGAATCGCCTAGCGTAGTCGAGTTTCCAGCCGAAGAGTTGGCCGTCGCCAGCGCCACCTTCCAAGGCATGGCTCTCGGTGACGCGACTCGGGTCGCGATTTCGGGGATGGGAATCACGGAACCCACACCGATCCAGGCACAATCCATCCCCCATCTCCTCGCCGGAAGCGATTTGATGGGCCAAGCCCGCACGGGATCCGGCAAGACGCTGGCATTCGCCGTACCCCTCGTCGAACGCTGCGACCCGTCGCTCCGGCGCGTGCAGGCACTGGTGCTGGTACCAACCCGGGAACTGGCCATCCAGGTCGCCAGCGTTACCGAGGCGCTGGCGAAAACGAACGGCCTGCGGGTCCAGTCGCTTTACGGTGGCCGGGCCATCCGGCCCGAACACACGGCGTTGAAGCGGGGCCCCCACGTTGTCGTCGGGACGCCGGGGCGGACGCTCGACCACCTGCGACAAGGCAACCTCGACCTCGGTGCCGTACGTTTCCTCGTTCTCGACGAAGCCGACGAGATGCTCGACAAGGGCTTTGCCCGAGACGTCGAGGCGATCCTCGATCGCACGCCCCGTGATCGGCAGACGGCGCTGTTCTCCGCGACCATGCCGAAGTGGGTGGCGAACACGGCGAAGAAGCATCTGCGCACCCCCGAACGGGTCGAGATCGACAGCAACGTGCAGG
>JAGWBM010000134.1 GCA_021295895.1 Pseudomonadales bacterium
TGTACGAGGATCCGCAGCTTGCCCACCGGGGCTTCTTCGAAACGCTCGACCATCCCGTCATGGGTCCGACGCCATACGATGGTCCCGCAACGATCTACTCCCGTACCCCGCAGCGGTTGCGCTCGCCCGCGCCGTGCCTGGGCCAGCACAACGACGAGGTGTTGCGCGACTGTTTGGGCATGGACGCCGACGAGATCGAACGACTGCGCGGGATCGGGGCGCTCCGCTGAGGATCGACCCCTAGAATGGTCTCGCGCCGGCCGGGACTCGCAACACGACGGAGGAAACACCGTGATCTACGAAGAACGCCGTATCCACCTGCACCGGGGAGCCTTTCAGGACTATCGCGCCTGGGCGCTGCAGACGCTTTGGCCTGGACTGGTTGACGCCGGCCACCACCCGCTCTGCGTGCTCAACGGCCTCATCGGCGCCGAGGTGGAGGACGTGGTGTGCTACACCGGGTTCGAGGACTTCGACGCCTGGCAGGCGGCGCAGCCCATTCTGGCCGGTGATTCGAGTGTGCCGCGGGACTGGATCGCCACCGAGGAGGCGCGACCGCTCCTTGCCTCGGCGTATCGCCCCACCGGACCGACGCGCCCCGAAGACCGGCGTCCGGTGTACGGCCTGCGCCGGTGGTGGATCCAACCCGAAGACTGGCTCGCCTTCAACCGGCTGTCCTACGAGGGTGTCTGGCCCGCGATGGACCACATGGGACACTGGGTCATCGGTCAGTTCCGCGATGCCGCCACGACCAGCCCGCTCGCGATCATCAACCTCGCCGGATACCGCGACGTCGCCCACTGGCAGGCGACCCGCACGCCGGTGGAACACGGTGTTCCAGCGCAGGAACTCGAGAAACTCGCGACCCTCGGCCGCGACCGCGACGACATCGAGATCTCGAGCTACGTGTGCCTGATGGCGGCCCACTGGCCCGACTGAACCGCACGGCCACTGCGAGGTTCTGCGGCAAAGCTCGCACGGGCGAGGCTCGTCCTCGCCCGTGCGGTCGTCCTCGGAAGTGTCGTATCCCCACAGTGCGGGCGACCGCAAGGGTCGCCCCTCGCAGTTCTGCGCAGGGGGTGTTGCCTATGTCGCGACGGGATTGCCGGGGTCGGTGATCCACTCGCTCCAGGAACCGGGGTAGAGCGCGGGTTCCGGCATGCCCGCGTGGACCATGGCGAGCACGTTGTGGGCCGCCGTCACGCCGGAGCCGCAGTAGCAGACCACCGGTTTGTCGCCTTCGTCGGCGAGCAGGGCCTCGAAACGGCGTCGCAGCGTGGTCGATTCGAGGAACCGGCCGTCATCACCGAGGTTGGCCTGGAATGGCGCATTCAATGCACCGGCGATGTGGCCCGCGACGGGGTCGATGGTCTCGTTCTCGCCGCGGAACCGGTCGCTGGCCCGGGCGTCGAGCAAGGTCCACGTAGCGGCGTCGACATGTTCGCGAACCAGCCGCATCGACACCGGGGGAGGAGCAGGCGCACGGGCGGAATCGCTTGCCGTGTGCGTCCCTTCGCGATCGAGCCAGGCTTGATAGCCGCCGTCGAGTACCGCGACGGCGCGGTGTCCGGACCAGCGGACCATCCACCAAAGCCGCGCCGCGAACATGCCGCCCATGTCGTCGTAGGCGACGACCTGCGTCTTGGAGTCCACACCGTTCGCCTTCAGCATCGCCCGAAAGACGCCTAGATCGGGCAGCGGATGGCGACCCGTCCTCCCCGGTTCCACCGCCCCGGAGAGGTCGTTGTTCAAGTGCAGGTACGCTGCTTCCCGAATGTGGCCTTCGGCGTAGCGTCGGCCACCGGCATCGGCATCCGCGAGGTCGAACCGGCAATCGAACACGCGGACGTCGGTGGAAAGTGCCGCGAGATCCTCGGCACCGATCAACGTGGTGTAAATGGCCTTCCCCCTGATGAGGACGTCACGAACCTAACACGGTGCCGACCACGTCGTCCCGGAACAACGCCTCGATTTCCGCCGCGTCGAGACCGATCTCGACGAGTACCTCGCTGGTGTGCTCGCCCAAACGTGGCGGTGGCCGTTCGGCGGCCAGTTCCGTTCGATCGAAGCGCCAGGGGAATCCGCCATAGCGAAGCGCGCCCAGGTCGGGGTGGTGCTGCTCGGGAAACCAGTCGCGTGCGGCGAACTCCGGGTATTCGAGGATCTCGAGCACATTAAGCACGGGAGCCGCGGGAACACCAGCCGCGACAGCCTCGGCGACCGCCGTGGCACGGGGTCGGCATCGGGACCAGGCCGCGATTCTCCCGTCGATTTCGTTCTCGGCGGCGCGTCGTGCCGCAAGCGAGTTCACCGCGTCCGAATCCACGCCGATCAGCCCGGCGAGCCTGCGCCAGTCCTCGTCGTCCCGGCATGCCAGTGCGATCCATTGGTCGTCTCCTTGGACCGGATAGACGCCGTGCGGCGCCATCGCCGGGTGCCGGTTGCCCCAACGCGTATTGCTTCCAGTGACGCTTGCGCGCATCACTTCCTCGCCGACGTACGGAATGGCGGAAGCGATCATCGACCCGACCACCTCCTCGCCCTCGCCGGTCAGGTCGCGGTGCACCAGCGCGAGCAGCGTGCAGGCAGCCATCTGCAATCCGGTTATGGCGTCCATCTGGTAGAACCCCATTACCATGGGATCGCCGTCGGCATAGCCGAACAGGGCGTCCCATCCGGCCATGGCTTCGATCGTCGCGCCGTTGGCCTTGTAGTCCGCATACGGGCCCGTACCGCCGTACCCGGACCAGGCAACCGTGATGATGTCGTGCTTGGTCGACGCGAGCGAGGCGTGGTCGAGTCCGAACTTGCGCATCACCCGCGGCGTGAAGTTGCTGGTGACGATGTCGGCGGTGCGGATCAGTTCCCGGGCCACATCCCGGCCCCGTTCGTCGTTCAGGTCGATGGCGATGCCGCGCTTGTTGCGGTTGGTGCTCGCGAAGTTGGCGCTGGTATTGAGCGGGTGCGCGTTCGGGTTCGACGGCGTCCCCGGGGCTTGGTTCATCGAGCGACGCCAGACGTCGGGACGGCGGTGGCTCTCGACCTTGATCACGTCCGCGCCGAGGTCGGCCAGCATCGTGGTGGCGAACGGTCCGATCCAGGCCTGGGTGAAGTCGATGATCCGCACGCCCTCCAGGGGACGGCGGCGGCTCCGGTGACGCCCCGCCATGATGTCGGCGGCGTTCCATCCATCGCTGGAAGTCCGAAACGACTTGGGCGGCGGCGGGTCGATCCGGCTCATGGCGGCCGGCATGCCGGGATAGGCGGTCGCCCCATGCTCCGGGTCGTCGAGTGTTCGGAAGTACCCGGTGGCGTGCATGTGTTCGTTGTCGAGAAGCGCGTGCGGCTCTTGAAACAGGCCGATCCGAGGCGCGCCCAGGTCGATCATCGCCTTGAAGAACGCCGCCGCGCTCCTGCCCTCGCTGTTCGAACGAAGAAACTCGCCCAACGCCGCTGGATCGTCGCGGCGCTGAGCCGGCGTGTCGAGGTCGCCCGGTACCGAGGCGCGGTCGATG
>JAGWBM010000135.1 GCA_021295895.1 Pseudomonadales bacterium
TGCCCAGGTATTGGCGCAGCAGCCAGAGCGATACGGGTTCGACGGCCTGGCGCACCATGGCGGGCGCGTGGCTGATCGGGTGTCGGCTGCGGTCGTATTCGCCCTCGGCGTAGGGCCCGGTGCACGACGCCCGGTGCAGTTCGTCGACGACTTCGGGCGACAGGATGCCGTTGAGGCACACCCAGCCGTTGTCGCGGAACTCGCCCAGGCTTTCGGACGGAAGTTTCTCGGGACCCTGTCCCGGCTGGAACGCCGCGGCTTCGTCGCCGCGCGAGCCGTCGGCGCCAACCGGATGATCGTCGTAACGGAGGGCGTAGCCGGCATCGCCGTTCGGCAGGGTCTCGACGGTCAGTCCCGTCACGACATGCCGGTAGCCGACCTCCGTCGCGTCCCAGATCGCCTTGTCGTCGACGTGATCGTAGACGGCGAGATCACGACCGTCGGCCGTGCCGAGGAACTCGCCGTTCGGCGCTCGGATGAGCACATGATGATGCGTGGGGGTCTCGAACCTCGTTACGGTTTCCGCGAAGGGTTCTGCGTGGGCCATGTTTCCGGCGGATCAAAGGCACGAACGGCGATTGTATCAGCCGGCGTTTCGACGGCAGTCGAGCGCCGTTGTGACATACTCGCCCCAGGGAGAGGCCCATGATCGAAGTACTCGCCTACGGCATCGCCGCCGTCCTTACGGCGGTCTGCGTCGTCGTCCACTACACGGCCATGCGCTGGCTGTTCCGGTCACCACGGCTCGACGGTCGACCCGTCGGCGTACTCGTGTTCGTGGCGGCGATGCTGGTCGTGCACGTCGTCGAGATCTGGATTTTCGCCCTCGGCTACTTCGTCATGTCCGGCACCGTGTTCGGCACGGTGTCCGGATCGTCGTTCCTCGACTGCATCTATTTCTCCGCGTCCGCCTACACGACCCTGGGTCTCGGCGACCTGTTTCCCACCGGACCCGTGCGGGCTGTCACCGGCACGGAAGGTCTGGTCGGCCTTGTCCTTATCGCGTGGACGGCCTCGTTCACGTTCCTGCACATGCAGCGGCTCTGGGAACAAGACCGTCCGTGAAACATCGGGCGCTGATTTGCGCGACGTTGCTCGCGGCGTCGGCCAATGGCGCCCAGATACGCATCGGCAACGGCGGCGAACCGCTGACCCTCGACCCACACCGCTACAACCTCAATCTCGAGGAGAAGATCCTCGCCGACCTGTTCGAAGGCTTGACGGCCCACGACGCCGACGGCCGCATCGTGCCGGGGGCGGCCGAGAGCTGGACGATGTCCGACGACGGCTTGATCTGGACTTTCCGACTTCGCGAGGACGCGCGCTGGTCCGACGGTGTACCGGTGACGGCGGCCGACTTCGTATTCTCCTTTCGCCGCCTGCTTGATCCCGCCACCGCCGCGAGCCTCGCCTACTTTCTCTACGCCATCGACGGTGCGGCGGCGGTCAATGCGGGCCGGGCACCGGTCGATGAACTCGCCGTGCGGGCACTCGGCACGCACGTACTCGAGATCCGCCTTGCCGAGCCGTTCCCGTTCCTTGCGGAACGGCTGATCTACCCGACCGGCTACCCGGTGCCGAAACACGTGGTCGAGGAACTCGGCGACGACTGGGTCAAGCCCGGCAACATGGTCACCAACGGCGCGTTCGTGCTCGGCGAGTGGCAGCCCCAGGGGTTCGTCCGGGCGAAGAGGAACCCTCATTTCCGCGACGCGGCGAACGTCCGGTTGGACACGGTGACCTACTATCCCACCGCCGATCCCAACGCGGCGTACAACCGCTACCGAGGCGACGAACTGGACATCATCGGGGACTTCCCGCCCGGCGAGATCGACTGGCTCAGGCGGGAGATGCCTGAACACGTCCACATCTCCGCGCTGCTCTCGATCATGTATCTCGTCTTCAACGTCGCCGAGCCCCCGTTCGACGATGCCCGGGTACGCCGTGCACTTGCGCTGGCCGTCGACCGCGAGTTGATTACCGGACGCGTGCTCGAGAGCGGTGAAGTACCCAGTGCGTCGTTCGTACCGCCCGTGGTCGCGGCCTACACGAGCGATGTCGCGGCGCGTTCGCCGGACCCAGACGCCGCCCGACGCCTGCTCGCCGAGGCCGGCTACGGCGAAGACAACCCCTTGAGCATTACGCTCCGCTACATCGCCGGCGCCGACAGCAAGAAGGTACAGGTCGCCGTCGCCGCGATGTGGAAGTCGATCGGCGTCGAAACCGCCCTGCATCATGCCGAGTTGAACGCTCACTTCGCCGAACTTCGGCAAGGCAACTTCCAGGTCGCGCAGGCGGGTTGGTTCGGCGAGAACAACCCGGAGCACTATCTGGAACTCCTCATGTCCACGACCGGGGACGTGAACTACGGGCGTTTCGCCGATGCCGAGGTCGACGCGCTGATAGCCCAGGCGAAGCGGACCGCACAACTCGACGCACGGCTTGGACTGCTGCGCCGGGCGGAGGTGGCCGCGTTGCAGCAGGATCCCGTCGTGCCGCTCTATGCCGTCACGATCCGCAGCCTGGTCAATCCCCGGGTCACCGGCTGGCGAACCAACGCGCGCAACGTGCATCCGGCGCGCTACCTCGGTATTCGCGCCGAACAATAGGCGTGAAACGATGAACCGGTATCTGACCCGCCGGTTGGTCTTTGCATTGGTCACCTTGTGGGCGGTGGTGACCGTGACGTTTTTCCTGGTGCGGCTGGCACCCGGCGGGCCGTTCGACGGAGAACGCAGGTTGCCGCCGGACGTGGAATCGAACCTGCGCGCGGCCTACGATCTCGACCAACCGTTGCTCGTCCAGTACGGCCGCTACATCGCGAATCTGGCGAGCGGCGACCTCGGACCGTCGTTTCGGCAGAAGGACTTCTCCGTCAACGAGTTGATCGGCATGGGGCTGCCGATCAGCGTCGGCCTCGGCCTGGCGGCGCTCGCATTGGCGTTGGCACTGGGCGTCGCCGGCGGTACGTTCGCCGCGCTCAGCCGGGACCAGCCCCGGGACCGGCTCCTCATGTTCGGTGCCACGCTCGGTCTGGCGCTGCCACCGATCGTCGTCGCACCGCTCTTGGTTCTCGTCTTCGCCGTGATGCTCGGGTGGTTTCCGGCCGGGGGCTACGCGACGGCGAAACACTTCGTGCTGCCCGCCGTCACCCTCGCGTTGCCCTATGCCGCCGCGTTCATGCGCCTGACCCGGGGCAGTGTCGTGGAAGTGCTCAACCGGCCGCACGTTATGACGGCGCGGGCCAAGGGCATTGGCAGGTTCCGTCTCATGACCCGCCACGTGCTGCCGAGCGCACTTCTGCCCGTGGTGTCGTTTCTCGGTCCGGCCGCGGCCGCGCTGCTCGCAGGCTCCATGGTGATCGAGGAAGTATTTTCGCTGCCGGGCCTGGGCCGCTACTTCGTGCAAGGCGCGCTGAATCGCGACTACACGCTCGTAACCGGCGCGGTGATCGTCTACGCCGCCCTGGTGCTCGCCTTCAACCTGCTGGTCGATCTCTGCTAC
>JAGWBM010000136.1:0-335 GCA_021295895.1 Pseudomonadales bacterium
GTGTGACGAACGAACTCTGCGCGACGCGGAACTTGCCGAACGTCGGGCGACCACCGACACGGGCCGGATCACGCGCCGGCAGCTTGGCGTCGCCGCCGCCGGCGTTTCGCTGGCCGCCGTGCTGCCGAAGACGCGCGCCGCGGAGGCCCTCACCAGGTCCGATGTCCGCGTATCCACACCGGACGGCGAGGCGGACTGCTACCTCGCACATCCGGCGACCGGTAAACACCCGGGCGTGATCGTCTGGCCCGACATCCTCGGTCTGCGGCCGGCATTCCGCGACATGGGCGACCGTCTCGCGGCATCCGGCTACGCCGTGCTCACCGTGAATCCCT
>JAGWBM010000136.1:459-792 GCA_021295895.1 Pseudomonadales bacterium
CCTTCCTGGACGCCCAAGCCGCGGTGGACACCGCCAGGCCGATCGGCACCACCGGCTACTGCATGGGCGGACCCATCACGATGCGAACCGCCGCCGCCGTGCCCGAACGGATCGGGGCCGGCGCGTCGTTCCACGGTGGCGGGCTCGTCACCGGCGCCGACAACAGTCCGCATCTGCTGGTGCCCGGGATGCGCGCGAGCTTCCTGTTCGCTATCGCCGACAACGACGACGAGCGAGACCCGGCCGCGAAAGGCGCGTTGCGGGAAGCGTTCGACGCCGCCGGCCTCGACGCCGAGATCGAGGTCTACAAAGGCGCGCAGCACGGCTGGTGCC
>JAGWBM010000136.1:830-4326 GCA_021295895.1 Pseudomonadales bacterium
CTGTTCGCCAAGGCCCTCGCGTAAACCCCGGGGTTCGAGATAGCACACATCCGTCGGCGCTGATGTCCTCCATGAGGCGCCGGCGTACTCCGGCAGAATACGACCGCAATCACTTCGGACGGTCGTTGGTCGGTCGTGAAAGGCTCGGGTGCCGTTTAACAGTACCTTTCGGTCCGTAATTCGAGACGATACATCTTCGCGTTGCACCATGTAGGCCATTCCGAGAGTCTTCCCGGCACGAATCGGTGTGGGGAACCATGAAGACGCGCTGCTTGATCACGCTATCGGCGCTCGCCGCCCTGGGAGGGTGCACCGCGACCACCGTCGTTGACGAGAAGGACGGGCCATTCGAGCACCACGAAGTCGTCATCCCGTCGGCGAAGCATCAGACGCTCCTGTTCGGGTCCTTCGATGAGAGCGGGAACGTTCCGCTGGCGGTCGTCCGGATCGACGCCGCCGGTCAACGCCATGTGCAAATGCTCGCCTTTGACGGCGCCGACTGGACGCAGACGAACGGTCTCGTCCTCGAGCCAGGGGTGCTCTTCGTGGACGTCGCCCGGATCGACGGGCGCGACCGGCTGACGACCTACCGGCCCACCGGCATGAACTGGCTCGACCCCGACACCGGGACCGAACATCCGATCGTCGGTGCCACCACGAACTTCCACGCGCCGAACGATGCCGGCATTCCGCATCTCGACGTCATGCGCGATCTGAACGGCGACGGGCGCGACGATCTCGTCATGCCCGACACCGACGGCTTCTGGCTCGCCCTGCAATCGAGCGATGGGTCGTTCACCGGGCCGGTGAAGATCGGCGTCCCCGATCCCTTTCTCAACGCCAAGGCCTACGGCGACGAGCGGACCTACCGGGAAGTGGGCATAACGCCGGAGAACACGCCCTGGTATCTGCGCCGGGTACACCGGTTCGACTACGACCGCGACGGGCGGGCGGACCTGGTGTTCTGGAACGCCGATCACTTCCTCGTCTACCGGCAGGACGAAACCGGCGGATTCGCCGACTCGCCCGACGCCTTCGAGACCGATGTGCACTTCGACTTCGACGGCCCCTACTCCCTCGCCTTCCAGTTCGGCGAGACGGGGGTCGCGTCGATGGTGCTCGGGCTCGGCGAGAAGATGGACTCCACGATCCTTTCCGGGTTCCGCGATGTGAACGCCGACGGCCTCGCCGACCTGGTGACGCTGTCGCTCACCGGCCGCAGCCCGCTCCGGCTCAAGGGCCGCTACCACGTCCACTTCGGCCGGCCGACGCCAGGCGGCACGACGTTCCCGGCACAACCGGACACCACGGCAGTCGCCCCCGGCAAATCCGCCGGCGGCACGGCGTGGGGCTACGCGTCGCAGATGTTCCTGGACCTCGACAACGACGGGGCGAGCGACATGGCGCTGGCCGCCGTCAACACGAGCCTAGGCGGCATGGTCCGCGCGATGTCCGCCAACTCCATATCGATGGAACTCGCGCTCTACGGGCTGCGCGATGGCAAGTACCCGGCCAAGCCGGACTGGACCCGAACGGTGCGCACGCGATTCGCGCCCCTGGACAAGCGGGGGCCGATGTTTCCGACCGTGCTCGTCGGCGACATCAACGGCGACGGTCGATCGGACCTGTTGACCGGCGAACGTTGGGAGGAACTCGAGGTCTTCCTCGGTACGCCGGGCACAGAACCCGTGTCGAGCAGCCCCATCAAGGTGGCCGTCGATCTCCCCGGCAACGAACGCAACGCCCGACTCGCGGATCTCGACCACGACGGCAAGGAGGATCTCGTCATCCAGCATCCGTCCGCCACAGGGCCGGGCCGGGTGAACATCCTGATGGCGCGCTAATGATGGTCCCGATGACCCTGAATGGAGGCGAAACCTGGCGCATCTCCCGCTGCGGACCTAAACCAGCCCGTCGGCCTGGAACCGCCGTAGGCGACGACGACTAGGTTTCCCCCGGTCTCGCTTGTAGCTCGGATAGCACGGCGCATGGCAATCGACGACGTTACAGCAGACCGCGGGCTTGTCGAGGTACTCCATGCGCACGGCTACCTGACCACGACGGCCCGCCAGGCGGCGCTCGACTTCCTCAATCCCCACGATCGATGGAGCCTGTGGATTTCCCGGCTACTCCTCGTCGTCGGGAGCGTGCTGGTGCTCTCGGGCGTGGTCTACTTCTTCGCGTTCAACTGGAATCAGATCCCCCCCGCCGCGAAGTTCGCCTCCATACAGATCGGCATCGTCGCCCTGGTCGGCACCGCGTGCCTGGGCGGGCTCAAGCGGACGAACGGGCAAGTCCTGATGGTCGGCGCCAGCGTCCTGGTTGGCGTGTTCCTCGCCGTCTTCGGCCAGGTCTACCAGACCGGGGCCAATGCGTACGAGCTGTTCGCCACCTGGTCGATCCTCATCTTCGGCTGGTGCCTGATCTCGAATTTCGCGCCGCAGTGGTCCGTGTGGCTGGCCGTCACCAACGTCGCGTTGATCCTGTGGTGGAGGCAAGGCGCCCTGCCGACCGAGGAAATGGCGTTCCTGATCTACGGCTATCTGGCACTCTTCAACGGCGCTGCCCTTGCGCTCCGCGAATGGGGTGCCAGGCGAGGATTCGATTGGATCGCGCCACGCTGGACGCGGGTGTTGCTGGCGCTCGCCACCCTCTGGACGCTCCTGGTTCCATCGGCGGCCCTGGTCCTGGTCGACGACCCCACCACCTCGATGCTCGCCACCGGCATCGTCGGGTTGATCGGCCATGTCGTGCTCTTCATCGTCTACCGACACCTGCTGCGAGACGCCTGGGCGATCTCGGCAACGGTCCTCTCCGGTTGCCTGGTCCTGGACGCGGCGGCATACCGGGTCTTCGACACCGCGTTCGGCGACGCCAAGGCGGAGATCTGGTTGGGCTCTGGCTTGGCGACCCTGGTCATCTTCACCGCCGCAACGGTGTATCTGCGTTCCGTCGCGGCGAAACTCGCGCATGACTGATTCGATGACCACGCACCGCGTGCCCGCATTGCTCGACGCGCTGGCCCGGGGTGGACATGTCGAGGACCGGCAGGCAGTCGAGACGTTCGTACTGGCCCGCCAAGGCGAAAGCGAGTTGGCGCTCCACATCCGGTTCCTCGTCGGTATCGCCGCCGTGATCGCCTGTGCCTGCTTCGTCGGTTTCCTGTGGCAAGTGGGACTGATCGACATCGACGAGCCGACCACCTTGCTCATCAGCGGCGGCGCATTCATCGTCGCCGCGATCGTGTTGAATCGCGTGTCCGGCACGGCACAGACGGCGATCAGCAGCCTCGGGCTGCAAGCATCGCTCGCCACCATGGTGGCGGGGAAACTGCTGATCCTCTACGGATGCGAAGTTTTTGCCACCCCGTGGGCGGTTTCGTTGGCCGCCCTGATGTTCACCGTCGCCACCCACCATCTCTTCCCGATGTCGATCGACCGTTTCCTGTCATCGTTCATCCTGCTGCTATCCGTCACCGCCAACCTCCTGTCGGGCG
>JAGWBM010000031.1:0-19558 GCA_021295895.1 Pseudomonadales bacterium
GTTCGCGCAGCATCTGCACGACGCGCAGCACCAGGTCCGTGGCGGTGATCCCTTCGGCGAGTTCGCCATCCAGGCGAAAGCCGACCACTTCCGGGATCAGCATGGAGATCGGCTGACCGAGCATCGCGGCTTCGGCCTCGATCCCGCCGACGCCCCAGCCGAGCACACCCAGGCCGTTGACCATCGTGGTGTGGCTGTCGGTACCCACGAGCGTGTCGGGGTAGGCCACGGTGCGCCCGTTCTCCGTCTTGGACCACACCGTTCGGGAGAGGTATTCGAGGTTCACCTGGTGGCAGATGCCGGTGCCCGGCGGCACGAGGCGGAAGTTGTCGAACGCGCTCTGGCCCCAACGCAGGAACCGGTAGCGTTCGGCGTTGCGTTCCATCTCGATGGCGACGTTTTCGTCGAATGCCGCGTCGTTGCCGAACCGGTCGACCATCACGGAGTGGTCGATGACCAGGTCCACCGGTGATAGCGGGTTGATGATCGCGGGATCCTTGCCGGCGCCGACCACGGCGCTGCGCATGGCGGCGAGGTCGGCGACACCGGGCACGCCGGTGAAGTCCTGCATCAGGACCCGAGCCGGGCGATAGGCGATTTCCCGTGCCCCCGGCGGCTCGTCGGCCCAGTTGGCCAGGGCTTCGATATCTTCGCGCCTGACCGTGGTGTCGTCTTCGTACCGGAGCAGGTTCTCGAGCAGTATCTTCAAGGACATCGGCAGCCGCGCCACGTCGCCCGCCCCCGCACCGGCCGCCTTGGGGAGGCTGAAGTAGTCGTACTCGTCGTTGTCGATGCGGAGGGTGTCGCGGGTTGCGTAGCTATCGCGGCTCATTCGGGTCCAGAAGGGGGTCGTGGCGAAGGGGTGCGTATCTTACACGCAACGGCGATCTCGCCGGTCCGTCCATGGGCGCTTGGATGTTCCGGCTAGGGTCGCCCCATCTAGACGAGACGGGACAAGCCCGTCCCCTTCGGTGCCGTTCGTGGACGCCGAGATCCGAGCCGCACCCGGCGACGAACCGGGTGCGGTCGGGGACGCTTAGGCGAGTTCGACCTGGATCTCCTTGGCCGAAGCCTTCGCGCTCTTGGCAACCGCGATGGAGATCACGCCGTCCTTCGCCGTGGCGCGGACCGTGTCGGCGTCGGCGTCCTCCGGCAGGCGGAAACTGCGCGTGAACTTGCCGTAGTGACGCTCGCTCCTGTGTACGCGCCCGGACTCGTCATCCTCGGCGAACTGCCGTTCGCCGGAGACGCTCAGGATGCCGTCCTTCAACGTGATGCTGACATCCTTCGGATCGACAGCAGCCAGTTCGAGTTCGACGCGGTAGTCGTCCTGGGTCTCGCGGATGTCGACCAGCGGTCGCCAGTCGTCGCCGTTCGTAGCGAACGATCCCGGTACCGGCAGGACGTAGCGGTCGAACACCTGATCGAGTTCGCGGCTTCGCAGGGGAAAAGCGTTCCAGCGTACGATGTTCATTTCGGTTCTCCTATTTCCAGTGGTCAAACAATCGATGAACCGGGAAATAGGGGTTGGAAGCCTTAAACAAAAGGCCTTGAAAAATGCGGCTTTCGCCCCACTCGGCCGCAAAAAGTTGGGTTCTTCCGTTAGTGGCTCGTCAAAACGCAGCCGCCCCGCCTGCGTTGCGTGGGTCGGAGCGGGCGATCAACTCCTCGTCGACGCGCATCACCGAATTGGCATCGCCAAGCCCCGCGGTTTGGGCGAACCCGACATGGCCCATCCTCGCGAGGTCGGCAAGCGCATCCGCCGTAATCGCCCCGGGTTCGTAGCGGATCTGATTCGGTCGCCATTGGTGGTGGAATCGCGGTGCCGCCACCGCTGTCGCGACATCCAAGCCGTGGTCGACGACATTCGTGACGACCTGCAGGACGGTGGTGATGATGGTGCTGCCCCCGGGGCTGCCCGTGACCAGCACCGGTTCGCCGTCCTGCAATACCAACGTTGGCGTCATGGAACTCAGCATGCGCTTGCCCGGCTCGATGGCATTGGCCTCGCCGCCAATCAGTCCGAAGGAGTTGGCGGTATTCGGCTTGCTGGAGAAGTCGTCCATCTCGTTGTTGAGCAGGAACCCGGCGCCGGTCACGACGATCTTCGATCCGTAGCCGAGGTTCAGCGTGGTGGTATACGCCACCGCGTTGCCATCGCCGTCCATCACCGAGACGTGGGTCGTCTCGGGACTCTCCGACGGCCAGGTTCCCGCGCCGACGTCTTCTGAACGGGAGGCGCCGTCGGGGTCGAAGTCCGCGAACCGGCGGCGCGCATAGTCCTTGTCAATGAGTCTGCCCAGAGGCACCTCGTAGAAGTCGGTGTCGCCTAGGTACTCGGCACGGTCGGCGTATGCCCGTCGCTCCGCTTCGACCATGAGGTGGACCGTGGCCGGGCTGCCCCGGCCAAGGGCCGCCAGATCGTAGGGTTCGAGCATGTTCAGTATCTGGATCAGCAATGCGCCGCCGGAAGACGGCGGCGGCATGGAGACGACCTGGTGGCCTCGGTACGTCCCGCGCACCGGTTCGCGCCACACGGACCGGTACGCGGCGAGATCCTCGTGGCTGACCAGGCCGCCGCCGCGACCCATTTCCGCGACGAGCAGATCGGCCGTGGTTCCCTCGTAGAACCCTGCTCGACCGTGATCCGCGATGCGGGCAAGCGTCGCCGCCAGGTCCGGTTGGCGGAACACCTCGCCGGCAACCAAGGGATTTCCGTCGTCCCGCGTGAACTTGGCGAGACTCGCGGGATAGGACTCGAAACGTCCGCGCAGGCGGTCGAACTGCCCGGCAAGGTCCGCCGGCAGGGGGAAACCGTCCCGCGCGAGGGCGAGTGCCGGCGCGATGACCTCCTGCCGCGACAACGTGCCATGGCGCTCAAGCACGCCGAGTAGACCATCGACGCTGCCGGGTACCCCGACGGCCAGGTGTGAAGCGGTGGACAATCCGTCGACGACCTCGCCGCCCTCGTCTAGGAACATGTCGCGATGGGCCTTCATGGGGGCTTTCTCGCGGTGGTCGTTGGCGACGAGTTCGCCGCCGGCGAGGCGGATCACCATGAACCCGCCGCCGCCGAGGTTGCCGGCGGAGGGATAGGTCACCGCCAGCGCGAAGCCCATGGCCACCGCAGCGTCGATGGCGTTGCCGCCCAGGCGCAGCACACGGATTCCCACCTCCGTCGCAAGCGGCGAACGCGAAGCGACGGCACCCACCTTGCCGCTGGCTTCTTGCGACCCAGGTGCCGGTAAGCCTGCGCAGGCGACAACGGCGAACAGGGCCAGTGCCGCCCGGTGACGTTGAGGCCGGCACGAAGCATGTGGGGGACGGGCTCGTCCCGTCCCATCGAACCTTTCGGCGGAAAGTGAAGCGAGGGCGCGTCTTTGCCGACGGCGCGTCCTTCCACGCGGCAGGGGATGGCCCTGGGGCGCCATGTTCCATGCGATGCGAGTGTCTGCCATTGGGCTTCCCGAGGGCTTGTGAACGCGGCACATTAGCCGCTTCGCCCGCAGGCATTCAAATCCGACGTCCGGATGCCGAGGTCGACCGCCGCGCAAATTGCAGGCAACGTGTTCAGTTTCGGTTCACTTGCGCGCTACTAAGCTCGGGCACTGAACTACCGGTGGAGGTGGACATGAACGGGAACAGTGCGCTTGGGGCTGCGATTGCCGTGGGTTGCCTGGCCGGATGTGCCGGTTGCGAGAGCGTCGACGCGAACGAAGCGGCCGAAGCGGTACCGGAGGTCATTCGCGACGCCGCACCGGATGCGAATCCCGAGGTGGCACCGGAAGTCGTTTCCGAGGTGGCACCAGAAGCCACTCCCGACGTGGCGCCAGAAGCAGACCCGGAGCAGTACCGGATCAGTGTCGAGATTCCCGTCGACGACGTGACCATCACCCGGGGCGAGAATCTCGACGTGGACGCGATGCTCGACGAGCGGACAGCGTTCGCCGCTGCCGACTTCCATCTGCGCGAGGTCGTCCTCATCGCCCGCTCCCGCAGGGGCGGTAGCGCCGAGTTGCTCATCGACGAGTGGGCATCCGGGGCCGTCGATATTCCGCTAGGCGATGCCGGATCCTGGTACGAGGTGCGCATCCCGGCAGCGGATGTTGGAGAAGCCGGCGTTGAATGGGTGGTCGACTTCACGGGCGCTCTGGATCTGAACCTTCTCGTGGCGGTCCTCGAGCCTCGCTCGGCGTTGCTCGCCGCGGCCACCGCCACGGTTCGCGAGGTCGTGGTCGGGGACGAAGTGCCGGTCGACGAGTCCGGGATCGCGGTAGACGACCCGTCCGCCGAGGTCGTGCAAGCGGTCGAGGTGGTCGAACCCGCCGTGGCGACGTCAACCGTGGTCAACGAGGTGACCGTCGTCGAACAGCCCGTCTACGGCACGCGGACGGTGTACCGCTACGTGAATCGGCCGGTCCACAGCTACCGCGTGTCGTGGATCTACGATCCGGCCCGCTACTACGTCTTCCGCGACTACGGCGGCTGGACCTACCGATATTTCCCGGGGACCTGGGACTGGCGGTGCTACAACCTGAGTTTCCGATTGCCGAGCCACCATCACCGTCGCGACAGCCACCGGCATCGGGCAGACCGACACGACGGGCGACGCTATGATCGTCGCGACCGGGATCGACGCGGGGTCCGGCCACAGGGGAACGAAAGGCCGGCAGTCGTCTCCCGACCCCGGGCGCTCTGGCGCCAAGTGGATCCGGGGCACCTGCGGATTCAACTGGCCACCCAACGCCGGGCCGAGCCGCGAGTCGAGGAAGGTCGCCGTACCAACCCCCGGCTACGCGCGTCCCAAGGCGCGGGGCAGCCACCGAGCAACGTCCGAGGCCCCTCCCGAACGGAACCGACGAACCCACGTCTCAGGTCGTTCCAGCGCCGGGATTTCGGTGTCGCGGCGAGCCCGACGCGAAATGTCGCGACGCCGCGTGTCGAACAGGGGAACACCAGCCGGTCGGCAACCAACGACCGCTCCCCGACCGACCGCAACGCCTGGACCCGGTCATTCCAACGTCGCGAGGCGCGCCAAGGGGTACCGCCGGCAACGGTGACCCCGACTTCCCGGCAGCGGGTTCAGAGGCCGACCGTCACGAATCGAATCGAGACATCCGAACCGCGCGAAAACGGCCTCAATGCTCGTACCCGAGCGTTCCAACGACGTCCTGAGCAACGAGCGCCAGCGCGGATCGTATCGCCGCGAACGACGCCGGTCCAGCAACGGCCGGCCGCGCGCGACGACGGCGCCAGGGCGAGGGAGGAAGCGCGCCGCTCGAACCCGGATACGCGGGCATTCCAACGGCGTTCGGAGCCCCGAGTGGTTGAACCGCCACGGCAACGAGCCCAACCGCGCATTCAAAGCCGACCGCGTTCGACCCCGCCAGTGCGTTCGACTCCGCCGGTTCGTTCGACTCCGCCGGTACGTTCGGCCCCACCGGTACGTTCGGCCCCACCAAGGGAGACCTCGAGACCGTCGGCTCGAGGGCAACGCGCCGCACCGAGCAGAAGCACGCCGCAACGCGAACGCCCGGTGCAACGCGCATCGGCCACGCCGCAGAAGAGCGACTCCGGCAGTGACGCACGGCCGGACGAGGGCAGACGCTCGAATTCCCGTACGCGTGCATTCGAGCGGCGCTAGGCAGGGGCAGCCGGGGTTTGCCCGATGCTGGGACGCGGCGCGCAAGGAACAACGCGACCGTAGGGGACGGGCTTGTCCCGTCCCGCTGCCGGAGAAACCGCACGTCCCGGGTGCGGGCGCGTTAGGGTCTCCCTGACGATCAATCCATGCGATTCAGCGGGCGCGCTCGCTAGAAGAAGTACACCACCCGCAGAAAACCCCGGGAGCCGCCGCCGATCGTGAGTCCGTCGCCGGTGCCGATCCGGCCGAATTCGTCGCCGTGCCCGCCGAGTGTCTTGATGAAACCGACCTGGAGTCGGGCAGCGTCGCTCAAGTCATAGCCGATGGACGTCTGCAGAACCTTGGAGGCGTCCCGGACGTTGGCGATCAGGCTGAGGCTCTGGCTGACCAGGGCGTGCCAGCGGAACTGTGCACCGACGGCGAGGTAGTCCCGCATCAGCGTGAACGTCTCGCCGCGTCCCAAGCGTTCCGTGAGGGCTTCGGGCAGATGGTCTAGGTCGTCGGGCAGGCGTCCTACGCCGAAACCGTTGCGGAAGAACTCCGCGAAAACGTAGACGGAGTTTTGGGCGATCCGAAAGCTGTAGTCGACATTGACGACCGCCGACAACGTCCAACCGTCCACCTCGTCTACCGCAATGAGATCCGACCGGATGAGGGCGCCGCCGATCGGTGCGCGCAAGCCCAGTCCGACCACCCCGCCGCCGTAGTGACGTGCGGCCAGGACGTCGAGTTCGCTGCCGCCGACGAGTGCCCGGTATTTGAACGCGACACTGGCGGTGCCGGCCGCCACTTCGCCGTGCCGCGCGACCGCTAGCACTTCGAGGTCCGAACCGTCGTCGAAAAGTCGTTCGATCCGGATCAGGTCGGCGCCAGCCTTGTAGTCCTGATCCACGGTCGTCGGCGCAAACGGGTTGAAGAGATCCATCGGGTGGAAGACCAGGCCGCTGCCCCAACTCACCGCGTCGCGACCGACCGTCACCGCCCATCGGGGAGTGCGGTATTTCAGTGCCAAGCGGTCGAAGCGGTGCAGCAGGCGGTGACGATTCCCCTCGTCGACCTCCCAGGTCAGGTCCAGGAGTCGCCGCTCGTCCTCCGTTGGCGTTTGGTCGTAGGTGGGGCCGGAGTCGGCGGCGGACTCGACGGTATCGCCCACGAGGTAGGTGCTGGCGTGGTCGACCACGACCGTCAGGTCATCGAAGTTGCGACGCCACAGAAGGCGCAGGTCGGCACCGTGGTCGAGGGGTCGCGACTCGCCCGTCGCATCGCGTTGCGCGTCGGTGGCGGGTAGCCATTGAGCGGTGGAATGCCACTTGACGCGGGCGTCGAACTCGGCGGCGAGGCCGCTTGCCGTCATGAGGGTGAACAGCGCGCGTACCGCGAACCGCACCCGGTCGCTTTGCTTGCGGGTTCGTCGAGGGTGGGTCAAGCGTTGTCGCCGACTACGTTGCCGTCGCGCAGATTGACCTGTCTGGTCGTGTAGCCCATCACCATGGGGTCGTGCGTTGCCGTCAGGATGGTCACGCCCCGTTCACGGTTCAAGGACTGCAACACCTCGAGCAGTTCCCGGGTGGTGGAGGTATCGAGATTGGCGCTCGGTTCGTCGGCCAACAGGAGTACCGGCTCGGTGACGATCGCGCGGGCGATGGCCACGCGCTGCTGCTGACCCCCCGACATCTCCCCGGGTCGGCGGTTCTCGAGGTCGGAAAGACCCAAGGAGTGCAGGGCTTCGCGGCTGCGGGATCGGCGCTCCGCCCGGTCCACGCCCTGCAATTGCAAAATGAATTCGACGTTCTCGAGTGCCGACAGGACGGGAATCAGGTTATAGGACTGAAACACGAAGCCGATCTTGTCGAGGCGTAGATCCGACAGTTGCGCAGCGGACAGCGCGGTCACCTCAACACCGTCGACGACCACTGAACCGGTGGTTGGCTGGTCGAGTCCGCCGATGACGTGCAGCAGGGTGGACTTGCCCGACCCGGAAGGTCCGGCCAGGCTCACCCACTCGCCGGCGGCGAGTTGGAAGTCCACGCCGCGCAGCGCGTGTACGGGTACCGCATCGTCGTCGTAGGTGCGGCTTACGTCTCGACACTCCACTACCATGAAAACAAATGCTCCTTTTGTTGCCTCGCTACGAGCCCTGCCTTGGAGCGAGCGTCGTGCCTAACGTCTAAGCGCGTCCAGGGGTTTGATCTTCACTGCGCGTCGCGCGGGATAGAAGCTGGCGAGAACGCTCAACGCCAGGCTAAGCACCACGACGAGGACGACATCGCGGATGTCGAACACCGGCACGAACGTCGGCCGCATGCCGAACGACGCCAGGCTATCGTCGAAGGCGGTCAAGTCGATGCCGTCGGCGACGAAGGCGAACATGGCCGCGGCGAGCATCAAACCCGTCGCGACGCCGATGGCCATGATGATGCTCGATTCCACGACGACCTGGGCGACCACCACGCGTGGCCGCATGCCGATGGCGCGCAACATGCCCAGTTCCCGAAGTCGTTCCATCACGGCGGTAACCAGCGTATTGACCAGGCCGAAGACGAGTGCGCCCATGACGATGACGAACAGTATGTAGATGGCCATGTCGCTGATCTCCACCATCGACGCCGCCTGTGGTTCAAGCTCCCGCCAACTCAGCACGTCCAGGTTCTCGACGCTCCCGGTAAGTCCGGCGATGGTGGGCGCCTCGAGGTCTTCATGGTCGAGGCGTATGGAGATCTCGGTAATCTTGTCCGTGCCCAACAATTGCTGGAGGGCTTCAAGGCCGGTGAATACGAAAGCCTTTTCCAGTCCCGCGATCTCGGCCCGGTAGACACCCGCAATACGGAAACCGGCTTCCCGGGTTCGCCCATCCGCGCCCTGGGTTACCAGCACGAGTCGGCGGCCCGGCGCCGTGTCGAGTGCTTCGGTGAGCAACCCCCCGACAAGCAGGCGGGAGTCGCCGGGCCCGGCTAGACGTTCACCGTCCACCGTGGCGTCTCCGAGAAACGAGATGGATTCACGCACCGGGTCGACACCGAGGAGCTGGATTCCTCTCGTCTCCCGCTCGCTCATGACCACGGCAGGAACACGGATGCGCTTGGCCCAGCCCTGCACGCCGCCGGGCAGCGCAGTCTGCCAGCCTTCGACCACCTCGAATCCACGCTCGATGCCCGGATCGTCTCGATAGCCCGGGGCCAGAATCTTCACGTGGCCGGTCAGGTTCTCGATGGCGGTATTCATCATGTCCTGCTGCATGCCCCGCATCATCATGTTCAACAGCGTGACACCGGTGACGGCGATGGCGATGGCCGACAGGAGGATGGCGTTGCGGCGGCGATGCCGCCAGATATTGCGCCACGAGAGTTGCATCAGCAGCTTGACCGGCATGCGTCGCGCCCGGTTCATTCTTCTTCCCGCAAGGCTTCGACGACCTGCATACGCCGGACCCGGAGGGCGGGGATCAGCGCGGCGATCAGCGTACCGAGCAGCATCCAACCGGGCGACTCGACGAGGACCTCGACGTTTAGCGCCGGGTAGAGCCGATCCGGCATCATGAGCTGTCCGGCCATGGCGTCCATGCCCTCGATGCCGGCGAGGTCGATGCCCACCATGCCGAGGGGCACCACGACCAGGAGGCAAAGCAGGATGCCGATCACGGTACCCATGGCCCACACGCAGACGGCTTCGATGGACAGCATTCCGATGATCGAACCGGGGCGCATGCCGATGGCGAGCAGCATGCCGAATTCCCGCGTGCGTTCGAACACCGTCATGATGAACGCGTTGACGACCGACATCGCCACCACGACCAGCAAGAGCCAATACGTCATCGCGGCCGTGGTCCTGTCGATCTGAATGGCCTGTTCCAGTTCCGGCAGCAGTTCGTTCCAGTCGAGGAGACGCCCGCCCGCTGGCATCGCAGCCTCAAGGATAGGGCGCATCCCCGTGACACCGCGCGCGTCGCGAGTCTTGATGACCACCCGATGCACGGCGTCGCCGAGTTCGAACCCGGCTTGCATAGCGGCAAGCCCTACCTGCAGAACGCTGCGGTCGACCTCCACCCGGCCGGTCTCGAACATGCCATCGACCCGAGACACGAGGGCGGCCACGCCACCCTCCGCACCGGAGCCGAGGACGACGATCTCGTCTCCCACCTCGATGCCGAGGTTCGTGGCCAGGGCGGTACCGACGAACGCGCTATCGGGACTGGGCAGGTACTCGCCAGCCGCGAGATGGGTCGACAGATCCGAGAGTGCCGCATCTCGTACGGGATCGACGCCGATGACCATGGCGCCGAAGCTACGCTCGCCGACGGAAACGAGGGCGAACGCCTCGGCCCTGGGTGCCACGGCCACGACACCCGGAACTCCCTCGAATTGGCTGGCCAGGTCGGTTCCCTCTGCCAGGCTATGGCGGACCTCGGGATTGTCGAAATACGCCGGATGCTGAACCTGGGCGTGGCCGGACATCAGTCCCGTGGCAGTCTCGATCCACGCGTCATAGGTGCCCGCTTGGAACGACATGCCGACGGTGACGAGGAAAATGGCGAAGCCGATGCCGCTGGCAGACATCCAGGTGCGCAGCCGCCGACGCCAGAGATTCCGCCAGGCAACGCGTACGAACAGCGTCCGGGTCCGCGGAGATCGATCGGCCACGTTAGCGCCCCCTGAGGGAGAACGTGGTGAATAGATTGTCGTCGACGTCGGCGTCGAAGTCGGCGGCAAGGTAGCGGACCTCGGTCCAGCTGTCGTCCTTGTCCACCGTCTGCATGCGCATCGCCAAGGCGAACGTACGCCCTCCGAGTTCGCCGACCTCCAGGGTTTCCATGCGTTTGACCGGCTCGAATCCCTGATCGTAGAAGGTCTGGCCGAGCGTCACGTAGTCGTCGCGGAGCACCAGGGTTTCCTTGCCCCAGACCACCGGCGCATCGTCGTGGGGAACCATGTCCAGGGTATAGACGGTGTGGCCGTCGCGTGGCTCGGTGTGGATGATCGCGAAGTCGTAGTAGCGCAGGTAGTTGTCCGTGCGCGACAGGTCGTTGTACGAGAAATCGGATCCCGCCCACTGCTGCGACATCATGCTCGAGGGCAGGCGGATCTCGCGGCCGATCTTCGGTGCGTAGGTCCACATGCGCTCGCCCTTCTTCAGCGTCGCCGTGCCGGCGTCCTTGGGTGGGGCGGTAAAGCGTATGAGCGCGTCTTCGCGGCCACGGGTCCACGCCACGAGACTCAGCGTGCGCTCCCAGCTTGGACGGTGGATGGTCATCGTCAACTCGGCATAGGAGGAGGTGCCGCGCGTCAAGTCTAGGGCACCCTCGATGAGGCTCTGCGCGGTAACCTGTGCGGACGCGGGACTTACGCTGGCGAACGCGACGACGGCAAAGGCATGCCGGACGATGCGTTGTCGGCACCCGGTGACCGTGCCATATTGGCGCACGAATTGTCCGACCCTTGAGATGTCGACCTCGCTCCGGGAAAAGAAAAAACGCCGCACGCGCGCCGATATCCTGGCCGCGGCGGCCGATTTCATCGAACGCAAAGGTTACCGCAATGCGAACATGCGCGACATCGCTGCCGCCGCCGATGTCGCCTATCAGACGCTCTACAACTACTTCCCTTCAAAGGCACGGATCGCGTTGGCCCTGCTCGCCCGGGATGACGCCACGGACCAGCGAGCAACGGACGCCGACTTCGTCGCGGCGTTGAGGGCACTCGCGCGCTCGATCGCCGCATGGGTCGACCAAGCCGAGCGAGAACTCTGGTTGGAGGCGCTCGCCGAGAGCATCCGTGACGGTAGGTCAGCGGTTTGCTGCCTAGACCCGGGCATCGGCGAGTACCTTCGCGATCTGCTTGCCTCGGCGCAGCAGCGCGGCCATCTCGATGCCTACGTCGACACGCGGGAGATGGCCGCCGTAATCGAGTCCATCCTCAATTCGTCGGTGCTGGATCGGGTGATGGCCGACGATCCGGATCGCGAGGACCATTCGGCGACCGTCGCCCGCATCGAACTCGTCCTGAAACCCTACCTCAGGATTGCCCCGTAACGACGTAACGACGCCCGGCGAACGTCGACGCTGGCCTATACTCGTGCCATGGCCGTTCTCGAATCCCGATTGGACCCCCGCACCGCGGCGTTCGAGACCAACGCACGACACCACCGGGCACTCGCCGGGGAACTCCGGGATTTGGCCGCACGCATCGCCTTGGGGGGCGACGAACGATCCCGCGAGCGGCACGTCCGACGCGGCAAGCTGCTGCCCCGGGACAGGGTGCGCGGTCTGCTCGACGCGGGCTCGCCGTTCCTCGAGATCGGCCAACTTGCCGGCTACGAACTCTACGACGACGTCATTCCGGCGGCCGGACTCGTGGCCGGCATTGGACGTGTCTCGGGCCAGGAGTGCGTGATCATCGCCAACGACGCCACGGTAAAGGGCGGCACCTACTACCCCATTACCGTCAAGAAGCATCTCCGCGCCCAGGAGATCGCGCGGGAGAACGGCCTACCCTGCATCTATCTGGTCGACTCGGGGGGCGCTTTCCTGCCCATGCAGGCCGGGGTTTTCCCGGACAAGGACCATTTCGGGCGGATCTTCTACAACCAGGCCAACCTGTCGGCCGCGGGAATCCCCCAGATCGCCGTGGTCATGGGTTCCTGCACGGCCGGCGGCGCCTACGTTCCCGCGATGTGCGATCAGGCGATCATCGTCCAGAACCAGGGCACGATATTCCTCGGTGGCCCGCCATTGGTGAAGGCCGCCACCGGGGAGGAGGTGGACGCCGAAGCCCTGGGCGGCGGCGATGTCCACTCGCGGCGTTCCGGCGTAACGGACTATCTGGCGGTGGACGACGAACACGCCCTTGCACTTGCCCGGGAGGCCATCGCAGCAAGCCCCATCCGCTTCCGCGTTAGCGTGGAAGCGCGTGAGATTGTCGAGCCACACTACCCTGCGGAGGAACTCTACGGCGTACTGCCCACGGACACGCGTACACCCTACGATGTGCGCGAAGTGATCGCCCGCCTGATCGACGGTTCGGACTTCCACGAGTTCAAGGCGGTCTACGGCGACACCTTGGTGTGCGGCTTCGCGCGCATCTTCGGCCTGCCGGTCGCGATACTCGCCAACAACGGCATCCTGTTCTCGGAGTCCGCCTTGAAAGGCGCTCACTTCATCCAACTCGCCGACCGCCGCGGCGTGCCTTTGCTGTTCCTTCAGAACATCACCGGCTTCATGGTCGGTCGGAAGTACGAGAACGCGGGTATCGCCAAGGACGGCGCGAAGATGGTCACTGCCGTCGCCTGCGCCCAGGTGCCGAAGTTCACCGTCGTCATCGGCGGTTCGTTTGGCGCCGGCAACTACGCCATGTGCGGTCGCGCCTACGGGGCACGAATGCTCTGGACGTGGCCCAATGCGCGGGTTTCGGTGATGGGCGGCGAACAGGCGGCACACGTGCTCGCCACCGTACGCCGCGACTCCTTGGCCGCACGCGGCCAGGATTGGCCGGAGCCTGAGCAGGAGACCTTCATGGACGGGATCCGGGCGCAATACGAAACCGAGGGCCATCCCTATTACGCGAGTGCCCGGCTTTGGGACGACGGCGTCATCGACCCGATCGATACGCGTCGGGTACTGGGACTTGCCCTGACGGTCGCCGGGCGGGAACTGGACACCCCGCCGGGTGCCCGGTTCGGCATCTTCCGAATGTAGTCGTGTTCGACTCGCTGCTCGTCGCCAACCGGGGTGAGATCGCCGTGCGCGTGATGCGGACGGCTCGACGCATGGGCGTCCGCACCATTGCCGTCTACTCGGACGCCGATGTCGCCGCATGCCACGTGGAGGAAGCCGACCAAGCCGTGCGTATCGGGCCCGCGCCGGTGGCGGAGAGCTACCTTAATCAGGACGCCTTGCTGTCGGCGATTGCCGACAGCCGTGCGCAAGCCGTCCACCCGGGCTACGGGTTCCTGTCCGAGAATCCCGACTTCGCGGCCGCGGTTGGCGAGACGGAAGCAACATTCGTCGGTCCGTCGCCGGAGGCCATCCGGGCCATGGGATCGAAGATCGAGGCGAAGCGCCTGGTGGCGGCAGCGGGGGCACCGGTCGTTCCCGGCTACGATGGCGGGGATCAGTCCCCGGGGGGACTTGCCGAACACGCGGCGTCGATTGGCTATCCCCTGCTCATCAAGGCGTCCATGGGCGGTGGCGGTCGTGGCATGCGGATCGTGTCGGATGCGGAGGAATTCGAGCGGGCGTTGGCGGCGGCGAAGCGCGAGGCGGCCGCTTCCTTCGGCGACGACACGGTGCTGCTGGAGCGCTACCTCACCGCGCCCAAGCACATCGAAATCCAGGTTCTCGCGGACAAAGCGGGTCGGACGCTCTCCCTGTTCGAACGCGACTGTTCCGTGCAGAGACGCCATCAGAAGGTCATCGAGGAATCGCCCGCGCCCGGCGTCGATGGCGCGACCCGAGACGCCATGGGAGAAGCGGCGATCCGGGCGGCACGCGCGGTGGGCTACAGCGGGGCCGGGACCGTCGAGTTCGTGGCCGAGGAGGGGGAATTCTACTTTCTCGAGATGAATACGCGGTTGCAGGTCGAGCACCCCGTGACCGAAGCCGTGACAGGGCTTGATCTCGTGGAGTGGCAGTTGCGGATCGCCGCCGGCGAAGCGTTGCCGTTCGATCAGGATGACGTGGGCATCGACGGTCACGCCGTCGAAGCCCGCATCTACGCGGAGAACCCTCGCCGCAACTTTCTGCCTTCCACCGGATCTCTGCATTGGGTGTCGTTCCCCGGGACCGTGCGGGTCGACAGCGGCGTTCGCACGGGATCGGAGATATCCGCGCACTACGACCCGATGATGGCCAAGGTCGTCGCCCACGGCGCCGACCGGCCGCGGGCCGTCGCGGCACTGCGCACCGCGCTGCACGAGATCGAGATCGCCGGCACGGAACACAACGCCGCATGGCTTGCCAACGTGCTGGACCATCCGGCCTTCGTGGCCGGCACCTATACGACGAGAACCGTCGAAGAGTCGGCTGCGATGCTGGTGTCGGCACCGGACCCGAATGCCGTGGCCATCGCGGCGGTCGCATCGGTGCTCCGGCACCGCCGCGGCGACCCGTGGTCGCTTCGCGATGCCTTCCAAGCGAACCTGGCCCACGAGCAAGTGCTGCGGGCCCGCCGTGGGCGGGAGGGTTTCGAAGTGCGGGTGATCGCCGGGGAAGGGGGGTTTCGAGTTGTCGACCCGGGTGGCGAAGTCCATGTCCATGCACCAACCCTCGCGGACGATGGGCGCTTTCGGGCCGTGGTGAATGACCGGGTTATGGTCGCACGCGCCGTCCTTGTCGACGACGACGTGTTCGTGATGCGCGGGGGGGCCACCGAGCGCATCACCTTCATCGCGCCGGACGCCGGTGCGTTCGCCGAGGTCGTCGAAGCGGGAGGTCGCGTCCTCGCGCCGATGCCAGGTCAAGTTGTCTCGGTCGCCGTTTCCGAAGGCGACCACGTCGGGGCCGGTGACGTGCTGGTCGTTGTCGAGGCAATGAAGATGGAGCACGAAGTACGTGCGCCGGGTCCGGGTACGGTCACCGCCGTGCGTTTCGCCCCGGGCGAGCGGGTCGAAGAAGGCGTTGAGCTAGTCAGCATCGACGACGGCTAGTCGTTGGTGCCGCGTAGGGGACGGCCTTGTCCCGTCCCGCCCTGCGGTCGCGATCGAGAATGCGGCCGCATTCTCGGACCTCGGACCAAGCCCTGCAGTCGCGATTTGCGCCAAGCGGCTAGTGCGAAAGGGGCAAGGCCGTCGTGTACTTGACCTGGCGTAGTGCGAACGTCGACGTCAGGTTGCCGACCTCGGGCAGGTGTACGAGCGTGGCCTTGAGCAATCGTTCGTAGGCACCGACGTCGGAGACCACGATCCGGAGCATGAAGTCCGTCTCGCCGGACACGGTGTAGCACTCGACGATCTCCGGTATGTCCTGGACGGCTTCCTCGAATCGGTTCAAGGCATTCTCCTGGTGGCGCCTCAAGTTGACATTGACGAAGACGTTGACGGCGAGACCAAGTTGCTTGCCATCGAGCAGGGTCACGCGCCGGGTGATGAACCCTTTCTGCTCGAGGCGTCGGACGCGGCGCCAGCACGGCGTGTGCGAGAGCCCGACGCGTTCGCCGAGTTCCTGCATGGATACGTCCGCCGATTCCTGCAATTCCGCGAGTATCCGGCGGTCGATCGGGTCCAGCGTTGAGGCGGTGGGAGAGCCGCTCTCGGGCGTTTCGCTGCTCATTGGTCGGTCCTCCTAATCGACTCCCTACCCTATGGGCATTTCCATCCTAAATAAAGACTGTTCTTAGGAACATTTTTCAGTAATGAAGGGTCTCATAAGAAAATAGCAACGCATATCCTCTCATGTTCGGCATAGGATTGTTCTTGAATATCATGGTCAAGGAGGTCACGGATGCTCGATGACACGCCAACGGCCATGACGCGCTCGCTCGCCGAGGCGCGCTACGGTCTGGCGGCGCGAACCGCGTTCCTGACCGGTATCCAAGCCGTGGCCCGGCTGCCCTTGGATCAGCGACGTCTCGACGTACGCGCGGGGAACGACACCGCCGGTTTCGTCTCGGGATACCGCGGCTCTCCGCTGGGTGGTCTGGACCAGGAGTTGTGGCGCAACTCGGCGCAACTCGAAGAACACGGCGTCGTCTTCCAGCCGGGCATCAACGAGGACCTCGCCGCCACTGCGGTGTGGGGTACCCAGCAGGTCGGCCTGTTCCCCGGTGCCCGTCATGCCGGTGTGTTCGGGATGTGGTACGGCAAGGCACCGGGTCTCGACCGTTCAACGGACGCGATACGCCACGCCAACGCGGCGGGGACGAGCCCGTTGGGGGGCGTGCTGGCCGTCGTCGGCGACGACCACGGCTGCAAGTCTTCGACCCTGCCTTGCGCCAGCGAATACGAACTGCGCGACCTCGGCGTACCGGTCCTGGCACCCGCCGACGTCCAGGACGTGCTTGACTTCGGTCTTGCCGGCTGGGCGCTGTCCCGCTACGCCGGGTGCTGGACCGGCCTGATCGCGCTGACCGACATCATGGACAGCGCGCTCAGCGTGGAGGTCGATCTCGACCGCCACCGATTCGTCCTGCCGCCCCACGACAACGCGAGGGCGTCGCCATCGCCCCGACACTTCGCTGCGCGAAACGTGCATATCCGGCTCTCCGACTCGCCGCTGGAACAGGAAAGCCGCTTGGAGACGAAACTGCGCCTGGCCCGGGCGTTCGCATCCGCAAACCCCATTGATCGCATCGTCACCTCGCCGTCCCGACCGCGTTTGGTGGTCGTGACGGCGGGCAAGGCGTATGCGGACGTCCGGGAGGCGTTGGACAAGCTGGAACTCCGCTCCGACGAGGCAATCGCGGACGCGGGTATTCGGCTCGTCAAATTGGGCATGACGTGGCCCCTCGACGGCGAGCAGGTACGTGCGTTCTGCCAAGGCGCCGACCGAGTCCTCGTGGTCGAGGAAAAGCGTGCCTTCGTCGAGGATCAGCTGAAGGCAATCCTGTTCGGTAAGCCCGTGCGTCCCACTGCAGCGCCCGGGGATGGCTCAGAGGATGGGGTACTGGCCGGTGGATTCCCAGCATCGGGCGCACTGGACGTGCCGAAGATCGCCGCGACATTGGCGGCCGTCTTGAAGCGAGTGAACGACACCGGCTACCTCGGTCAACTCGCGGTCGCATCGGGCGCATTGCCGGATGACCTCCTGAACGCCAAGGACGCACGGCGCCCGCTGTATTGCGCCGGCTGCCCCCACAACACCTCGACTCGCCTTCCCGAGCGAAGCCGCGCCACACATGGCGCAATGGATGGACCGCAGCACGGCGACGGTGACGCACATGGGCGCGGAAGGCGTGAACTGGATCGGCCAGGCGCCGTTTACCGATGAACAGCACATCTTCGCCAATCTCGGCGACGGCACCTACTTCCACTCGGGAATACTGGCGATCCGCGCGGCGGTCGCCGCCGGTGTGAACATCACCTACAAGATTCTCTTGAACGACGCCGTGGCGATGACGGGCGGCCAACCGGTCGAAGGTGGCTTGTCCGTGGCGGACATCGTCGCCCAGGTTCGTGCCGAAGGCGTTGCCGACGTGCGCGTCGTTAGCGACGACCCCGGACGACACCGAAAGCGTGCCTTCCCCGTCGTGCCTCGCCGCAAGCTGGACACCGTGCAGCGGGAGCTTAGGGGTGTACCGGGATGCACGGTGCTGGTCTACGAACAGACCTGTGCGGCGGAACTGCGCCGTCGTCGCAAGCGCGGTCTCGCCCGGGATCCCGACGTGCGGGTGGTCATCAACGATGCGGTCTGCGAGGGTTGCGGGGACTGTTCCGTACAGTCCAACTGCGTCGCCGTGGAGCCGCTCGAGACCGAGTACGGGGTGAAGCGCACGATCAACCAGAGCGCCTGCAACAAGGACCTCAAGTGTCTCGACGGCTTTTGCCCGGCGCTGGTCACGGTTTCCGGCGCCCGGCCCAAGGCGCGAGCCCCGGTGCAGGATGACATCGCCGAACGGCTACCGGACCCCGTCACGGACACTGAGTCGGCCAACATCCTGATAGCGGGTGTGGGCGGGACCGGCATTGTCACGGTCTCGCAACTGCTGGGCACGGCGGCTCATCTGGATGGTCGGCACGTGTCGACGCTCGACATGACCGGACTGGCCCAGAAAGGGGGCGCGGTACTCAGCCATGTGCGGATCTCGCCATCGGACGCCCCGCATCCTCCCACCCGGATTCCGCCGGTCTCCGTCGACCTGCTGATCGCCGCGGACGCGGTCACGGCAGCGAGCCGCGACGTGCTCCCGCTCGCCTCTCCGCAGCGAACGACCGTGGTCCTGAACAGCCACGTCGCGCCGACATCGGAGTTCGTGCTGAGACAGCGCGACGGTGCCGATCTCGCCAGGCTGTCGAACCGGCTTCAAAACCGAGCCAAGCACATGGCGACCCTGGATGCGGACGCCGTCACCCGCGCGCTGTTCGCGTCCACCGCCACCGCCAACGTGTTCCTGCTCGGCTATGCCTATCAGTCCGGCGCGATCCCCGTATCCGTGGCCGCCATGGAACGGGCCATCACGCTCAACGGCGTAGCGGTCGCAGACAATCTCAAGGCGTTCCATCACGGACGCTTGGCGGCGCACCTCGACTCGAACCCGACAACCGAGGAAGAAGGACTGATCGCGATGCCCACGGTGCGCCCCGACGTGATGCAACCGCACCGGTCGCATACGCTGGCGGACAAGATCGCCGTACGCCGCGCGTTCCTGGTGGACTACCAGGGCGAGTCGTTGGCCCGACGTTACGAGCAACTGATCGAACGTGTACGCGCTGCCGAGTCGGGGGTCCATCCAACCGAGGACGCGCTTGCCGGGGCGGTCGCCGAGAGCTACTTCAAGCTGTTGGCGATCAAGGACGAGTACGAGGTGGCAAGGCTCTTTTCCAAACGCCCGGCCGGGGTCGCCTTGGACTTCGCCGCCAAGCTGCGTGGCCAGTTCGATCCGGGATACAAGACCACCTTCCACTTCGCGCCGCCGCTGCTGGCGCGTCGGGACGCAAACGGCCGGCCCCGGAAGATCGCGGTCGGCGGCTGGTTTGCACCCGTTCTCCGGGTACTTGCGAAACTGCGTTGGCTGCGAGGCACCCCGGTGGACCCGTTCCGCTACAACGGGGACCGCCGGCTTGAACGTGAGTTGCTGCTAACGTTCGAAGCGGACGTGGAAACCATTGTCGAACGGCTCGACTCCACCAACCACGCGCCCTGCGTGGAACTCGCCAAGCTTCCCGCCGGTATAAGGGGCTTCGGCCCCGTGAAGGAGGCTTCGGCCCGGGCTGTGCTAGCGAAGCGCGAACGCTGCCTCGCCGATCTCCTCGCGGAACCCGCCCCTACGA
>JAGWBM010000031.1:19590-19922 GCA_021295895.1 Pseudomonadales bacterium
GGCGTATGGGACAGTAGCCTGTCGCTACGGTACCCGATGCGTATAATCGCGCCTCTTTGTAGGCAGAGTTTCGGTCGCGGTGTCCAACCTCAGGAAAGTCTTTTGCTACTTCGGAGTGGCCCTCGTGGGTGTCGGGGCCGTGGGCGATGACGTGCCGGCGGGCACGGTAGCCGATATCGAGGAACGCACGCGGCCATTCGGCGAACTGTGCCTCGAAGGCGACGACTGCGGTGGCGTGGAAGCCGCCGCGCCGGTGATCGTTCAGGCGACCGGAAGAAGCGGTGCCGAGGTCTATACCCTACGTTGCCATGTTTGCCATGAGAGCGGCCTGA
>JAGWBM010000031.1:20044-20986 GCA_021295895.1 Pseudomonadales bacterium
ACGGAGTTGCGCGCCGCCATCGACCACATGACGGGCGTATCCAGCGACGGCGGCTAGCGCGACCTCGCGGTCGGTTTGGGAGTTTTGCTCACCACGAGACTCCCCCACCCCGTAGGGGCGGGCTTGTCCCAGGCCGCGTCACCCGTCCTGCCCTCCGCCATCAACGAGTGCGGGACGGGCGAGCCCGTCCCCTACGCGGTTTTCCGGCGCAAGCTCCGAGCCCGCCAACTCTTCATCGAACTCCCGGTACGATAGAGCTTCCGCGACATGCGGGGAGGCGATTTCGTCCACCGCCGCGAGATCGGCGACGGTCAGTGCGACTTTGCGGACTCGATGCACGGCGCGGGCCGACAGTCGAAACCGGTTCGCGGCCCGGCGCAACAGCGTCTCGGCGGTGGGAGCCATCCTGCAGAAGCGTTCGATCTCCCGGACCATCAGGGCGGCGTTCACCTTGCCGGCGCGTTGCACCTGCCGGTCCCGGGCGGCTGCGACGAGTTCCCGCAGTTCCGTGTCCTCGGTCGCGGGTGGCGGATCACCCCAGAGGTCTTGCTCGGGAACCCGTCCGACCTCGACGCGGATGTCGATTCGGTCGAGCAGGGGTCCGGAGATGCGACTGCGGTACTGGCGTACCTGGTGCGGTGCGCAACGGCAATGGGTTTCGTCGCAGACGTATCCCGCCGGACACGGATTCATCGCTGCGACGAGCTGGAAACGCGCCGGGTAGCGCACGCTCTGCTTGACCCGGGCGACCGCGACTTCGCCGGCTTCCAAGGGTTCCCGCAATGCCTCGAGGACGTTGCGTTGATACTCCGGCAGTTCGTCGAGGAACAGCACGCCTCGGTGGGCGAGCGTGATCTCTCCGGGTGCGATGGGGTTGCCACCACCGACGATGGCGGCCAGCGATGCCGTGTGATGGGGGTCGCGGAACGGACGACTGCCGAA
>JAGWBM010000032.1:0-2135 GCA_021295895.1 Pseudomonadales bacterium
GATCTACTGCGCCCGGGGCAACGGCGAGGACGGATCCGGCGGGCGTCCCATCCAGCCGGAAGACCCGCGGGTGAAATACGTCTGGACCGTGGAAATCGAATCGTTGTCGGTGGGCCTCACACACTACATTCCCGTCGACGAGGGGCCGCCGGGGCTCACGCTGGAGAAATTCGTGGCTCGCTACTGGCCGGACAAGGTGCCGGATGTGATCGTCTCCGGGGACAGCCACACCGAACTGATCACCGAGATCGACGGCATCCTGTGCGTGAATCCGGGCTCGCCGACCTATCCACACAACTACGACACGCAGTACGGCACCATCGGCTTTCTCGACATCGACGGGGATCGTGCCGATGCGTCCGTCTGGCTGATCACCGACGACGGCATCGAGCCGTTCGACTGGGACGCGATACCGCCCTGGAGGCTGCGCTGACGTCGTTGTCCGATCACGCCGGATCGAGATACACGGCGTAGAGCCGGACATCCTCCGGGCGGGACGCCGCCGAAGTTCACCCGCACCCGGATTGGGCCGGTTACACCCTCGATGACGTCGCGGCCCTGCCAGGTAATCGGCTGAGCCAGGCCTGGCCCGACGGGTCCCTGGCTGGCGTCGCGATCATAGCCCGCGATTAGGTGAAACGCGTGGTCCTGGATCTCGACGGTGATGGCGCTGTGCTCGTTGATCCCTTCGACGTTCACGGCGAGTCGTGCCGCACCACCCTCCAGGTCGACGGGAGCGGAGACGAAGCGTGGGTCCGATCCGCCCCCGTACGCCCAGATGCCGCCCTCGTAGGGGGAGAAATATCCCAGCCGATCGCGCGGCCAACCGGTAACGCGCACGCCGTCGCTTGCTTCCTCCGGCCACGGCGCGTACCAGAACAAGGTCTCGTCACCCACGTTCTCGAAGCCCAAAGCTCACCTCCGACCCGGAGGACAGTGCCGTAGTATGCGATCCACTCGCTGTCGTGGGCGCCAGGCTCTCCCAGCGGCACCGCGGGTTTGTTACCGTGACCGGTCTGTTTGCCCTCTAGGTGCAACTCGATGCCGCTTTGAAACGGGATGCAGTGATCATCGAACGGAAAGAGAACGATGGCGTCGAGACTGGCGGCGGGCCCACCGTTGCTAATGCGGCATGCTGTTCCCCTCTCATTCACCCTTCAGCAAAGGCACGCAAAATGGCAACGAAACCGAATGTCGTCATAATTATGACAGATCAGCAACGGGCTGATGTGTCTAGGCGCGAAGGATTCCAACTCGATACCACGCCCTTTCTGGACAATCTCGCCACGCAGGGCACCTGGTTCGATAGAGCCTATACAACGATGCCCGCCTGCCTTCCGGCACGCGTGAGTATGTTGACCGGCCGGTATCCTAGCGCGACCCATGCGCGGACGAATCACAACAAGGACGACGCGTTTTATGAGACGGACCTTCACGAGGTAATGCGACGACAGGGGTACAGAACCGCGCTCTGTGGGAAAAACCACTCACATGTTGACGCGGATCGGATGGACTACTATTTCCCTCTGGGTCACCATGGTGGGTCTGGCGGGAACCGAACAGATGGGGAAGTCGCGTTCGACGACTATTTGGCGGGTCTTAGGATGCGCGCTGATTTCCATCCGGCACCGTTCGGCGTGGAAGTTCAATGTCCATTCCGAGCGGTTACCGCTGCGACGAACTGGATTGATTCGATCTCGGGTGATTCTTCTCCCTTCTTCTTGTGGCTATCGTTTCCCGAACCACACAATCCGTATCAGGTACCCGAACCCTATTTCTCCCTGTTTCCGCCCGAGAAGCTGCCGCCGACGCTCTCTGATCAATCATCACTTGAGATAAAGGGCTTCAAGTATCAGTGGTTGCGACATATTGGCGAGACGGCGTTCCCTGACTATGCCGATCAACTCCCCCGTGCGCGCTCCAATTATCTGGGGATGCTTAGATTGATCGACGATCAGGTCAAGCGCTTCTTCGACTATCTGGACTCGAAAGGGCTGCGTGACAACACGATTGTGATCTTTCTCGCCGATCATGGTGACTATGTCGGCGAATACGGACTGATGCGCAAGGGCGCAGAACTCCCGGAGGTCCTCATTCGCATCCCGTTCTTGTTCGTGGGCCCGGACGTTCTGGCT